>NZ_JBHTSW010000002.1:0-342830 GCF_042794945.1 Rhodococcus sp. NPDC056506 | reverse complement strand
CTCCCCAAGGGTTCCACGGGAAAGATCCTCAAGCGATCGATCGACCGGTCCGAACTCCTCGCCCAGAAGCAGAACTGAAAACACAGGTGAGCCCCGGCGAGATTCGCCGGGGCTCACCTGTCCATGCGCTCAGAGAGCCCTGTCCATGCGCTCAGAGAGCGTCGAAGTACTCGATCTGCGGGGCACCAGCCAGGAAGGGTGCCATCGCCTTTCCGGCAGCCTGGAAATGCTCGGACGTTCCGTGCGCCTTGATGGCAGCGCCGTCCTGATACAGCTCCATGAACTTGTAGGAGTTCGTGTCCGTCTTCGAGCGGATCAGTTGATACAGAACCGTTCCGGGCTCTTCCGTGCGCACCTTTTCGGCGAGTTCGGCGACCACGGCTTCGAACTGCTCGCCGCTTCCGTCCTTGACGGTGATATCCGCGATGACAGCAATCATTCATTCCTCCAAAAGTGTTCCAGCAGTATTCGAGTATTACCGAGCAACCTACAGTTTCACTGCGTGGGCAGTAGTCCGAACGTCGATTCCAATTGCCTGCGAGTACTTTCCGCGTCGGTGTGGAGAATGCCCGCAATCCCCAACCGGGCCGCTCCGTCGAGGTTCTGTTGCAGATCGTCGATCATCACGGCATCTTCGGGGGCGACACCCAGGCGCTCGCACGCGATTGTGTAGATCTGACGAGAGGGCTTGCGAATCCCGACTTCCGACGAGATCACCACCTCGTCAGCCAGGTCTTCGAGGACAAATCCCGCATAACAATCACGCCCGAAAGCGTTGGACACGAGCGCAACAGGGTGTCCCGCCGCCCGCACGTCTGCGAGCAGACGCACCATCTCCTCATCCCGAATCAGCCCGGCCTGCATCCGGTCGACCAACCCCACGCTGTCGACGAAGGCGCCGTGCGCACGTAGACGTTCCCCGAATCCGGCCTCGAATGCTTCCTGGTCGATCTTTCCTGATTCATGATCGGCGAGCAGCCTCTTCGAGACGTCGTCGCGGGAGAGCAGGGTCAACGGAAGTCGCGGGTCACCGCCAAGCGAGGCTCCGAAGTCCGCGAAGGCCTGCAGAACACTGGAGGTGAGAACTCCACCGAAATCGACGAGCACTGCCGTACGCGTGAGTGTCATTACTCCATCAGACACCAAACATGAACTCGGCGTCAACATCAATTTTGATGCAGCGAGAATTGTAAAGTGTTGATCCACAACCGGTTGACCGTATCGAGCAGACCGTCGAAGGTCACTCCGGCGGCGCCGTCCGCGCCACCGCGGGACACGAAGTAACCGAACGCAAGTCGACTGATCATTCCGGAGAGCGCGCGAGAGGTCAGCAGCGGATCCAGGTTCGCGTCCGCCAGACCGGCTTTCTGCAGCTTCTCGATGCTGCGGGCGTTGCGACGTACAAACGCGTCAGCGCGCTCGAGGCGGAGAACCCGGAACTCCGGATCGATACTTGCGACTTGCTCGAGCAGCCCCATCAGCTTCGCGTTCCGTCGGTACGCCTCGAGGTACGCGCGGTTACTCGCCGCGATGACCTCAGCAGGATCCGCGCCTTTCGGAGTGTGCGGCATACCCGGATGCATCATGTCTTCGCGAGCCAACTCCATCACTGCTGCGAAGATCTCTTCCTTGCTCGCAAAGTATGTGTAGAAGGTACCGGCCGAGCACTGCGCCTCCACCGTGATGTCGATCAGCCGCGAGTCCAGATAGCCGGACCGTTCGAAGACCGTGCGGGCCGCATCGATCAACGCTCGACGCGTACGCAAACCACGCTGAGTGGAGGGGAGTTCCCGTGACACTGTCGACGAAGCATCTTCGGAGCCTGTGCGCGCTGCAGCCATGCTCCAGTTATACGTCAGACGCCCGCTACCGGTGACCGATAGCGGGCGTCTGCTCGAAACCGAAAGAGTTACTTGGCGTACAGGTGCGCGCCCGGAATTGCGTTCGGATCGTCCCGAACTTCCTTCGGGTTGGTCTCTTTCAGCACCCAGGCACTGAAGAAGGTCACCAAGCCCATGAGGGCTACGAACACGGCAACCCATGTAGTGGTCCCGGTCTTCGCGATGAGTGCCGTCATGATGAACGGAGTGCCGCCGCTGACCGTGATCGCCGCCAGCTGGTACGCCAACGATGCTGCCGAGTAACGCACGTTGGGCGCGAACAGCTCACCCATGTACGCAGCGATCGGCCCGTAGGTCATCGACTGGAACACGCTGCCGACTGTCACCGCGATGAAGAACAGCGGCAGGGACTTGGTGTTGATCAACCAGAAGTACGGGAACGCCCAGACCACGATCGCCGCGGCGCCGATCAGGATCATCGGACGACGACCGATCTTGTCGGACATCTTCCCGGACCACAGCACCACTCCGACGGTCAGCAACGCACTCAGGAGCGAGATGATGAGCAGCGAGTTCCGCTTCAACCCCAGTTCGGTTGTGCCGTAGCTGAGCACGCCGGCGATGCTGATGTAGAACAGCGCATTGGTGGCAGCGAGCAGTCCGCAGCCGAGCAGGATCTTGCGCCAGTGATCCTTGAGCGCCTGGGCCAACGGAGCCTGAACGACCACGTCCTTTTGATTCTTCTTGGCGTCTTCCTGCAGCTCGAGGAATTCCGGCGTGTCCTCGACCTTCGTCTGGATGTACAGAACAACGGGGAAGAGCAGCGCGCTGGCGAAGAACGGAACCCGCCAACCCCAGCTCAGGAATGCTTCGTTGGAAATGGTCGCGGTCGCGACGAGGAAGACCAGGTTGCCAAGCACTACACCGAACGAAACACCCATCTGACCGAAAGTGCCTGAGAATCCGCGCTTCTTGGGACTCGCGGATTCGGTGAGGAGAAGGACGATTCCGCCCCACTGGCCGCCGCAGGCGAGACCTTGGATGAATCGCAGTGTCACGAGGAGAATCGGAGCGACTACGCCGATTGCCGAAGCACTCGGAATCGCGCCGATCAGGAACGTCGCGACAGCCATCAGCAAAAGGCAGGTGACGACGGCGGGCTTGCGTCCGTACTTGTCACCGTAATGCCCAGCGACCAACCCGCCGATGGGACGAGCTACGAACCCGGCCCAGAACGTACTGAACGAGAGCAGTGTGCCCATCAGCGCGGATGAATCGGGAAAGAACACATGCGGAAAGACCAGTGCTGCAGCCGTTCCGTACAAGAAGAAGTCGTACCACTCGATGGAACTGCCGAGCAGTCCCGCGCCTAGAAGTTTGCGGTGCGCCTTCTTCTTCTTCCGTTCCTGATCGGACAGGCCCCCTGCCTGCGTGCTCGAATCCACTGCCGATCTCGTCATGGGTTACTCCTCGATGGGTCGGACGCTCGTCGCGCCGGGAGTTGAGAAGTCGAATCGGAGCCAGAAGTAGAAACTGACACCAACTTCAACTCTGTGGCGTTGCGATCAGTCTGCGATACAAAAAGAGTGATGTCAATCACTGAAATACATTGCCGCATAAGGGACTTAATCCCCTACCGATTCCCGGCAGCAACCACGACGAATGGCCGACTCACCTTGACGGCGGCCGGCAATTCGTTTGTCAGGTAGATCTAGTTCGGAACCCTCAGCTCGCGACGAAGAATCTTGCCGCTCACCGTTTTCGGTAGGTCATCCATGATCTCGACGATGCGCGGATACTTGTATGCTGCAAGCTTTTCCTTGCAGAATTCGACCAGATCCTCGGTGGTCGCCTCGGCCCCGTCTTTGAATGACACGAAGGCCTTCACAGTTTCGCCGCGATACGGGTCCATGACACCGACGACGGCTGCTTCCCGCACGGCAGGGTGTTCGTAGAGAACATCTTCCACTTCGCGCGGCCACACTTTGAAGCCCGAGGCATTGATCTGATCTTTCATCCGGTCGACGATGTAGAACCAGCCGTCGCCGTCCATGAATCCGATGTCGCCGGTGTGAAAACGCCCGCCCGGCATGGCATGTGCGGTTTCCTCCGGCTTGTTCCAGTAACCGAGTGCGACCTGTGGACCGGAGACCACGATCTCGCCGTACTCACCGATCTGTACCGGCTTGTCGTTCTCGTCTACGACCTCCGCGTACGTATTCGATACCGGCACACCGACGGCGACCGCTCCCGACGCCGGATCCACCGGCGCTTCACGAGAATTCGGTACCACGATTGCCGGGCTGTTCGTCTCGGTCAGCCCGTAACCGTTGTGAATGTAGTGACCGAACTTCGATCGGAACGCTTCCAACGCCGCGTGCGGAATCGGCGCGCCACCCGAGTACACCGACTCGAGAGTGCTCAGCGATTCCTTCGAGACTGCGACGCTGTCCGTCCACGCGATGAACACGGTGATCGCACCGATGATCGCGGTGGCCCGATGCTCCGAAATCGATTCCGCTGCAACAATAGGATGGAATCGGCAGGTCAGAATCGTGGGCGCACCGGCCAGGAGTGGAGCTGCAACGTGCCCGATCAATCCGGTGATATGAAACAGTGGCGCCACCGCGAACATCGCGCCGCCTGGTCGCAGTCCCAACCAGTCCCGATAGATCTGTGCCGCGAACACGACATTCGCGTGCGTGTTCATCGAACCTTTCGGCGGGCCGGTTGTTCCCGACGTATAGGGAAGGTAGGCGAGGTCTTCCGGTCCGAGCTCGACCCGCCCGGGCTTCTGCCCTCGATGAGCCTCGATCAATTCCAGTAGGTCCGGAAATCCATCGTGGCGAATCCTGGACGCCGAACCGAAGATCCGCTCGTCGTCGCGCGACTGAAGATCCAGTTCGGACGTAGTGATGACCCGTCGCACTTCGGTGCCCGCAGACGCAGTCGCAACCGTCTGGGCCGAAGACTCCAGACAGATGACCGCTACCGCGCCGCTGTCGATGAGAACGGTGGACAGTTCACGGTCCCTGTACATCGGATTGACCGGAACGACGACGGCGCCGAGTTTCCACACCGCGACCGTGGCGATCACGAACTGCGGAACATTCTGCAGGACAAAGGAAACTCTGTCTGCGAACCCGATTCCGTCCTCGGCTAGGGCTACGGCAAGCGCGTCCGACATCTCGTCGAGTTCGGCAAAGCTGACAGACCTGTCGAAGTACCGGATGATCGGGGCGTTGCGATCGCGCTCCAGCGATGCACGAAACATCTCGAGGGCGTTGACGTGCTCGATGTCTACGTTCGGCGGAGTGTCAGCGTCGTAATTGGCGAGCCAGGGCTCGCTCTCGTACACGTTGGTCATAACTCAGCTCTCGAAGTACCGACGTGGGTTGTCCACCAGCATGATGTTGATCTGGTCCTCGGTGACGCCACGTTCGAGCAGAGTGGGGATGACCTGATCACTGATATGGGTGAAGTTCCAGTTCGGTACCGCGGCCGCCTTTGCTTCACTGGAGAACCAGTCGATGAAGCACGAGGCGTCATGTGCCAGAACCATTTTCTCGGCATAGCCACGACGAGCCAGTTCCACGACGGTGTTCACCCGCTCCTCGAACGGGAGCAGAACATCGAGACCGAAGCGGTCCATCCCGAGTAGCGAGCCGGCATCGGCGAGAGCGCACAGGTAGTCGAGGTCGGTCGAATCACCCGAATGCCCGATGACTACCTTGCTCAGATCTGCACCTTCCTCGGCCAGAACCTTCTGCGCAACGAGGCCCGATTCCGTATGCGGGTTCGTGTGAACCGTGATCGGTACCCCGGTTTCGACCTGTGCCTGACCGACCGCTCGCATCACCCGCTCGACGCCGGGAGTCAGACCAGGTTCTTCGATGGCGCACTTGAGGAACGACGCGCGGATGTCGGTGCCGGCAATGCCGTCCTTGATGTCCTTCACGAACAGATCGACCATCGGCTCGCGAACGTCGAACAGCAAACCTGGTCCGGTGTAATGGAATTGGAACGGAATGTCGTTGTACGTGTAGACGCCGGTCGCGACGATGATATTGAGGTCGACCTGCTCGTTGATCCGAGCGATACGCGGAATGTAGCGACCGAGTCCGATGACCGTGGGATCGACGATCGTGCTGATCCCTCGTGACTTCAGCTCGGACAGCTTGGTCACTGCATCGGCTACTCGAGCCTCCTCGTCCCAAGGCTCCGGGTAGTCGGGATAGTTCTGACGCATCTCCTCACCCAGAACGAAGACATGCTCGTGCATCAACACCTTTCCCAGATCGGCTGTGTCCACCGGCCCACGAACGGTTTGTACTGAACTCATCGATCGAACCCCTGACTGTGATCGCCATCACTAACATGAGACAATGAGCTAGTGTGTCTCACGTCGCCTGGTTCGTCAATAGGCTCGATCCACCCGAAACCCACCTCTGTTCGACCGCCGAAATTGTGCAGTACCGGACAACCGGAGAGAATGTCCCGATGCCTACCGACCTCGAACGCCGACGCGCGATCGACACCGCCGCGAGCATGTACCTCGCGGAGGAACCACTCGACATGTCACTGCTCGCCGACCGTCTCGGGGTAGGCCGCGCGACGCTCTACCGCTGGGTCGGCAACCGCGACGAACTGCTCGGAACAGTGCTGGCCGAAGCGACCGAACGGACATACCGCAAAGCGATGTCACAGGCGTCGGGGCAAGGTCCGGAGTACATCCTCGACGTCTTCGGCCGCGTCATGCGCTCGGTGGAATCATCGACCGAACTGCGCGCGCTGACCAAACGTGAACCCCTGGTGTTCATCAAGCTCGCGATGATGCCCGGTTCGATCGAGTCGATCTCCGCCTCCATCACCGCCGAGATACTGCAGTCCCAGGTCGACGCGGGCCAGTTGACCATCACACTTTCGCCACAGGTGCTGGGCGAAGCCCTCGTTCGTATCTGCGACGTGCACCTCTACGCCCCCCTGCTCGGCCGAGAAAAGGCCGAGATCGAGACGGCCCTCGACCTGATCGCACTGCTCCTCGGCGTCACCCGCAACTGACACGCTTCGACCGTGTGAACACTGCGGCGACACACCGGCCACCCGAGTCCTCAGACGTCTGATGAGTTGTTACTCTTTCGGTACCCACCCGAGAGGCAAGCCGTGTCCGACGACCACACAGGATTCACACTTCGCAGTGGTCCGCTGGTACCGCAACTCGAACAGTTGCTGCGCGGGCGAATCATGCATGGAACGTGGGCGCCGTCCGAGCGCATACCGAGCGAGGCGGCCCTCGCCGTCGAACTCGGCGTCGGACGCTCCTCGATTCGCGAGGCCATCCGTCTCCTCGCTCGCGACGGACTTCTCGAGGTTCGGCACGGCGTCGGAACCTTCGTGGCGGCCGCGTCCGAACTCGAGCACGTCGACGAATTCACGAAGCTTCTGCGACGCTCACGCATCCTGGAGGTATTCGAAGTGCGTCGCGCACTCGAAATCGAGGCCGCCAGGCTGGCTGCGGAGCGGGTGCAACCCGAGGACCTCGACGGCCTGAGGCGACGATTGACCATGCGACACAGCCATTTCGAAGGTGATGTCGAAAAGTTCGTCGACGTCGACCTCGACTTTCACACGGAAGTTGTCCGCCTCTCCGGAAATGCGGTCCTGCTCTCACTGTTCACGTCGGTGCGTCCGCTCCTTCGTGAATCCCTCGTCGAGATGATGGCCCACGAGGCCGGCGTCCCCGACACCTCACATGCCCATGATCAATTGGTCGAGGCACTTCAAGACGCCGACCCCGAAGCCGCGGTAGCGGCAACCCGAGCGAACATCGACACCGTCCTACGACGACTGCGTGTGCTCGACGCCTAAGAGAGGTTAGTTTTCGTGCAACACCCCACCGGCACAGTTCTGTCGACCGAACACGTGGATCTCGTCCGCGACGGCCGATACTTGTTGAAAGACATCAACATTTCGATCGAACCCGGACAACACTGGGTCCTCCTCGGCGCGAACGGCGCGGGCAAGAGCACGCTTCTGAGCCTGCTCGGAGCAACCGCCCACCCGACTCACGGTTCCGTTTACGTCCTCGGCCACAAGTTGGGCCGCGTCGACATGAGGGAACTGCGGATGGACATCGGGCACGTGAACCCTCGTCACACGATCGGAATTCCGATCACCGTCCGCAACGTCGTGATCACCGGTCTCACCAACACCACGGAGGTGATGCCGCGGTGGTCACCGACTCCGGAACAAGAAGCTCATGCCGACGCGCTGATCGATCTCCTCGGCATGCGCCCGCGTTCGGACGCACTGTGGCCCAACCTGTCCCAAGGTGAACGGGGACGAGCCCTGATCGCCCGAGCACTCATGGTCGAACCACGTCTGCTACTGCTCGACGAGCCGGCGACCGGGCTGGATCTGGCTGCACGCGAACAACTCTTGACGGCCCTGGACGACCTCCGCAATCAGAACCCGTCTCTTGCCAGCATCCTCGTGACGCATCACATCGAAGAGATTCCGAGCACCACGACGCACGCTCTCCTGATCAAGGACGGCGTCGTGACCGCCGGCGGGCTCGCCGACAAAGTGATCACCACCCAGAACATCAGCGAGTGCTTCTCGCACCCCATCGAGATCGAGCGTCGCGGTGGTCGGTGGAATGCGCAGTCCCGGCCACGCGAAAGGGTCTGACCGGCAGAAGTTTCAGAGACGTCTGGCGCCGGGACCCTCCCGGCCCAGTTCGTCTCCAGGGTTGAGCAGGTTGCACGTCTTGAGTGACAGACACCCGCAGCCGATGCAGCCCGTCAGTTCGTCCTGCATTCGCGCGATGGCCTGCTTGCGATCCTCGAGGCGCTGATTCCACTCGGTCGAAATCTTGCGCCAGTCCTTCTTCGTCGGAGTTCGCCCCTGCGGCAACGACTCGAAGACCTCGGCAACTTCGGCCAAAGGTATCCCGAACCTGACTGCCAACTGGATCAACGACACCCGCCGGATCGAGTGACGCGGAAACTTCCTCATGTTTCCCGCCGTCCGCTCCGCAGGAACCAAACCGAGTGTTTCGTAGTAACGCACCGCCGACACGGCGACGCCGGTTCGCGCCGAGACCTCACCGATCGAGAGAAGTTCGTCACTCTTGCGGATCATTTTGCCTCCCAATGGCTGCGCAACATTGACCTGAAGCGCACTTGAGATTCTACCTTCGACAACATGCACTCCCCTACCGATGCTCCCGCCGGAACCTGGCGACAGCTCCTGAGCGGTCGATACCTCGGCACCGCTACCGTCCTCGCAGGCGGCGTCGCACTGTATGCGACCAACGTCTACCTGACGACCAGCCTGCTTCCGACTGCCATCGACGACATCGGTGGTCAGCAGTACTACGCCTGGACCGCAACGGTCTTTCTCATCGCTTCCGTCATCTCCTCGATGCTGGTCACCAACGTCCTCGCAGCCAGGGGACCGCGCGGGGCCTACCTGATCGGCCTCGCGATCTTCGCGCTCGGCACCGTCGTATGTGCGGTCAGCCCGACCATGGAAATGCTGTTGGTCGGCCGCACAATCCAGGGGTCGGGAGGTGGCCTGCTGGCCGGTCTCGGTTACGCCGTCATCAATTCCGCGCTCCCCAAACATCTGTGGACGCGCGGGGCTGCGCTGGTTTCGGCGATGTGGGGAGTCGGCACCTTCGCCGGGCCCGCGATCGGCGGTGTCTTTGCTCAATTCGGTGCTTGGCGATGGGCTTTCGGCGTTCTGGTCGTCGCGACGATTGCAGTTGCCGCTCTCGTTCCCGGCGCCCTACCAGCGCATGAACCGGGCAGCACCGCCAGTAGCCCGGTACCGGTCCTCTCACTGGCGCTGCTGACCGCGGCAGCATTGTTGGTCAGCGTCGCCGGAATTCTGTCCAACCTCGCAGTGACCGCCGGGATGGTCCTCGCCGCTGTGCTGCTGCTGATCGCTTTTGTCGCCGCAGATCGCCGCTCGGGCCAGGGCGTACTGCCACCGTCGACGTTCAAAGCGTCGTCTCTCAAATGGGTGTACCTGACCATCGTCGTCCTCGCCGTCGCGTCGACCGTCGAGACATTCATTCCACTCTTCGGCCAACGACTTGCCGGACTGGCACCGCTCGCCGCCGGATTCCTCGGCGCCGCACTCGCTCTGGGCTGGACTCTCGGCGAAATCCCGAGCGCCTCAGCCACGACCCCTCGTATCGTGCGTCGAATCGTTGTCAGCGGCCCTATCCTCGTCGCGATCGGGTTGGGCATCATGGCAGCATTTCTCACCGAGCACGCCGGCGCGGGTGCGATGGTCGCGTGGGTGATCGGACTGCTGGTCGCCGGCGTCGGAATCGGCATCGCCTGGCCTCATCTCGCAGTCGGTGCGATGACCTCGGTCGCCGATCCCGGGGAAGGTGCTCGGGCCTCGGCTGCCATCAACACCGTGCAGTTGATCGCCAACGCCTTCGGCGCAGCTTTGGCCGGAGTGCTGGTGAACATCGGCGAACCGTCGACGCTTCGTTCTGCACAATTGCTCCTCTTCACCTTCGCCGCTGTCGCGATCATCGGCATTGCCGTGGCAGTTCGCGCACTTCCGCGAACGCTCGACAAAGTCGACAGACCCGAAATCGTTCACGACGCTCGCTAAACTGTGGAAAACCCACACGGAGGAGTTGGCCAGTGACAGAACCGGATCCGGACACAGTGGAAACCGACTTCCCGAAAACGGGCGCTCCGGCACAGCGCGCGCTGATCGGAGCGGGTTACACCCACCTCGCACAACTGACGTCCGTGTCCGAAAAAGAACTCGGCGCCTTGCACGGGATGGGGCCCAAGGCACTGAGGATTCTGCGCGAAGCACTCGCCGAACGTGGTCTGAGTTTCACCGACTGAACTCTCACATCAGACCAGGCTCGCGCGAACCTGGTTGCCACCTTCCCGCTTCGCTTCGTACATTGCCGAATCTGCAACGCGGAACAGTTCGGCGAAGGCTTCGTCGACCGACTCGTCCGAATTCCGTGGCGCGGTGCGGACCGCCATTCCGATGCTCGCGCTCGTCGGCGGATCATCGGCCGCCCCGTCCATCGCGGAGCGAATCTGTCCTTCCAGCCTGGAAATCACGCTGACCGGTACCCGCTCCACCACGACGAACTCGTCACCGCCCATACGAGCTGTCAAGGCGGACTGGGTTGTCCACAAACGGATGCGCAGTGCAGTTCGCATGATCGTGCTGTCTCCTACGTCATGGCCGTGAACGTCGTTGATCGTCTTGAAGCGGTCGAGGTCGATCACCACTACGAGCAGTGCGTCCGCTTCGGTGACCGGGGCGCCCATCAAGTCGTTCACCCGACGCGCCAGTCCGCGACGGTTGAGCAGTCCTGTCAACGGGTCGATGTCGGAGGTAGTGGCGTCCGAACCCAGGACCGCCAGAACCATTTGTGACACAACGGGAATCACGATAATCGTAGCCAGCACAACCGAGATCTTCGCCAGTCCCAACCCGACGTCGGCTGTTGAGCCGAACAGCAGGGTCCACCCGGACAGCACCGTGACGATCGAGGCGAAGATCAGGTGACCGACTTGCAGTTTCGGGTTGTGGAAGAACGCAATGTAGCCACCGATCGACGCAAAAACGACACACGCGATGAGCCGCCCCAGCGGTTCCGAGTCGGTTGCCGATGCTGCCGCAATCGCCAGGTCGGACCCCACGACAAAGGTGTACGACCACAACGGCGTCGGCGGAAACAACCACCAGATCAGGGCCGCACCGACACACATCGCAATGACTGTCAGATTTACTGCTCGCCAGAACGTACCTTGCGGACCGACGTCGCTGAAGCGCGCCGACAGCAACACCAACCCCATCCAGAACGCGGTTCCGCCGACCAGTGCCCGGCAGGAAGCCAAGAACCCACGGTCCTCGAGGTAGCGACTGAAACTGTGAAACTGGTCCGGCAACCGCCACCAGCGCATGACAACTTCGACGAGACCGTTCATCACAGTTCAACCGGCGCAGGTCTGCAACTTTCGGGCACACTTCGACGTAGCGGACATGCTGACTTCCCCCCGGAACACACTGGCATATCCGGCAGCATAGTCAGCGCCGACGGACAAACAAACCGTTCTGCCGGATTCGGGAACGGCCGATCAGGTCAGCGCGTCGTAGGCGGCCGATACGTACTGCGCCGATCGCTCCGAACCGAGCAGACCCGGCCCCATCTTGTTCATCACGTACGAAAACGTCATGCGCTTGTCGGTGTCGATGATGATCTGCGAGCCTCCCCAACCACCCCAGAAACAAATTCGCCCCTCCGGAATGAACGGGACGGACTCGGGCGCCGGCAAGCCGAATCCGACGCCGAATCGAACCGGCACACCGAGGACGAGGTCGACCCCGTACGACTGCTCCTCGAAGATCTTGTCGATGGTCTCCTCCGACAGCAGACGGACGTCACCGACCTTGCCACCGCACGCGATCACCGACTGGATGCGTGCGAGCGCCCTCGCATTCGAATGACCGTTGGCCGCGCCGATCTCGGCGGCGCGCCACCCGTCGGTCCACGAACCTGTAGCGTCGGCCGGCGGTGCGGAGAAGGTCTTCACCATGATGCTGTCCATCCCGAGTGCCGCGATGTCGATCGGCAACGGCGGTGGTGCAATGACATTCGAGACTCGCCCGTACTCGGACTTCGGCAAGCCCAGGCGGAAATCAGCATCGAGCGGACCGGCAATTTCCTCGTCGATGAAGCGGCCGAGGGTTCGTCCGTCGATGCGCCTGACGACCTCACCGATCAGGTGACCGTAGTTGAGGGCGTGATATCCGGATGCCGTACCCGGCTCCCACCAGGGGGCCTGGGTCGCCAACCGGGCGGTGGCGTACTCGTCGTCGCAGATGTTCTCCAAGGTGAAGGGTTGATCCCACCCCGACACACCCGAGGTGTGCGAGAGCAGTTGCCGCACCTGAATACGATCCTTGCCTGCTGCGGCGAACTCGGGCCAGTACTGCGCGACCGGGGCATCGAGATCCAGCAAGCCGCGGTCGACGAGCATGAGCGCGGCCAGCGCGGTCACGGTCTTGCTGCAGGACCAGACGTTGGTGACGGTGTCGCGGCCCCAAGGAGCAGTGTGCTCGACGTCGACCCAACCGCCCCACATGTCGACGACGGATTCGCCGTCGATCGTCAGTGCTATCGCTGCCCCGACATCCTCGCCGGTATCGAGATTGCGTGCCAGTGCCTCCTTCAAACCAGAGAATCGCTGGTCACATACGCCTTCGATGTTCGCCACTGACAGCCTCCACAGGAATGATGAAACTTGACGTCAACTTCAACTATCTTGAGTATGTGTCCAATTTGCCTGTGGTGTCAATCACTTCAGGTCCGAGAGTTTGTTCAGACCAACGGAATTCCCTTGGCGATGCGCCGACGCAGATCCCAAAGATAGAAGTTGTAGGGGAACATCCGCAGAATCTTCGGACTGAACCGATTGACCAGCGCGGCGACGCGCATGGATCGGTCGAAATTACGCTGCCGACACACTGACCACGGGAGCCGCATCTCGTCACGAAAGACCTGGGGAAGGAACCCGGTGGTGACAAATCGATTGAACGGGCCGACCACGGGATGCAACAACTTCGGCGTGAATGTCGCCGACGCGATCCCGTACAGATGCTCACGAATCGTCTCGTCGATGGCCACCTTGCCGAGGTTCTCGTTCCAGTAGACCTCGAACGCATCCCGGTCCGCCGGCCACATGTCGCGGCGCATTTGAAGAGTCGTACCGAAGGTCGCGCTGCGCTGATAGAACGCGTCCTGGGTCACCGGATCGAGATCGCCGTACAGAATTTTGTACACGTCCTCGAAGCCTCGGTACAGGCAGGCGGCCACCCACAATTGCAGTTGGGGATCGAATGCGTTGTACTCGACTGCGCTGTTCTCGTCGGAGCGAACGTGCTTGTGCGAGCCGTTGACTGCGCGTCGGTACAGCTTCTTTTCTTCGTCCGTCGCCAGGCTCGCGACCGCGAGATACGTCAGCGTCGTCCGGGTTCGCTTGACCGGGTGTCGGTCCAACCGACCCGTCTCGACCTTGCTCTCGTACACGCCGTACCCCACCGCCGGACGCGCCAACTGCATGATGACGTTCGCGCCGGCGGCCAACAACCCGAGTCCGGACATCGCCTTTTCGACTTCCGCGTCGATGTCGATCGCTTTGGCGTCAACACTTGTCGACGTTTTCCCGCGCCCGTCGATCGAATCCCTACTCACCGTCATGGCAGAACCCCTTCGAAGTCGCATCTGCGAACGCACGTTCTCAGATGAGTGAAACGCTGAAATGCCGAGATGTCAAGCAACGCCGAGATTTCAATCAACACCGAGATGCCAAGATGGTCTTCATGAATGACCAACCGCGTTCGTACGGTGGCGTCGACGGCGCGCTGCGCGTAGCCCAACGACGGGAGACGCTGATCGAGGCCGGCTTGGAACTCATGGGGTCGACCGATCCCGAACTGACGGTCCGAGGAGTGTGCAAGCAGGCCGGTGTCGCGGCGAGGTACTTCTACGAGAGCTTCACCGATCGTGATGCATTGATGTCGGCCGTCTACGACACAGTCATCACGGATATCGCCGTTTCAACCCAGGCTGCGGTGGACGCCGCCGAGACCGAACGCGGCAAGGCGCTCGCCGGGATCGCGAACATCGTCCGCACTATCGCGAACGATCCCCGCCGCGGACGTCTTCTGTTCTCCAGCGCCCTGACGAGCCCTGTCCTGGCCGAGAAACGCCAAGCGTCGACGACGATATTCGTCGGTCTCCTGGCTGCCAACGCCAAGACCTTCTACCGATTGAACGACAGCGGTCATCTGACCCTGACGGCAACGTTCCTGGTCGGCGGTCTGGCGCAAACCCTCAGTGCATGGCTCGACGGGTACATCGACGTGACGGAAGAAGAACTGGCCGCCGAGTGTGCGGCGATCCTGCTCGCTCCCGCCCTACCACCGTCTTGAGTTCCTGCTCCGTCGTGAGCTCCTGATTCAGTCCCAGATACCGATGTTGTCGAGGTGCGCCAGCAGTCGGGCAGCGCCGTCGGAGAACTGCAGACCCATCTGCGCGTCGACCTGCTCACGGTCACCTTTTTCGAACGCTTCGATCAGGCTGTCGTGACTCGATACCGCAAGCTCACCCCATCCGGGATCGGTCGCGTAGAGACGAGCAGGGGTGTACCGAATCGCGCCGAACAGGAACCACGCCAGTTTCGCTCCGCCTGCAGCGCGATTGATCAGGCGATGGAACTCGAATTCGCACTGCTCGATCGCAGCTGCATCCGAGGCGTCGACCGCCGCTCGCAAATCGGCATTGAGCTCCGCGAGTTCCACCAGTTGATCAGCGGTGATGCTGTCCATCGCCCGCAAGGCCAGCTTGACCGCGATCTGCCCCTGCAACCAGAAGATATCTTCGATGTCCTGGCGGCTGAGGGGTGAAACGAGATAGCCGCGATGCGGAACCAACTCGACCATCCCCTCGCCGCGTAATGCGACGAGGGCTTCTCGCACCGGCGTGACGCTGACCCCGAGGTCGGCTGCGGTTTCGTCCAGCCTGACGAACTCGCCCGGACGAACCGAGCCGGACATGATCAGGTTGCGAACGTGGTTGGCCACGTCCTCCGACAACTGTGGCCGTCTCCTCAGCTCAGATGTCGCTCTCCGAGTGCGTGCAGACGTTGCCACAACCGATCCTCACAGTCCGTACGTTTTGCCGATGATGTCTCGCTGAATCTCGTTGGTACCACCATAAATGGAGGACACAAGAGTCTTTCGCACATGATGCTCCATGTCGAACTCAGTCGCGTAACCGTACCCACCCATCATCTGCATCCCCTCGAGCGCGACCTTCTTGGCGGTCTCGGTCAGCTTGAGCTTGGCCATCGACGCTTCCCGCGGGAACATCTTGGTCGGGTTTGCGTCGACCATCCGGGCCACGCTGTAGACCAGCAGACGGCCACATTCGATCTCGGTGGCGAGATCCGCGATCCGGTGCCGAAGCGCCTGGAACGATCCGACCGGACGGCCGAACTGCTTACGCGTGGTGACGAATTCGAGGGTGTCGTCGAAAGCGCGCTGTGCGGTCCCGAGCATCATCGCAGCGAGGATGAGGCGTTCGATGTTGAGTCCGGCCATGAGTTGACGCCAGCCGTTGCCGACTTCCCCGACCACCGCGTCCTCGGGCAGCAACGTGTCGGTGAAGTACAGATCGTTGACCTCCTTGCCACCCATGGTGTCGATTCCACTGATCTTCAATCCGGAGATGTCAGCCGGCACGTGGAACATCGACAGGCCCTCATGCTTGCCTTCACCTCTGGACGTACGAGCCACCAGGAGGATGTTCTCGGCGAAGTGCGCGTTGGAACACCACGTCTTCTGGCCGTTGATCAGCCACCCGCCGTCGACCTTCTCGGCGCGGCAACTCAGATTGCCCACGTCGGAACCTGCTTCGGGTTCGGACATCGAGATCGACTGGGAGGCGCCGCGGACGATCCCGCCGAGCACTGCCTCCTTCTGCTCCGGACTTCCGAACTTCTCGTACGCGGCCCCGGTGATGACGGTCGGGCCGAGTCCACCGATCGGCGCCATCCCTTTGGCGGCTTCCTCCAGGAAGATGCACAGGTCAACCGTGCTTCCGGCCGATCCGCCGTACTCCTCCGGGACGGTCAGCCCGAGCCATCCCAATTCGGCCATCTTCTCGTAGAACGCCTGGTTGTGGTTATGGGCGCCATGATCGGTCAGCAGATCTCGCTGCTCACGGGTCCCACTTTCCTTCTTGCAGAACGCCGCTACCGACTTGGCGAAATCAGACTGCTCCTGCGTGAAATCCATGTACATCGAAAACTCCCGAGTGAGATGAGACTGGAGGCTTGTCGGAGCTCCGTCCGACGCATACTGTGACTACCAGCACAGTAAATCACATCACATATATGTGATGCACCGACATGTGGAGGATCTGAAGAACATGACAGAACAGCTCGGACGCCAGAGCACGTCTACAGATCCGAAATCGGACGACCACACCTTCGCGAGCCTCGACCCTCGCAACGACTCCGTGGTCGCGCAGCACCCCATCGCCGATCAGCAGGCGATCGAGAAGGCAGTCTCCGCAGCTCGCACCGCATCGAAGTGGTGGGATCAACTCGGATTCCAAGGCCGCCGGAAGGTGCTCGGAAATTTCCGCGCCGCAATCGCCACTCACGCCGAATCGATGGCGGCGATCATTTCCGCCGAGACGGGAAAACCCAGCGACGACGCACTACTCGAAGTCATGCTGGCCGTCGAACATCTCGACTGGGCGGCACGCAACGCACAGAAAGTGTTGCGCCGCAGACGCGTCGGCGCAGGACTGATCAGCGCCAACCAGTCTGCCTCAGTCGGCTACCGGCCTATGGGCGTCGTCGGCGTGATCGGTCCCTGGAACTATCCGCTGTACACACCGATGGGGTCGATCGGCTACGCACTGGCCGCCGGTAACGCCGTCGTGTTCAAACCGAGCGAACTCTCACCGGGCGTCGGCGTCGAATTGGCCCGCTTGTGGAACATCGCTGCACCCGGACACCCTGTCCTGCAGACCATTACCGGTGACGGCAAAACCGGCGCACTTCTGTGTTCGTCCGGTGTCGACAAGATCGCATTCACCGGTTCGACCGCTACCGCGAAGCGTGTGATGGCCGCCTGCGCGGACACCCTCACTCCCCTGGTCGCCGAATGTGGCGGCAAGGACGCCATGCTGGTGGACGCCGACGCCAACCTCGATGCAGCCGTCAGCTTCGCCGCGTTCGGGGCAGTGGGCAACGGCGGACAGACCTGCGCCGGCGTCGAGCGAATCTACGTCGTAGCACCCGTGTACGACGCTTTCCTGTCCAAACTCACAGCCGCACTACGGGACGCCCACGCCGGCGCCACCGACAGCTCGACCTACGGGCCGATGACGTTGGGAAAGCAGACTGCGATAGTCCGGGGTCAGATCGAAGACGCTCTCGGACGCGGTGCGAAAGCTGTACTCGGCGGACTTGATTCGTTCAACGGTCCGTTCATCGATCCGATCATCCTGACGGATGTTCCGGAGGATTCCACTGCGATCACCGAGGAAACGTTCGGCCCGAGCGTGGTGGTGAACAAGGTGGCCGACATGAACGAGGGGATCGAGCGCGCCAACGCGTCGAAGTACGGCTTGGGCGCCTCGGTGTTCACCAAGAGTTCGTCGAAGGGCAGAGCGATTGCCGAGAAGCTCGAATGCGGTGTCGTCACGGTCAATTCGGTTCTCGGATTCGCCGGAATCGCCGCCCTGCCGTTCGGCGGGGTCGGCGATTCCGGATTCGGCCGTATCCACGGAGCTGACGGTCTGCGTGAGTTCAGCAGCGTAAAATCACTTGCCGTTCAGAAGTTCAGCGCTCCGCTGGACCTGCTGACCATCGAGAGAAAAGCTCGAGACATGAAGATCTCTCGTTGGATGCTGGCGAAGCGCCACTCAAAGTCCTGAGAGGTCGGGCGATCAGCCGGCAGTGACGAGCACCTGTTCGGCACTGTCGGCTGCTTCGAGTTCACGAACCAGCGGAAGCACCTTGGCCCCGAAGTACTCGATCTCCTCCTGGAAGTGGAGGAACCCACCGAGAATCAGATCGACACCGCGACGGCGATATTCGACGATCCGATGAGCGATCTGCTCCGGCGTGCCGATCAGTTGCGAGCGAAAGCCGTCGTTGTACTGAACCAGGTCCTCGAACTTGGAATCCGCCCACATGCCGTCCTTGGACGCGGTCGACGCGCCTGCCTGCTGAACTGCATTCTTGAATCCCTCGACCGCAGGGCGGTTGGCTTTGGCGATGATTTCCCGCAGTGTGTCTTTTGCTTCGGCCTCGGTGTCGCGGGCGATGATGAACCCGTTGAGCCCGAACTTCACCTCCCGATCGTTCTCGCGAGCAACCCGGCGAACGTCGACCAACTGTTCGGTGACTCCGTCGTAGTCCTTGCCGTTGCTGAAGTACCAATCCGAATAGCGGCCGGCGTTCTCTCGGGCTGCCGCCGAGTTACCACCTTGGAACAGTTCGGGATTGGGACGCTCCGGAGTGTTGAGAGGCTTCGGCTTCAACGTGAAGTCGTGAATGCGGTAGAAGTCTCCGCGGAAATCGACGTCGTCCTCGGTCCAGATCTTGCGAAGAACCTCAAGGAATTCGGCGCTACGCCGATAGCGCTCGTCGTGCTCGAGCCATGGCTCACCGAGGTGAGTGAACTCGTCCTTGAACCAACCGCTGACGACGTTGACGGCAAATCGACCGTTCGACAGATGATCAGCGGTAGCACCCAGTTTCGCCAATACTGCCGGCTGCCAGAGTCCGGGGTGTACCGCGGCGATCACCTTGAGCTTCTCCGTTGCCAGGAGTAGCGCGAGGCTGAAGCTCGTGGATTCGTGCTGGAACTCGGCCCCGTAACTCGCCTCGTAGCGAACCTGACTCAGGGCGTACTCGAAGCCGTTGTTCTCGGCGGTTTGCGCCAGCTTCTTGTTGTACTCGTAGTCCCAGCTGGTCCGCTGCTCGATGTCGGAGGTGACCAGACCACCACTGACATTGGGCACCCAGTAGGCGAACTTGATCTCGTCGGCGATACGTTCAGTAGACATAATGTCCAGCAAACATGCAGTTCCCGGCTATTTCCAGGGTAGCGATCACACAGGTTGTAAGTGTTGGGTGGGTGCTACGACCGTGAAACGGTGGCAGCATGACTGCTGTGGACATTCAGGAGATCGCGCACCGCATCACCAGCGAAGACGAGGCGCTCTCGGTGGCGTCACAGCTGTCCGCCGAGTTCGCGGCAGGTGCCGGCGTCCGCGATGCGCAGCGCCTTCTTCCCCACGACGAGGTCCGCGCCCTGGCGAAGTCCGGCCTGCTCGGACTCTCGGTGCCGAGGGAGTTCGGTGGAATCGACGCGAGCACCGAGACGTTGACCGAGGTCTTCCGTCTACTCGCCGAAGGTGATCCCAGCATCGCGCAGATTCCCCACAGCCACTTCACCTTCCTGGAAGCGCTTCGGTATCAGGGGTCGAACGAGCAGAAGCAGTTCTTCTACGCCGAGGCATTGTCGGGTAAGCAGTTCGCCAACGCCCAGAGCGAGCGCGGCAACAAGACCATCGACATCGACGGCACCACTCTCACTCCCGACGGCGAAGACTTTCTGCTCGAAGGTCGCAAGTTCTATTGCACGGGAGCGCTCTTCGCAGACTGGATCGTAGTGCGTGCGGCCAATGCGGACCAGTTCACCGAGACCGGCGCGCAAGTGAAATCCGTGGTCTACCTACCTCGGAATACACCCGGACTGTCGATCGTCGACGACTGGGACGGCATGGGGCAGAAGACAACTGCAAGCGGAACCGTGACCCTGGAATCCGTGTCGGTGCCGCGGTTCAACGTCGTACCCTTCACATCGCTGTTCGCGCATCCGACCACCTACGGGGCACAGGCACAGATACTGCACGCCGCGATCGACACCGGCATCGCGTCAGCCGCACTGCGCGAATCCGTGGAACTCGCCGCGAAAGCACGTCCCTTCTTCGAGGCGAAAGTCGATACGGCGGTGGAGGATCCACTGCTCGTTCAACTCGCAGGCGAAGCGGCTATCGAGGTTCGCGCTGCCCGATCCCTCTTGGCGGAGGCAGCGCGATCGATCGACGTGGCGCGTCGTGATCCCACCGAGGACTCCACAGCCCGAGCGTCCATCGACGCCGCAACTGCCAAGGTGGTCGGCGCCAGGGCGTCATTGGCGGCTACGAGCACGTTGTTCGAAATCGGCGGTACCCGAAGCGCAGGCGAGTCTGCGAACCTCTCGCGGTTCTGGCGTGACGCACGCACCCACACCCTCCACGATCCGACCCGATGGAAGGTCCAACACATCGGGCGCTGGACGCTGTCCGGGACAATCCCACCGAGGCACGGCCTGCTGTAATCGCCGACTAGCCGGAATTCACGTACCCGCTGATCAAGACGTCGAGACCTTCCAAGTAACTCTCAGTCGTCGTCCCTGCAGGCCAGTCCTCGAGCACCTCACTGAGTACCGGCAGTTTCTCGGGCCCGATTTCCCGGATCTTGACCGCGAGAGGTGACACACTGCCTTCCGGCCGCGTCGTGGTGTCGTAGATGTTGAGCAGCGCACCGAGCGTGTAGTTCCACAGTGCTCGATAGACCAACAGTGCGCGACGCGGGGACATACCGAGTTCGACACACGCGGCCATCGCCCGGTCCACCAAGACCACAGCGCCGCTCCCGCCGCGCCCTCCGCGCTGAAGCAACTCGATGATCCAGCGCTCCGACGCCAGCTTTTCGAAGATCGCGGAAAAGATCATGCGAAGGCGCTCGACCTGATCCTGTGGCAGGACCAGTGAACCGAGGTCTTGTGAGTACACATCGAGAACCGCACTGATCAGCTGTTCCTTGTCGCCCACGTGCCGGTACAGCGCCATCGGTGTGGTGCCGAGCGACTTCGCCAACGCTCGCATGCTCAATGCGTCGGCGCCACCGGACTGAAGTTGCCGTTTCGCCTCGTCGACTATCTGCTCCGCCGTGATCGTCGGGGGACGTCCGAGCCGCGGTGATCT
This sequence comes from Rhodococcus sp. NPDC056506, assembly GCF_042794945.1. Classification (NCBI taxonomy): domain Bacteria; kingdom Bacillati; phylum Actinomycetota; class Actinomycetes; order Mycobacteriales; family Nocardiaceae; genus Rhodococcus; species Rhodococcus sp. NPDC056506. Next base: position 321,371 of record NZ_JBHTSW010000002.1, on the reverse strand, counting down.
CGGTTCCATCTTTTCGGCCATCCGTCGATTGTGCGCGCCCCTGCTACGACGCTCTCGCCCGGGGAACCCCTTGCATCTCAGCCCTCAGCAAGGTAAACCTAACTACTTATGAGAACGCGTATACAAATTGGTTACCTGCAATGACAACAACAACCCGGGCGGTAGCGGCGCCTGCTCTGATCCTCACAGCCGCCGCGGCAGCACAGTTCCTGGTGGCCTTCGACATGTCGGTCATCAACGTCGCACTGCCCGACATCCAGAAATCACTGAACTTCTCCGACGCCGGATTGTCCTGGGTCGTCAACGCGTACGCCCTCGCCTTCGGCGGACTGCTGCTTCTCGGCGGCCGTCTGTGCGACGTAATGGGCACTCGTCGGGTTCTGGTTTCCGGGCTTCTGCTGTTCGCCTTCGTCAGCATCGTCGGCACCTTCTCCGTGTCCGCCGAGATGCTTGTCGGAGCTCGGGCGCTTCAAGGCGTCGGCGCTGCGATGATCGCGCCGGCCGGGCTCGCCGCCCTCAGCCAAGCCTTTCCCACCGGACGCGCCAGGGCGAAGGCATTCGGCATCGGGGCAATGTCATCAGCGCTCGGCGGCGCACTCGGTGTCGTACTGAGTGGCATCTTGACCGAAGGGCTCAGTTGGCGATGGGTGATGTTCGCCGGCGCACCGGTGGCCCTGCTCGCCGCAGTTGCCGGCGCCCGTGGACTGCCGGCCGGCCAAGCCGCCAGAGGCGGCTCCCTCGATCTCCCTGGGGCCATCTTGGCGACGACGGGCATCACCGCCCTGGTCGGCACCGTCATCGCCACCGAATCACATTCCTGGACTTCAGGTTACGTGCTGGGTGGATTCGCGCTCACGATCGCCCTGCTGACCGCCTTCGTTGTGGTCGAAAGCCGCTGTGCCACCCCACTGGTACGACTGTCCACCCTGCTTCGACCCCGAATCGGGCTGGCCAACGCCATCATGTGCCTGGTGTGCGCGGCACAGTTCAGCGCGTTCTTCTTCGTCTCACTCTTCCTGCAACGTGGGCTGGGCTATTCGCCGACCATCACCGGTCTGGCTTTCTTGCCCTTCTGCTTCGGCTTGGTCATCGGCATCCTTGCGTCCACCAAACTCCTTCCGCGCTACGGAGTTCGGCCGCTGCTCGTAGTCGGAACAGCAGTCGCAGCGATCGGAACTTTCATCTTCTCGACCATGAACGTCGACAGCCCCTTTTGGGCCGTCATCCTGGTGCCTTCGCTTCTGGCGAGCATCGGCATCGGTCTGTCGTTCATGCCGCTCAGCAACGTCGCCACGGCCGACGCTCCTCCCGAGGAAGTCGGCATGGCATCCGGGCTGCTCAGCACGTCGCGTCAGATCGGCGGTTCACTCGGACTGGCCGTTCTCGTGAGCGTCGCCGCTTCCTCGACGGCGCGCTCGGACAGCGCACCGACCGAAGCACTGGTTTCCGGATACTCCCAAGCCCTCTTCGTCTGCTCCGGCCTGCTACTGGCCGGAACCCTCCTGTCCTTCTTCTTCCCACGAATGGATCGTTGACCTCAGATGTTCACCACCCGAACCGCATTCGGCATCGTCTCGGCGCTTCTCCTCACCGTTGCCGGTGCAAGCGCGTGCAGCAGCTCCGCCGAGTCCGACACCGCTTCTGCAACTCGCTCCGTCACACACGAACTCGGCACCGTCGAAGTTCCGGCATCACCGCAGCGCATTCTCGCGCTCGACGAGTATGCGGGCCTGAGTGCACTCGCGCTCGGTGTGAAGCCCACCGTCGTCTACAGCACCCTGCGATCGGACGTCGCCAAAACAATTCTGCGCGAGCAGGGCGTCGAAGTTCTCGACAAACCGACCTTCTTTGCCAACCCCGCCGTCGAGGAGATCGCGTCGGTCGAACCCGACGAGATCTTGATGAGTAATGCCGGCCCACTACCGAGTCTGTTCGCTCAGATCAACGCCGTGGCGCCGACCTTGGTCCTCCCCTACTCGGCACCGTGGCGTGATGTGCTGGAACAAGCTGGGGCACAGCTTGATCGAGACAGCGAAGCAACCGCGATGATCGAAAAGCTGGAATCCGGTCTCGAAGACGTCAAGATCGCGGCGGCCGGCCAGAGCCTTGCAATACTTCTCGGCTACAGCGGAAACCTGTTCACCGTGCCACCGACCACTCCCATCTCCACATTGGTCACCGAGGCGGGTTTCACCAGGCCGGTGTCGGAAGTCAACGCGACCAACAATCAAGACACCGGCACGATTTCACCCGTCTCCCCGGAGCTCCTGCCCGAGCATGCTGCGCAAACCGTCGCCGTGCTGTCCGGCCAGCAGTACGACGCATCCATCGTGCGAAACACTCCGCTGTTCGACAACCTGGCGCCCGATCCGGCGCACGCACTGGACGTCAGCGGCGATCTCTGGTTCGGCAGCCATCCGTTTGCGATCTACTGGATCATCCAAGACCTGGACGGCATCGCACATGGCAAGGGGCAGAGCAGCATCGGAACCCTCGACAGTGCCGACGCGCGATGGGCGGCATTCAGCGCGCTCTGACGTCCTGACGGAAAGTCAGCGGAGAAACACCCACCCGGGTGGCGAAGAACTTCGTGAAGTTCGCAGAATCGTCGAACCCCAACTTCGACGCCACCTGGGTGACCGTGTCCGTACCGAACGACAGTAGACGTTTCGCTTCGAGCACCACGCGCTGATCGATGTACTGCTTTGCCGTCATTCCGGCCGCGGCTCGGGTAGCCCGCAATACAGTCTTCTCGGAGTACCCGATCTTGTTGGCGTACTCCGAAACCGAACGGACCGTGGCGAAGTCACGTTCGACAACGGAATGGAACCTTTCGAATACGTCATTGTGCGCCAGCACCGAGCTCTGTTCCTGCCCACCGAGATGGGTCAGCTTCAACAGAATTGCGGTCAGCGTGTGCCGCAGAATGGCCGCGCGAACGACCGGCGCAGAAGTATCCGGGCAGCCGTAGTTGAGATTCAGGTGTTTCATACCCGTGCTGATGGTCTCGAGGTTCTCGCCGGACAACTGCCACGCGGCCTGCCGACTGTGAGCGTTACCGTCCAACAGTTGCTGGCTGACGGCATCGAGCGACGAGGGTGTGAACAAAACAACCGTCGCCTCGAAATCCTGGATTCGACCCCACTGTTGCACTTGCCCCGGTCTGACCCAGAACACAGTCCCCGGGCTGACCGCGTAGTTCACGAAGTCGATGGTGTGCAGCGCCGAGCCCTCGGTCACCAGCGCGAGTAGGTGAAACTGCGGACGTTGAGGGCCGACGAACTCGGCGCTCCCCCCGTTGATGCGAATGGTGTCCAGGCTGAGAACCTCGATCTCGGTCGCATCAGCAACCGAAGATGCGTACCCGACGTCCCGGACGGGTACTTGTCTGTTTTTCACTAGTTCGGGACTCATCTTCACCGTGACCGAATACCCGAATGCGACATACCGTCACAGTATCAATCAGTTCGCGCTCGGATAGGAATCCACAGTGAAATCAGCAGGCCCGACAACAGCAGGCAAGACACAACTCACCTACGTCTTCGACGCCTATTGCGGATGGTGTTTCGGCTTCGGCCCTGCATTGACGGAGTTCGTCCGTCGAAATGCCGATTCCATCGACTTGTCCGTAGTCAGCGGCGGACTGTTCACCGGCGAGCGCGTCGCACCTATGTCTTCGGCTCCGTACCTCAAATCAGCCAACGCCACCATCGCAGCTCAGACCGGAGCCGTCTTCGGTGACGGATATTCACAACTGGTGGCTGACGGACGGTTCGTCATGGATTCGACGGATGCCGCGATCGGACTCGCCGCGCTGCGCGCGCAAGACCCGACACTCGCGCTCGACATCGCGGAGGCCATGCAGATCGCGTTCTACCGAGACGGTCGCAGCCTCTCCGATCCCGAGACGTACCGAACTGTTGCAACATCGCTCGGACTCGACCCCTCTGCCGCAGTGTCTTCCCTGTTCACCGCCGCTTCGAAGGATGCCGCCCGCGCCGATTTCGTGCGAGCACGCAGGCTCGGCGCCACTTCGTTTCCGACGCTCCTGTTCCACGGAAGCGACGGGTCCGTCGTGAAATTCGGTTCGCCGACCAGTACCGCGGCCGATCTCACCCGCGATCTGAACACGTGCGTGCGGGCGTATGCGGTGGCTTGACCACCCCCGTCCTCGCCACCCCTTCCCGAGCGAAAGGTACGTTCAGCGCCTTCAGTGCACCGAACGTACCTTTCGCACAGCAGCGGTTCACCGAATTCACACACCTCCCCGTTCTGGTTTGATGAACATCGGAACAAATTGCACCAAGGGGAGGAAAACCTGTGGTTTCAGATCCGATCACCGGCCTGGAGATGGAACTTACCGACATGTGGCAGAAGGGTCGGGCACGCTCGCGCGACGACGCACGCGCGATTCATCCCAAACTCGACCCCGCTCTGTACCACGTTCTCGTGATCCTGAGCCGGTCCGACGCTGTTCGGATGGCAGACCTGATCTCGATACTCAACATCGAGAAGTCGACACTGACCCGGCAGATCGATGCAGCGGCCAGGCTTGGTCTGGTCGAACGCATTCCCGATCCCGACGATGCCCGCGCAAAGTTGGTCGCGCTGACGCCCGAAGCCCGAACGAAGCTCACGACTTACCGCACCCAGCAGCTCGAACGCTGGCGTGCTCGTTTGGCGCAGTGGGACACCGATGACATCACCACTTTGACAGCCCTCTTACGTCGGCTCGCTCAGGCCAAGGACTGACACGAGAACAGTTGTGGGTTAGAGCCAACTCGAACAGTCGGACGAACTTACCGGGTCACGACACTTCGGCTGCAGCACGCAGAATCAACTGGGTGACCTCGTGTGGGTGAGACGCCAACGATGCATGGCCTGCGTCGAGTTCCTCGATCTCGCGGGCACCGATACGCTCTGCCATCCATCGCTCGGTCTCCGGCGGAATCATTCGATCCTGCCCTGAGACCTGGTACCAACTGGGCTTCCCGCGCCATGCCGGCGGCCCCGATGGGTCCGAGAAGCACTGACCCGCAATGGGTTTCTGCGTCAATGCCATGACCAATGCTTCGGTGTCGTCGAGATCCTGGCTGAAGCTCTCCTGAAACTTGTCCGGGGCGATCCACAAGAAGCCCTCGGCATCCGGCGCGATGTTCGCCGCTCCCGCCGGCTGATCCGTGCGGGCGAAGATACTCCCCAGGCTGTCACCCTCGTCCGGCGCGAAGGCAGCGATATACACCAGTCCCACAACATTTTCCGCATGGCCCGCGCCGGTGATCACCGCGCCGCCGTACGAGTGTCCGACCAGCAGGGTCGGGCCGTCCATCGATTCGGCCAGCTTCCTGGTGCGGTCCACGTCGTCGGCGAGCGAAGTAAGTGGATTCTGAACCGCAACCACTCGATGCCCGGCGTTGTGCAGGGTGGGTATGACGTGACGCCAATGAGAACCGTCTCCCCAGGCTCCATGCACCAGAACGATGTTTACCTTCTCTGCCATGACCAACTCCTCCAGATACGCAGTGCGACGAATACTCCGACGATCGGCAAGCCTTCGAAATCAGGGCCTTGCCTGTTACCCACGTTAAGGGGATCCTGGATCAATAACCATGACCAGATTGCCAAGTTTTTGTGCAGAAACGCCGAATGCCCGAGATCATCGGAGTGATCGATCCATGACGAGCCCATCATCACAGCGGTACGTACCCACCACCGACGAGACTCGAACCCGGGATACCCTCTCGCACGTTCTCGAAGTCGTTCACCTACGCGGCGACCAGATTCATCGCTGCGTCCATGACGAGAACTTCACCGTGGAGGTCCCCGCTGGAGTGCGTGCACTTCACATTGCCGAGCACGGTGACATCGTGATCAGAACGCAGGGCAAGGCCCCGATCGAACTCAGCCCCGGGGAACTCGTACTGTTGCCTCACGGACTTGCCCACACGATCGAGAATGCGATTCCGATGGTTCCGATCACCGAGACTCGTTGGCTGTTCGGGACTTTCACACTCGACGACGTCGCAGCGCAGCGACTGCTCTCAGTTCTGCCGGACTTCGTCGAGTTGCGTGCGACGCCGGGGACCCCGGTCGAGTGGCTCGAGGTGAGCAGCCGACTGTTGGGTGCTGAGGTGGACGATCCGAAACCTGGTTCCTCCGTGATGGTTTCCCGGATTCTCGACCTTCTCTTCGTCCAGATTCTCAGAGCGTGGGCACGAGCCGACGGATCGAACGGCGGATGGCTGACCGCAGCCATGGATCCACGAATCGGACAGGCTCTCGAGGCCGTACACAACGACCCGTCACGCAACTGGACCATCGACGAACTGGCCAAGCTCTCCACGCTGTCGAGATCGTCTTTTGCAGAGCGCTTCTCGCGACTGGTCGGCCAGACACCCGGCGCTTACATTACCGAGCGCCGACTCGACCGCGCCGCCGAACTACTCGTGCAAACCACCGAGTCGGTCGGAACCATTGCAATAACTGTCGGCTACGAATCCGATGCCGCGTTCAGCCGCGCCTTCCGTCGACGATTCGACGCCTCACCGTTGAACTGGCGGAAATCCAACTCCCACAATCGCTGACGTCAGGTCGCCGCGATCACACCGGCGACCGGGATCCGGCCCAGAACTGCAACCCGGAAGTCCACCATCGCGCGCTCCACGTGATTGGCGCTCGAGACCACAACCACGCCGGTCGCGCCTCGATCGGCGAGAATCCGCGCAGAGTTGAGCGCGTTCTCCACCGTGGACCACGACGTGCCTTCTTCGGTGATCCGGCCCGGGTCAACGCCGTTGGCGACGAGCCATTCGCGCATGGCTCTGGCTTCAGTGACACCCGACTTCGGTGCCCCACCGCTCGTAATGATCGGAGACTGCGGGTACTGACGAGCTAGCTGCAGTGCCGCCTGAAGTCGGTCGACCAGCATCGGACGCATCGTGCCGTCATCGAAGAGTCCTGCACCGAGAACGACGATGTTGGTGCCCACCGGATTGAGGTCCAGCAACACCGGCGACTGACGCGTCAGCGTCTCAGCACTCGTGCACGCAAGGATGAGGGATCGCACCGGCGTCTGGCACCCACCCACCGTCGACAGGATGCCGTTGACGACCGTCGTCGGAGTGATGTCGGCGCTCGCTGTCGCCGGCGACAATCCCACACCGGCTGCGGCGATTACCGAAGCAGCAATCAATCCCTTCGTCAGAGACCTACGAACATTTGCCATGTAGCCGAACCCCCAAAAATTGTCGGTTGTCCAGCACACGGTAACGAACGTTTTGTCGCGATTGCATCATTTGACCTAAATTTACTGTTCACTGACCGTCACACAGACTAAACATGAAGGTTTCACAACGATTTGGTTTCGAAACCGTCATCTACCAGCGTCTCGATTCGACGCGCCCGCCGCATTTCCGATCTGAGCTGCAGCATCCCCGAGCAGGTGGGCGACACTGGACGGCAACAATTCGTTGTTGCAGATCACAATGTTGCATCCAGATGTTCCGGCTCGCCCCGTCCCGACAATGGTGTCGAAGATCAGTTCGGGATTCGCGAAGCCGACAAGCTGTGACGGATCGTCGATCAGGGGACCGCCTGAACCGTGTGGAGAAGGCCCGACGTACGGAGGCGGCGGAACGTCGACGATCGAAGCGACGACAAGCCCCAAGAACTCCTGAAGATCAGGATTCGATTCACCGGTCAATCCCGCCGACGGGTCTGCAGGGTCGAAGTAGCTCGTCAATCCGTCCCTTACGATGACCAGGTCACGGCTGGGAACCACGACGATCAACTGCCCGAGCATTCCGACGAAACCGTAGAGGTCCCGAGGCGCGTTCTGCCACACCGGATGCGAAACATACTTGCTCACCGGCGCATTCACGGAATAGAAGTTTTCGCCCGCGTTCACCCAGGTCAAGAAGCCGTACCCACCATTGGACGGAGAGGGCGCGGACAACTCGTCGATGTAGGCGGAGTCGATCAACGTCTGATCACGCCACGCGCCTCGTTGCACCATCAGCTGACCCAGCCTGGCCATGTCTCCCGGCCGGATCGCCAATCCACCGGCTCCGATGGTGTCACCCGAACGATCACGCACCCATACCCAGTGGTCACGCGGAATCCCCAAGGGGCCGAACAACTCTTGTTGCACGAAATCCTGAAAGTCCCGTCCCGCCGCATTCTGGACGATCCGGGTCAGCACCGTGACAGTGGTCTGTCCGTACGCGAACTTGGTTCCCGGTTCGGCCACGAACGGAAGGTGCAGCGTCTGTTGCACCGCGTCTGTGTAGTAGCCCGCAATGTCAGCACCCCACGAGAAGTCGAGCCCGGACGACTGAGTCAGCAACTGCCGAACTGTGATGTCAGCGTGTTCCTGGTCAAGTCCCCCGATGTACTGACCGACTCGATCGTCGAGTCCCAACAATCCGAGTGTGTTCGCCCTGCCGACGGCGAGCGCAACTACGCCTTTCGACGAAGAAGCCAACGGGAACGGAATCGCATCGGCGACGCCGTCGACGTTGGACGCCGCGAGACATCCATGCCGCAACACACGTATGGACGTCGACGCTTTGGCTGTGCCGAAGTCGACTGCTTGCTGCAGCGCCGCAGCGTCGAAACCCAGTTCCGCTGCGGGAAGCTGTGTGAATTCCCCAGCCGTACCGGGGTTCTCACAAGAGGCGGGGGAAGCTCCCACAGGTGCCGCGACTGAACCGGCAATCAAAGCACCGAACAGGGGAATCAAAAGAGCGCGGCGAAAACCGCGAGAATCAGACACGTTCACAGAGAACCACAGACGCATCACGTTTGGGAAGTGTCCGCCTCCATTCCGATTGCGCGACGCGCTCCCAGCGCCATGGTGACCTGCACAAGATCTTTCGGCGCCGACAGGTCAAGTCCTGTCAGGGAACTCGCTTTACGCAGGCGGTACACCACAGTATTCGGATGCACGTGCAACTGCCGGGCGGTGGCGGCGCGATCGAATCCGGAGTCGATGAAAGATTCGAGTGTCTCGAGCACGGCAGTATCGGACTCCAACGGCGACAACACATCTGCGAGGATCGGCAGCGCAGCGCTTGGCCGGGTCAGTTGATACTCGACTGCAAGATCCTCGAGACGAACGACCCCACTGGTACGTCCGTACTTTCGGGCAACGTTCAGCACCTCGCGCACCTGCTTCACCGCTGCGGGAACTGCTGCTGGTGCCGCGACGTCGACGGCGGCAGCCGTCGATGCACCGATGACCTTCTCGAGATCACCCAACCGGCGACACAGGGCGAGGTACTGCGGACTCGATGCCCAGCTTCCCTCTGCGGGTTCCGATTCCACAATGGGAATCAGGACGGCTCCGCCGCTGCTGCCGAGCACCCCGAGGGCTTTGTCCCGCCCCACCTGATCCAACTCTCGTTGCAGGTGGCGCACCTTTCTCCGCTCGGCAACGGCAGTGTCCACCTCGGTCGAGGACTCGTCGTCGTTGCGCTCGACGTGCAGCGCCACCACCCAGTACAGGCGCGCCAACCTGATGCCCACGTCGTCGGAGACCCGATCAACATCGACACCCGTCGAAAGTGCTACGAACAATGACCTTCGCGCAGAATCCTCGTCCGTCTGGGTGGCATGGTCGGAGCCGTAGCCGGCAAGAACCGCCGACGTCGACGCCGCAGCATATGCGTTCAAGAGTCGTCCGGTGCGCGCGAGAGCCACACCGTCCTGTGCGAGCGCCCATTCGGATATCGTCTCCCACCAAAGCCCCGCACCCAGGTGATAAGCCCGCAACACCTCGCCGAGCGGAACCAATTCCTGAGCTCGCTGACGGGCGGACTCACTGATGTCCGCGAGCGTCTCGGGCGCCAGATCAGCACCCGTCCGCAGCATCGAGATGAACAGTTCCAGATTGCGTCTGACGATGGTCGTGACGTCGTTCCGCAATGCCTCGTCGGGGAGCAAACGATAGAAGGTGACGTCGCGGTGCACCAGATCAACCGTCGCAATGACCAGCGGATGGGTGCGCTGCGCCAATCGGTCGGCCAGAGATCTGCCACCAACCATTATCGGCTCGAACGGCAGATCTTTGTTTCCAGACACAAAACCCTCCACAGAATTGAATTGCCACCACAAGGCCGACCTGCCTTTTTCCTATCACTATGTAACCCACGCCACTCACGAATTCACAATCAGTGGCATGACTGGAAGTCTCACCTTCGACCAATAGGAGCCCCGAGTGACGTGGAAGACGCGCAGCGCAGCCATTCTGGCAGGCGTCGTGACTGCCGGTTCGATCGCGGCTCTCGGGACCGGTGTGTCAAGCGCCGAGACACCTGTCAGCGCTATCCAGTACGTCGCACTCGGCGATTCCGCGGCGGCCGGCCCACTGGTCACCGCGCAGGACTCGTCGTCACCGGGCTGTCTACGATCACTCGACAACTACCCGTCCGTGGTGGCGCGAGAACTCGGCGCTCAACTCACGGATATGACCTGCTCGTCGGCGCGATCCGCCAACGTCACGGACACCGCACAATCCACGTTCTCCGGTCAAGTATCACCGCAGGCAACAGCATTGGGGCCTGATACCGACCTCGTCACCATCACCATCGGCGCCAACGACATCTCGTTGTTTCCGACAGTTCTGAGCTGCGTCAATCCACTCCCCGAACCCACCGGAACGTCCTGCCGTGACAAGTTCACCACCGGTGGCGTCGATCAACAGCGACAGATGATCGAAAATGCCTCCGCAGGTTGGAGTTCCATGATCGAAGTAGTTCGCGACCGGGCACCCTCGGCACGCATCGTCGTGATCGGATACGGGACGTACATCGCCAACGGTGGATGCCCCGGCGCCCAGCCGTTCTGGCCGCGCGACGCGGACTATCTCCAGAGTGTCATCGACTACGGCAACACGGTTATGGCAGCCACCGCGGCGCGTCACGGTATCGAGTACATCGACATCACCGAAGCCACTGCCGGACATGACATCTGCACAGACCCTGCCACTGCGTACTACACCGGTATCGTCCCCACCCAGCCGGCGGTTCCCCTGCATCCCACTGCGGCCGGCATGCAGGCGATCGGCAACGCCGTCGTCGACGCTCTGTCCTGAGCTTCTCTCCCAGCACAATTCATTCAGCACTCGCGAAAAGGGTGGAACAACCATGTCAATTCAACGAGACGCTCCGCCGCTACCGTCCGTCGACGGCGCCCCGGTCGGAACGCGTGACAAACTTCTCGGCGGCACACTCGTCGCACTGTTTCTCGCGAACATGCTCAACTTCTTCGACCGGGCAATCCCCTCGGTCGTCGCCGAGCCGATCAAGAACGAGTTTTCGCTCAGCGACTTGCAATTGGGGCTGATCACCTCTGCCTTCACCCTCGTCTACGCAATCGCCGGGCTGCCGCTCGGCCGGTTGGCCGACACGAAGAATCGCCCCAAGATCATCGGCATCGGCCTGCTGGTGTGGAGCGGGCTGACAGCGGCAACCGGTGCCGCCGGCAGCTACGTGCTGTTCATCCTCGCGCGCTTGGGTGTCGGTGTGGGCGAAGCGACCTTCACACCCGCCGCCAACTCCATGATCGGTGATATCTACCCGGCGGAACGACGCTCACGTGCTCTGGGTGTCTTCATGCTCGGCTTGCCGATCGGCCTCATGCTCGCCTACTTCACGGTCGGCAAGATCGCCGAGGCCTTCGACAGCTGGCGCGCACCGTTCTTCCTCGCCGCGATTCCCGGTGTCCTTCTGGCAGTTGTCCTCTACCGCATGGCCGATCCGGTTCGCGGTGGTTCCGAAAGTCCGGAGGCTCGCGCAGCCGCTGTTTCACAGGCCCCGATCACCCGGCCGATTCGTCGTCTGCTCGCAATTCCGACGCTTCGCTGGCTCATCCTTGCCGGACTGACATTCAACTTCGCTGCCTACGCGGTCAATTCGTTTGTCGTCCCGCTTCTGATGCGTCAGTACCACCTGAAACTGACTGCTGCGGCTTCGGTCACCGGAATCATCGTCGGAATCACGGGCCTGATCGGATTGCTTCTCGGTGCGCGCTACGCCGACAAGGCCAGCGCACGCTCGCCGCGGGCACGTCTGATGATCGGCGTCGGAACCTCGGCATTGGCAGCGCCTTTGACGGCGCTGGCGCTGCTGCAGCACGGCGGGAGCGTCGTGATGTTCACTCTCTTGTTCTCCGCCGGCTGGTTGTTGGCCTACGGCTTCTACATCAGCGTTTACCCCGCTATTCACGACGTCGTGGTTCCCAGGCTCCGCGGCACTGCGACGGCGTTGTTCTTCGCTGCCATGTACCTTCTCGGCGGATTCTCGGGACCGGTTGCCGTGGGTGCGATCTCGGACTGGTTTGCCAAACGCGCTCTTGCCGACGCCGGTACCGGGAAGTTGGCTCAGTACGCCGGTGACGGGTTGAATTCGGCCATGTATCTCGTGCCGATCATGTTGGCACTCACCGCGGTATTCATCTACCTGGCTACCCGCACTGTCGGCAAGGACTCCGCGCGTATGCAAGCGGAACTGAGCCAGGCCTGACCGACAAGTTCACGGACGATGGCGGGGCTCCCCAGAGCCCCGCCATCGAGGTCAGTTCACCGTGATCGCCAGAGTCGACAGCATGGACCGCAACATGTCCGGCAAGCGAGCGATCATTCGCTGCTCGGTTATCCGAACGGAGACTGGCGCCGCCAGCGTCGCTCGCCACAGCTCCGGCTGATTCTTCATCAGGTTGTTGTAGACCGGGAGCAGCTGATCGTTGATATAGGTCCACCGACCGTCACGGTCTGCCCAGTTGAAGTCCGGAAGCGGTGTTTTCACAACGGCATTACCCACCGCGAACGAAAGCGGGTTCGACTCGCGTGGCGGCACAACGCCCGGCATGGACGGTGATGCGGCGAAGGTGGTCAGGTAGGTCAACGAGCGACCGACGCTGCCGCGGTACGCCTTCGCCTCGTCCCACTGATCACCCACCGACTGGTACTGCTCCCGTCGCAGCAGACGCACATTGCCGTCGAAGACCGATTCCGGTGTCCCCGAAGCAATGTTGTTCCACGCGATGCGCGCGTTCTCGTCGAGCAGCCCCGCGCGATCGAGTTCGGCGATGCCGTCGACACCGTTGTGAACCCACGCCATGTGCATGGGAATCAGATCCGAGAAGATGTGTTTGCTCATCGCAATCACCTTGCCCTGGAACCACATCACGTCCTCGGGGCGAATTTCGTGACCGACCTGGAGCAGCGCCGCAATGTCCTCGGGAGCCCCCATCGACGTTGTGACCGGCGATCCGACGCGGTCGATCTCTCGCCACACCAGCGCCATCGCTTCGCTGATCGCCTGGACTTCCAGCACAACCCGCCCGTAGTCCAAGTCGAGGAGCCCACCGGCGAAGGCGGGCCCCACCATTCCGCCCATACCTGCCCACTGCAGTTCTTGATGCTCGAGTTGGAGTCGCTCGTAGAACTGGAAGGTGTTGGTGAGGTTTCCGAGATTCGCGTGCACTCCGTCGAACGGTGTCCACGAAGCGAGATCGATTCCTGCGGATTCGGTCCCGACCGCGAGCCAGTACTGCTCGAGCAGTGTTTGATAGCGACGCGGATCCACTCCCGAGGCTCGGGCGGTATCCACCAAAGACCGAAGAGTTGCGGAATCCGACGGGAGTGACGGATGCAGACCGCCTGCGGCTTCGGCGTTTGCGTTCACCGCTTCCAGGTCGAGGTAGCTGTCGAGGACACCGTTGTTCGCGGACGCCCGGCCGCCGAGTACGACGGCTCCACCGACACCTGCCGAAGCGGCGAGAACCGTGCGCGCAAAATCCCTGCGCGTCAGAGACTTCCGCATGCTCATCGTCCCTCTGCTTCGTCGAACGTCTTTGCCAGCCAGGCGATGTCCTGCATGCCCAACTGATCGGTCACGGTCTTGTACAGATTCGTCACGTAGTCGAGCGGCCCGCACTGCGACGGGATCAGGTCCACGTCACCGCCGTCTGCTCGATACGTCTGTGCCAACTGTTCTGCCTCACTGAAGGGGACGAGGAAATCGTCCTCACAGGAAGAAATCAGAAGCTTGGAGGCCGGCGCCTGCTTTCCCAACGTGTTGTCCGCGTACGCCTCGGCCAGTGCCGGGATCGTTCGGGGCGCCGGGTTGGTGAGCAGGACGTCGAAGGGAACAAACGGAAGTCCGAGGTACAGCGCCTGACACGACGCGCGGAAGGCTGCGGCCACGTTGTGACCGATCGGAGTGAGGTGATCGTCGAGCCGGATGTCGGGGTAGCCCGCGTCGAATCCGAGAATGCTCGAGAAGACGAATCCCGAACCGATCCCACCGGCGGCCGTCTCCTCGAACGTTGCCGGGTCGATCATCATCGCTTGGATGGCGCTGGCCTGGACGTTCAATTCCGGCGCGTAGTCATGCGCCTGTTCCGCGGCAAACCCCGCCGCGACACCGCCTCCGGCGACCCCGTAGATACCCACAGGTGTATTTGATTCGAGGCCGGCTTCAGGAAGCGCAAGTGCTGCCCGCACACCGTCGAGCGTTGCCTTGCCCGAGAACTGTCCGATCGAGAACGGATGAGGTGAAGTGTCTCCGTCGTTGCCGACGTCGCTCATCATCACTGCCCAGCCGTGACCGAACATCTCTGCCACCGGGCCGAGCGCCGAGAACATCGCAGGGTCGCTTTGGTTGCCACCGGTCCACTGATGACTGGGCGCGCAGTTCGCGCCCAGGCTGTCGTTCGCCTCGGCGTATCCGATGACCTTGCGATCACCTGGCGCGGTTCCGTCCTCGGGAATCATCAAAATTCCGGTGCTGATCACCTGCCGACCGAAGTGATCGGTGGTTGTGTACATGAGTTGGTGAGCCGAGACCACGTCCGGACGGACCTGGTAGACCTGCACACTGACCGGACGCGCTTTGAGAAGAGTGCCAGGGACGGTACCCGGCTCGATTTCGGGCTCGTCGAACCACGGATCGTCGGACGCGAGCCCGAGTGGAGTCAATTCGGTGGAAATATCAGCGCCTTGGAGTGCCTTCACGACCAACGGGTTGAACACGTCGGCCAGGTCGACGCTCTCCTGCGCACCAGCCGGCGACCCCACCGCAAACAAGGCCACTGCCAGGGCCGATGCCGTTCCGGCGCGCCATGACCACCGTCGCCACGTCGAGTCAAACATCGTTCACGAGTTCCTTACTTTCGGGTAATGAGCACCCCTACACTCCCATCCACCTGCAATAACAGACAAGTCGGGCACCGATCCGTTGGCCGAAAACCTCGATCGGGCTTAGGCTGACGGCACCTGTCCGGCAAGTCTGGCGTGGGAGGTTTGTCTGTGAGTGCACCGACCCGTGTATCGCGAGCTACCGGCGATTCACTCCGAGCTCGACCGCGGCCGTCCAACATCACGTGCAAAATTCTAATGGCCGTGACGGGGGTGATCTTCTCCGCTTTCGTGCTCGTCCACATGATCGGAAACCTGAAGGTCTACACCGGTGCCGATCACTTCGACGACTACGCACACTGGCTTCGAACGGTGTTCGAACCCTTCCTGCCCTACGAGGGACTTCTGTGGATTCTTCGTATCGTCTTGCTAGCGTCATTGGTCGCACACGTCTGGTGCGCCTGGCTGCTGACCGTTCGCGGACGCCGAGCGCGAGGGAAATTTCGACGTAAAGGCTTGGGAATCAAGTCTTTTACAGCGCGCACGATGCCCGTCACCGGAGCAGTGCTGCTGCTTTTCGTCATCTTCCACATACTCGACCTCACGACCGGAACCCGACCCATCGGCAGCAGCGAGTACGAAGCGGCCACGCGCACACAGAGTTACGCATACGACAATCTGATCGCCAGCTTCGAGCGTCCACTGGTGGCGGTGTTCTACATCGTCGCGATGGCCCTGCTGGCAATGCACCTCGCGCACGGACTTTGGAGTGCGGTCAACGATCTCGGCGTGACCGGTCAACGGCTGCGACAGATTGCCGTTGCACTCTCCGGAATCTTTGCGCTCGTCGTGATGGTCGGAAACATGTCGATCCCCATCGCAGTGATGACCGGCGTCATCTCGAAGACAGGAGCGTCATAAGTGAACAGCTTCGAACTCGACGATCTGCGCACCATCGGGGCGCCGGTGGACGGTAAGGTCCCGGCCGGCGATCCACAGACCGCCTGGCCCACTCGCAAGCTCGACTACAAGCTCGTCAGCCCACTCAACCGGCGCAAGTTCACGGTCATCGTCGTCGGTACCGGACTCGCCGGCGCGGCCTGCGCCGCCTCGCTCGGCGAACTGGGTTATCACGTCGAGTCCTTCACCTTCCACGATGCGCCACGCCGTGCACACAGCGTCGCCGCGCAGGGCGGCATCAACGCCGCTCGCGCTCGAAAGGTGGACAATGACAGCCTTGCCCGCTTCGTGAAGGACACGGTGAAGGGCGGCGATTTCCGGGGTCGCGAGGCCGACTGTTTCCGTCTCGCCGAAGAATCCGTACGCGTCATCGATCACATGAATGCCATCGGGGCACCGTTTGCTCGCGAGTACGGCGGCACTCTGGCCACCCGATCCTTCGGCGGCGTTCAGGTTTCGCGCACGTACTACACGCGCGGGCAAACGGGCCAGCAGTTGCAGATAGCGTCGTCGCAGGCACTGCAGCGTCAGATCGCAGCCGGAACGGTCAACCTCCGCACCCGAACCGAGATGCTCGATCTCATCGTTTCGGACGGCCGAGCACAAGGGATAGTCACACGCGATCTCGTGACCGGCGAGATCGGTGCCACCACAGGCCATGCCGTCGTACTGGCCTCCGGTGGCTACGGCACCGTGTTCCACAAGTCCACTCTTGCCAAGAACTCCAACGCCACGGCCGCGTGGCGGGCGCACCGACGCGGTGCCCTGATGGCTTCGCCCTCGTTCATCCAATTCCATCCGACGGCACTTCCCGTCAACTCCGAGTGGCAGTCGAAAACCATTCTGATGAGCGAATCCCTACGCAACGACGGTCGGATCTGGGTACCGGCCAAGCCCGGAGACGATCGTGAGCCCGGCGACATTCCCGAGAATGAACGCGACTACTACCTCGAGCGCAAGTATCCGGCATTCGGGAACCTCTCTCCCCGCGACGTCTCTTCACGGGCCGCCCGCGAGCAAATCGACTCCGGTCACGGCGTCGGCCCGCTGAAAAACAGTGTGTACCTGGATTTTCGCGACGCGTTGGCACGGCTCGGCCGCAAGACCATCGAGGAGCGGTACGGAAATCTGTTCTCGATGTATCGCGACGCCACCAGCGAGGACCCGTACACCGTGCCGATGCGTATCGCCCCTGGAGCCCACTTCACCATGGGCGGACTCTGGAACGACTACGACCAGATGACCTCCATCCCTGGCCTTTTCGTCGGCGGCGAGGCCGGGTGGGGATATCACGGTGCCAACCGCCTCGGCGCCAATTCGCTGCTCTCGGCCTGCGTCGACGGATGGTTCACCCTTCCGTACGCGATTCCGAATTATCTTGCGCCGCTGCTCGGATCAGCACCTCTCGAACTTTCCGATCCCGCAGTGACGTCGACGCTCAGTGACGTGAGCGGTCGGGTAGACCTGCTGCTCTCGGTCGGCGGAACACACGGCCCCGACAGGTTCCATCGTCAACTGGGCGAGATCCTCTACGCGGGTTGCGGCGTCACCCGAACGGCCGAGGGCTTGACGAAGGCGATCGCCGAAATCCGAGCGCTACGAGCCGATTTCTGGTCGAACCTACGAGTTGCCGGCAGCGGAAACCAGTTCAACCAGGAGTTGGAAAGGGCCGGCAGGGTAGCCGATTTCCTCGAGCTCGCCGAACTGATGTGCGTCGACGCACTCGATCGTGACGAGTCCTGTGGAGCGCATTTTCGTGCCGAACATCAGACTCCCGACGGCGAAGCACAACGCAACGATCAGGACTGGTGCTTCGTTTCGGCGTGGGAAACCGCCAAGGACGGCAGACACATTCGACACGACGAGCCGTTGTCCTTCACCGCTGTTCCACTGCAGACGAGGAACTACGTATGAAAATCACCGTGGACGTATGGCGCCAGTCCGGACCCGAATCGCCCGGAACGTTCGACACCTACCAGGTGGACGACGCGACAGTGGAGATGTCGCTACTCGAGCTCCTCGACCGACTCAACGACCAACTAGTGGAGAGCGGCAACGAACCCATCGCCTTCGATTCCGACTGCCGTGAAGGGATCTGCGGGTCCTGCGGCATCACGGTCGACGACGTTCCCCACGGGCCGGTTGCGAACACTCCCACGTGCCGTCAGCACCTCCGAAGCTTCTCCGACGGTGACCGAATCAAACTGGAGCCGTTCCGCTCCACAGCCTTTCCGGTGGTCCGAGACCTCGTCGTCGATCGTTCGGCGCTCGACCGGGTGCTCGAAGCCGGTGGATACGTTTCGGTCAATGCAGGAACCGCGCCGGACGCGGACAGTCAGCCGCTCTCGCATCAAAGTGCCGAAGCGGCGCTGGACTTCGCCGCGTGCATCGGCTGCGGCGCCTGCGTGGCAGCCTGCCCCAACGGTGCCGCGCACCTCTTCACCGGTTCCAAACTGACCCATCTGTCCCTCGTCACGCAGGGACGCAACGAACGTGGCAAGCGGGCCCGAGCGATGTCGCACCAGATGGAGGCCGATTTCGGGCCGTGCTCGACCTACGGTGAGTGTGCCGATGTATGTCCCGCGGAGATACCTTTGACCGCGATTGCCGCTGTCAACAAGGAATCGATGCGATTCGGATTGCGGCGCAAGGACAACTGACAATCACCACGCGCCGATCAGCTTCATCCACGCCCCGCCGATGATCGTCCAGATCAGGATGATCACGACGCTCATCACGAACCCGATTCGGAACCATTCCGAAGTCTTGATGTATCCGGATCCGTAGATCACTCCGGCCGGGCCGGAAGCGTAGTGCGAGATTCCGCCGAACAAGCTGCCGATGAAGCCGAACACCAAGGCCGAGAACAGTGGCGGTGCACCGGTTGCCACTGCTGCGCCCAGGAATACCGCGTACATCGCAACGATCTGCGCGGTATTCGATGCGAACAGATAGTGCGCGTAGAAGTAGACCAGCGTCAGGATCGCAAAGGCCCAGATCCACGGCAATCCGTCGACGCTCGAAGAGACCTGCGTTCCGATCCACGAGATCACGCCGAGTTCTTCGAGATGGCTCGCCATGCCGACCAGAACGGCGAAGAACACGAGCGTCTGCCACGCCCCGGTGTCGTGGACGAGGTTGTTCCACGTCAGCACCTTGGTCACCAACAGGATGCCGATCCCGACGAAGGCTGTTGTAGTGGCATTGACGTTGAGTTGCGATCCGAGGCACCAGAGCACCAGCAGCAGAACGAAGGTGGCAGCCATGATCTTCTCATTGCGACTGATCGGGCCTGCCTTGCGGAGTTCCTCCCGCGCTTGCTCGGGCGCCTTCGGTGTCTTCAACATCGTGGGCGGGAAGATCTTCGACATCACCCACGGAATCGCGATGAGACTCGCAATCCCCGGAACCGAGGCTGCCAGCGCCCATTTGCCCCACGAGATGTCGATGCCGATCTTGGCCGCCGCATCGACGGCCACGGGATTACCCGCCATGGCGGTGATGAACATCGCCGAGGTGACGACGTTGACTTGCAACGAGGTGAGCAGCAGATACGCTCCGAGTTTCTTGCGAGAGTCCTCGGGCTCGGGATTGGAGTCCTCCAACTTGCTCAGCGAGACGATGATCGGATAGACGACGCCACCAGCTCGGGCGGTGTTCGACGGCGTAGCCGGAGCAAGTATCAAGTCCGTCAACGCCATTCCGTACGACAAACCGAGGCTCGACTTGCCGAGCTTGGTCACGAACATGAGCGCGACACGTTTGCCGAGTCCGGTGACCAGAAAGCCTTCGGCGATGAAGAACGACGCGACGATCAGCCAGATCGTCGTGTTGCTGAACCCGGACAGCGCTTCGCTCGGCGTCTCGGTCTGGGTGATCATGGCGATCGACAGACCGACCAGCGCCACCGAACCCGTCGGCAGGGGCTGCAAGATCAACGCCACGATGGTGCCGACGAAGATTCCGAGCATGTGCATGCCCTTGGGATCCACACCGTCCGGAACAGGCATGAAATAGATGATCAAGCCGAGGATGACGGGCACAGCAGCCGGGTAGTACCGCCTGAGCACCGATTGTTTCGACGGCTCCGTCGGCGGTGTCTTTGCCGGCGGCGTCTTTGCCGGCGGTGTCGTTCCAGCGAGAGACTCGGTGCTTTCGGATTTGGCCTCGGACATGTATATCTCCTCGACTTCTCGCCCCAGGTGATCGCCCCAGATGATTGTCCCCCAAACGTCCGGTTTTCGTGCGGTCAATCGAAGTTCGAGAGAATGCCCTCCTGCGGTATCCACTGCTCTGGATTCCACAGGAGGGCTCATCCCCGGGCGCAGACTGCGGCCCTGGGGTGCGACACATCTCCCTCAAAAGGGTGCGCCGATCGATCAACAGGAGGCGCCGGCGTGCCGCAAGCTTGAATCTCGAAGAGATCCTGTTTCGGTGTTGCTTCAGCATGCCGGTCGGTGCTCGTCAGCACACGGGTCGAATGGCCTGTTCGTCTACCTGTTTTCCGCTCAGCACCGAGTACACCGACGTTTTTCCTCGGCCTACAAACAGGTATGCCACCGGGTAATCGAGCCGTTGTCGGCAAGCGTGCGGCGCCGCCAATCTGGTCATACCTCGGAACCACGATCTGGCGACGAGCGCCCTGCCCACCTCAATCACATTTCAGCACTGACGATTTCGAGTGCCGCGATATGCCGCAAACCACTGCAGCGCCACGCCGAGCCGAGATCGCTGTCCCTTCAGACCGATCAAAGGAAAGAATCATGGGAATTCACCGGAAGAACAATCGTTCTCGCGCCAAACAATCCGTCACGACAGCCGCAGGAGCAGGCGCTCTCGCGCTTGCCTGCACCATCGTTACCACGGGCGTTGCCAGTGCGCACGATTGGTCGCAAGTTGCCGTGTGCGAGAGTTCCGGAGACTGGAACATCAACACCGGCAACGGCTTCTACGGAGGGCTCCAGTTCACACAGTCGACGTGGGACGCATACAAACCGGCAGGCGCGCCGGCCCGGGCCGACCTGGCGTCGAAATCCGATCAAGTCGCGGCTGCGGAGGCAACCCTCTCAGCTCAGGGCATCGGTGCGTGGCCGGTCTGCGGCGCCTACCTCGGCTGGGGCGGCACCACCCCTGATTCGACCACCACGGCTCCCTCGTCGGCAGGTTCAGCGGGCGACACGGTGACAGTTTCCGCGGGCGATACGTTGTTCAACCTTGCTTCTGCGAAAGGGATTCGTTGGCAGGATGTTTGGGCCAGGAATACCTGGATCGCCGATCCCCACCTGATCTTCGCGGGTGATGTGATCCAATTCTGAAGCAAGACCGCCGAGAGGTAGACCCACGAATCGAGAACATTCGTATCGGGCCGACGACCGGTTGCGCCATCTATTGTCGGGAGTGTGACGGAATCCGACGCCCACGAAGACTCGACTGAATCAATTGAATCGACTGTGGCCGATCACCCGAGAAAACGCCCACTGTGGCGTGAGATTCTGATCCTCGTTGTGGTCGCACTCGTGCTGAGTGTTGTCATTCAGAACTTCGTCGGACGTATTTTTCTGATCCCGTCGGAGTCCATGGAACCGACGCTTCACGGATGTACCGGCTGCACCGGAGACAAGATCCTCGTCGACCGGATCAGTTATCGATTCGGGGATCCACAACCTGGGGACGTGGTCGTGTTCAAGGGACCCGAATCCTGGAACGACGAGTATCGATCCATTCGCTCCGACAACTCGGTGATTCGCGCGCTTCAGGGACTTGGGTCCATCGTCGGATTGGTCCCACCGGACGAAAACGACCTCGTCAAGCGGGTAGTCGCGGTTGGAGGCCAAACCGTACAGTGCCTGTCCGAGGACGAGGGGCTCAGAGTGAACGGCAAACCGCTGACGGAGCCGTACATCGACGATCGCATTCCCGGCAACGGCATCCCCTGCCAAGGAAAGTATTTCGGTCCGGTCACCGTTCCCGACGGGAACCTGTGGGTGATGGGCGACAACCGCGCCCATTCGAAGGATTCACGATTCCATCTCGAAGACGAACACAGTGGAACAGTGCCGATCGACAATGTGATCGGCAAGGTTCAACTGATCGTCCTTCCCTTCTCACGGTGGGGAACTGTGAGTTCGTTCGATCCGCAGTGACCAACCGAATCAGCCAGTAGGAAAGCATCTTCGGACTACACGGTCGACACAACTCCGCATTCGGACGATCATCGAGCACATCTGTTGCCGAAGGTAGGAGAACCGCATGCGTGCACGACGCATCACCGCCAATCTCAAGGTCGCCGATGTCGGAACCGCCAGGAGTTTCTACTCCGACTATCTCGGTCTGAGTACCGAAGAGTTCAACATGGGGTGGGTCGCTCGCTACACCTCACCCGACACCGGTGCGCACGTACAGCTCGTCACGCACGACGCGACGGCGGCCGAGGACTCGGTCATCTCCGTCCACGCTGACGACGTCGACGGCGCCTACGAAGAGGCCCGCAGACTCGGCTACGAAATCGTGCACCCCATTACGACCGAAGAGTGGGGTGTTCGCCGATTCCTCGTCAGGGCGCCGGACGGCAACGTCGTCAACATCGTGCAACACCGTGACTGAACGAACACCGGGACTGAACGAACACCGGGACTGAGCACTTGAAAGACGTCGCTCGACGTTTTAGGTCATTTGACCTAGAGTTGAGAGCATGAAAGATTCCTTGCAGTATTCAGCCGACGGCCCGATCCTCGTGGCCGGCGGATACGGAACCGTGGGCAGCGCCCTGACCGCCCTGCTCGCCCCCGACTTCCCACTGCTCCTCACCGGGCGTACCCCCGAGCGCGGCAACGAACTGGCGCGCCGTCACGGTGCCACCGTCCGCCGCTGGGACCTCCTCGACCCGACGCCTTTCGACGCGTCGGTACGCGCGGTCGTGTCGACGGTCAACGATCCCCACGATCGTGTGCTGTCCGCTGCCGTCGAGGCCGGGATCCCCTACGTCGACATCACTCGCTGGACAACCCGCGTCGCCCGCGCCGCAACTCTGGCGGGTCAGATGTCGCCGAGCGCACCGGTGTACCTCTCGTCCGGCTGGATGGGCGGAGTCACCAACGTCGTCGCCGCAGCGTTGGCCGAGGAACTGGGTGGCGCAACCGCGATCGACGTCTCGATTCGCTACGACGTCAACGACATTGCCGGGCTCGACTCCGTCGACTTCATCGATCGTCTCGGCCAGGATTTCGAGGTGATGCAGCAAGGCAACCCGATCACCGTCAGCCCGTTGACGGATACACGCTGGATCGACTTTCCCGGATCGCGCACCAAGGTCGGAAGAATCGACACTCCGGAACAATTCACGTTTCCCATGACCCTCGGCGCCGAAACTGCCAGTACTCGAATCGGTTTCAGTTCGAATGCATCCACAACTGCCCTGCTCGCCGCCAAGAAGGTGGGCCTGTTCCGTTGGGGTCGCGGAGACCGCTTCACGCCGCTACGACGCGGACTCCTGTACTCGCCCGGCAAGGGTGGGAGCGCGCAAGTACGCATCGATGTCACCGGCCCGGGCTCCGCGGCAAGCGCAACGATCGTCGATCCTCGAGGTCAAGCCCACCTCACTGCGGTGGGCGGCGCGATGGCCGTCAGACATGCTTTGGCCGACGATGCTCAGCCGGGAGTTGCTTTCCCCGAGTCGCTTCCGAATCCGTGCAGCACCGTCTCCGAGTTGGAGAACTTCGGGGTGGCAGTATTGCGGGCATGACCCCTTCCAAGGGTGCCGCCCGCGCGGCAGCACTTCTCGACGCAGCAGAACAGGTCCTCACCACGCAGGGCAATGCCAACTCGGCCATGCGCGATTTCGCGGCCGCTGCCGGAGTGCGGGTGGGGCATCTGCAGCACTACTACCCCACCCGTGCAGACCTGATCCGCGCGGTGATGTCACGTGCATTGACTCGTTCACTGGATCGCCTCGCTGCCATCACAGACACGGATCAGAGCCTTTCTCGCGAAGAGTCCGAGCACTTCATCGCAGTCCTGCTCGGAGAACAGGATGACCAGTCCACCGTGCGTCTGTACGTCGAAGTGTGGGCGATTGCTGCGGCAGACGAGGAAGTGGCGGTGGTGGTTCGAGACTTCTACGCGCAGTACATCGCACACGTCGAGCGCGCTGTTGCGTGTGCACAACCGGATCTGGATGCTGCGGGCCTTGGTGCAACGGCGCAAACCATCGTGAGTCTGCTCGAGGGTTCCGCCGTTCTTCGTTCAGGCATTGCCGGTCGAAAGTCGGAGGCTTCGGACCGAAAGCTGGTGAACACGCTGCAGTACCTGATTCACGGGTCCTGACTCGGACGTATCGTAAGGCCCATGAGCGTTGCAAACGAATGGAGCCGAATCGAAGCGTGGTGCCGTACACACGCGCCGGTGACGGCTGCAGCGTTTCAACCAGGACTCGGTGACACCGTCATCGAGGAATTCGAAGCGTCGACCGGCGTCACGTGGCCCGAGGAACTTCGCGACCTGTATCGGGTGCACAACGGCAGCCTGACCCACGACGACCGGACGGGGCTCTTTCTCGGCAGTGTGCTTCCCGACAAGTTCTTCTACCCCATCGACGTCGCAACCGAAGTTCGCCTCACACTCCTCGAAACGTGGGACGAGACGATCTACGAGAATCCGGACCTCTACGCCGAGGACGAGATGGATCGACACGATCAACGCGACGCAGGCACTGCCGCAACCATGTTCATCCCCTCGTTCGTTCCCTTTGCCGGACTGGACGAGTACCACTACTTCGTGGACACACGCAGTGGTGCACTTCATCATTGTGTGACCGAATATGCGTCGGACGCCACCGACAACGGGGGTCCGATCTGGGCGTCCATCTCGGTCATGTTGGCCGCCCACGCCACTGCGCTGGAAACAGGATCCACGATAGGAGTGTGGAAACCCGTTGTCAGCAAGGGTGTTCTGGAATGGGAAGTCGACGCATGACGTCAGATCGCAACCCGACCCGCCGCATCCTCGCCGACGGTCGCCAGATCTTCTACTTCGACGACGCCGGCCGTTTCCGCGCCCGCACTGCGCGAGATTCACGCGAATTGCCGGCGCTCGACCACTCTTCTCGGATGAGGTTCGACGTCCTCACCGGCGAGTGGATCACCATGGCCTCACATCGTATGACGCGGACCCACCTCCCCTCGGCCGCCGATTGCCCGCTGTGCCCGACCAACGAAACACGCACGCCCACAGAGATACCCGAATCGGACTACGACGTCGCGGTGTTCGAGAATCGGTTTCCGAGTTTTGCGTCGGCGCCCGGCGATGCCGCCCACAGTCCCGGAGACGACGACCCGAGCGATCGCCCAGCTGTCGGCCACTGCGAGGTGATGTGTTTCTCGAGCGATCACACGGCGTCCGTCGCCGAACTTCCGCTCGAACGCATGCGCACGATTGTCGGTGCCTGGATTTCTCGGACCGAAGAGTTGTCGGCGGATCCAGATGTGGAACAGGTGTTCTGCTTCGAGAACCGTGGCGAAGAGATCGGGGTGACACTCACCCATCCGCACGGACAGATCTACGCATACCCGTATGTCACGTCACGCACCCGATCGATGCTGACGCAGGCGGGCAAGCACTTCGAGCGCACCGGTCGCTCACTGCTCGCCGATGTTCTGGCGTTCGAGCGCGAGGACGGGACCCGGTTGATCTACGACGGCGATCACTGGAGCGCCTACGTTCCGACTGCTGCACGATGGCCCATCGAGGTTCACCTGGCACCGCACCGAGACGTCCCGGACCTTCCGTCACTGAACGACGAAGAGCGCGAGGAGCTTGCGGTGGTCTACCAAGATCTCCTACGCCGTGTCGACCGCTTCTATCCGGGCGTCGACCGAGTGCCGTACATCGCGGCCTGGCACCAAGCCCCGGTGCGCGTGGACCGCGCGCTGGGTCGCCTGCATCTTCAACTGTTCTCGATCTTGCGTGCACCCGGCAAACTCAAATACCTCGCCGGGTCCGAGTCCGCAATGGGCGCCTGGGTGAACGACACACTTCCCGAGGCAGTCGCGGCCCGCCTGCGGGAGTTGAAATAGTGGATCCTGTCTCGAAAGAAACTGTGCTCCAACAGTTCCACGACACCTACGGATATCCGGCAACCGGTGTCTGGGCAGCGCCCGGTCGAGTCAATCTCATCGGCGAACATACCGACTACAACAACGGGTTGTGCTTGCCCGTCGCTCTCGAGCAGCGAACACTGGTCGCCGCCGCGCTGCGCAGTGACAGGACTGTGCGCGTTCACAGTCGGCAATCCGACGAGACATATTCCGGGTCCGTCGGCGACATCGCAGCAGGATGGGCCGCCTACCCCACGGCGGTGGTGTGGTCGCTGGCGCGCGAAGGTCTTCCCCTCGAGGGAATCGATCTGGCGGTCGACTCGTCGGTACCGGTCGGGGCCGGGCTGTCGAGCTCCGCCGCCCTCACCTGCTCTGTTGCGTTGGCCGTCAACGATCTTCACGGTTCGCCGTTCAGCCGAGATCAGCTGGTGAAGATGTGCATCCGAGCGGAAAACGAGGGCGTCGGCGCACCGACCGGCGGGATGGACCAAACGATTGCCCTCTTCGCCAGACCCTCGACTGCGTTGCTGCTGGACTGCCAGGACGGATCAACCGAACCCATTCCATTCGATCTCCACAATGCCGGCTTCGAACTGATCGTCATCGACACCCGGGTCAAACACTCACTCGCGGACGGACAGTACGGGTTGCGCCGATCCCAATGTGTCGACGCCGCACAGGCTCTCGGCGTCGACAGTTTGCGAGAAGCAACTGTAGATCAGGCCGAATCGTTGTCAGATCCGATTCTCCGGGCACGGGCGCGGCACGTCGTGGCCGAGATCGCCCGAACACGGCAAGCAGCAGAACTCCTACGCAACAGCAGATTCAGTGATGTCGGAACGCTGTTCGACAATTCCCACGCGTCGTTGTGCGACGACTTCGAGGTCTCGTGTGAAGAACTCGACGTCGCCGTTGCCGCAGCACGACGCGGCGGCGCGATCGGTGCGCGGATGACCGGTGGCGGCTTCGGAGGTTCGGCCATCGCATTGGTTCCGGTAGGTAGGGGAGCGGAGGTCACTGCGTCGGTGGGCCGCGAATTTGCAGCGCGAGGCTGGCGAGCGCCCCACTTTCTCACCGCCGTCGCCGGGGGTTCGGCCACCCGACTGTGAGCGAACGGCACTTTCAGCGCACTGACGGCGCCAAACGTACCGTTCGCTCCGGTTGGGGCGCCTCGAGATCCCCCTCACATAAATAGTCATCTCAGATGCGAATTATGTAGGTTCAGGTCATGCAACTGACGCAGTTCACCGATCTGGGATTGCGCGTCGTCATGCGGTTGGCCGTACTCGACGCGGATGCCTCCCCCAGTACCCGGGATGTTGCGCAGCAGCTCAACGTGTCGTACTCCCATGCCACCAAGGTGGTTACACGGCTCGGCGAGTTGGGCATCGTCACAACCAGGCGCGGCCGCGGCGGTGGACTTTCCATCACCGAACTCGGCCGCACCGCCACCATCGGCTGGCTGGCCCGACGCCTCGAAGGGCCCGGCGAGGTCGTCGACTGCGAGGGCGACAAGCCGTGCCCACTGCGCGGCGGTTGCCTCCTTCGAAGTGCATTGCGCGACGCACAGGAAGCGTTTTTCGTCTCACTCGACGCGGTCACAATCGAAGACGTCATCCGTCAGCCGTCCAAAACTGTTCTGCTTCGCCTGACCACCCGGAGCGACGAAGCAGGCTGATCAACCGAATTTCGACCGAACGGAGCAGCTCATGCTTTCCCCACAGTCAACCGAGGTCATTCGCGCCACCCTTCCCGTGGTCGGCGCTGCCATCGGCGATATCACAACCCTGTTCTACCGCAAGATGTTCGACGCACATCCCGAACTCGAACGCGATCTCTTCAATCGAGGCAATCAGAAGCAGGGTGAACAGCAGAAAGCACTTGCCGGCGCTATCGCGGCATTCGCAACACTGCAGCTCGAACCCGACAGTGCCAAGGTTGATCTCATCCTTTCACGTATCGCTCACAAGCACGCGTCGTTGGGCATCACCCCTGACCAGTATGCGATCGTCCACGAACACCTCTTCGCCGCAATCGTCGAAATACTCGGCGATGCAGTCACTCCCGAGGTCGCGGCAGCATGGGACGAGGTCTACTGGCTGATGGCCGAAACTCTCATCACGATGGAACGGGGCCTCTACCAGCTCGCCGGAGTCGAGACCGGTGACGTGTGGCGAACTGTCAGAATCAGTGAGCGCGTCCTGCAATCTGCAGACACCGTCTCACTGACACTCACCTCGCTCGACGACAGCGCACTGCCCACCTTCGCTCCCGGACAGTACCTTTCGGTCGGCGTGGTGCTTCCAGACGGCGCTCGCCAGATTCGCCAGTACAGCTTGTGTTCGGTGCCGAGCAGCGCTGACTGGCGGATCAGTGTGAAGCGAATCTCGGGAACTCCCGACGGCGAGGTGTCGAACTTCCTCTACAACAATGTATTCGAAGGACAAGAGCTCTCCGTCACCACACCGTTCGGTGATCTCACCATGCCCGACGACGACTCACCACTGCTCCTCGCGTCGGCCGGAATCGGTTGCACACCGATGATCGGCATGCTCAATCATCTTGCGGACACCGGTGCACAGCGTTCCGTCTCCGTCATTCATGCTGACCGATCCATCGCCGATCATGCTCATCGAGCAGAACTCAGCACGCTCGTCGAAAAGATTCCCGCCGCAACCTTGCACCGCTGGTACGAAGATCTCGGCACGCACGTTGCGTTCGGATCGGTTCACGAAGGACGGGCGAATCTGGAAGACATCGCAGTGGAGCCGGATACCCAGGCCTTCCTGTGCGGGCCGATGCCGTTCATGTTGGCGATGCGCGCATCGTTGCTCGAACGGGATGTGCCGGCACAGAATATCCACTACGAGGTCTTCGGGCCGGACAGTTGGGCAAACACCTGAGCGGCGATTCCCTGCACTCGAGACTTGCGTCAGGGAGTGTAGGGCGCATCGACTCCCAGGCGTTCACGCTCAGTGGCCACCATGTCGCGGACGTTGGCACGCAAGCTCGCAGCGTCGAAGACGATGCCGTCCTTGATCGTGTAGCGAACCCCACCGACGCGAGCCATGGTGCCGTCGGGTTGACGGCGCAGGTGACCGTGACCGTAGAGAGTCTTGAGGTTGGCAAGAGGATTTTCGGCGGTGACGAGCAGGTCGGCGCGCTTCCCCGGCTCGACGATCCCGAGATCATTTCGTCCCAAAAGGGTTGCGGCGTTGGAGGTGACGCACTGGAGCACTTCGAGGGCCGTCAGTCCCGCCTCTCGCAGTAGCTCCAGTTCCTCGATGAGACCGAACCCGTACAGGTTGTAGATGAAGCCTGCGTCAGAACCGGCGGTGAGTAGACCACCACGGTGGTAGAAGTCTCGGACAAAAGTCATCCACAGGCGGTAGTTCTCTTTCCAAGCGACTTCCTCCTCGGTGCCCCAGTCGGTGAAGTACGAGCCGTGAGTCTCAGGATGCGGCTGGAAGAATTGCCAGGCTTGTGGGGCGGTGTAGTCGCGGTGGTACTCACGACCGCGGGCCCGCGCAGCGTCGCGGGAGGCGACGTAAACGACCAGAGTGGGATCCATCGCGGTTCCGAGAGCGACAAGCTCGTCGATGGTTTCATCCCAGACGCGGCTGCCTGGTTCGGCTGCTTCGTGCCAGAGCCGTCCGAGTTGTTCGAAACGATCGTGCTCGTTGTTGTAGTTGTAGGAGGCGGGGAAGCGCTGAAGCCGACGGTCCGCGAACATTGATTCCGGTAACCCGTAGCCGTGTTCGATGCTGGTGAGACCCCAGCGTGCAGTAGTCAGAGCGTTGACGCGGGCGACGTCACTGACGGCGTGGTGACACGCGGTGGCCAAGCCCAGACGCCTTGCCTCCTCGATGGCCGCCTTGAAGATTTCCGGTGGGGCGCCGAAGAACTTGATTCCGGCCGCGCCTGCATCGGCCTGCGCAGAGACCCACTCCTCGGCGTCTTTCGGGGTGCGAAACGGTTCGCCGCGTCCGGCCCCGAAGGCTGCATAGGTCACGATGCGAGGTGCGGTGATCTCGTTGGCGTCACTGCGGGTGGCCTCATTGAGTGTGAACGGGACGCCATTGACTATCGCGCCGGGCTCACGGACTGTGGTAATTCCGTGCCCGAGCCAGAGTTGATAGATGTAGTCGGCTCCAGGCCCCTGATGTGAGAAGCCTATGTGAGCATGCGAGTCGATCAGACCCGGAAGCACGTAGTGACCACTGAGGTCCAGCACCTCGGCGGACGAGTCGGTAGTTCGACCGTGTTGGGTCAGATCGGTGTTTCGGCCGGCGGAGTTGATCGAACGGATCTGGTCCTTCTCGATGACGACGTCGGCAGGTCCGTAGGGCGGTGCTCCGGAGCCGTCGATGACTGTGACGTTCTGGAGCACCAGTCGCTTGTACGGCCCGCGGCCGAGACTCCCTTCGGTTCCCGACGCGATGATCGGGGAGGACGTGTTCGACATGTGTTGCCTCTCTCGAGATATGCGGAAGAAGAACGCTGGGCGGCAGCTCCGCGTGTGTTGAAGTCTGTTGCAACCCACGCACACTCAACGGCAAGAGCCCACTCTGAACTCCGCGACCACAGAACATCGATTTGCATTGTGTGCGAACAGGTTCAGCCGGACGGCGCGGCCGAAATCAGTTGGGTCGGACTGCGTGGACAACCAACACCCCGAGGTGTCACGACACCATCCCAATGAAGCGATTCCAAACACTAGATGCAAATCAAATGATATGCAACAATTGATGCATGATTCTTTCAGTGCTGACCTTGCAACCCACCGCAGGCCGGATCGAGGACTTGATCACGTTCTACCGAGAGGCAGGTGTCCTCGAAGCCTCGGGCGCTCTGTCGACGCAAGTCATGGTCGCCGAGGACAACCCGACCACTTTGGTGGTCACTGCACTGTGGCCCGACGATTCGGCTTACACGGTGTGGCAGAATTCGCCGGTACGCCTGGAATTCGGTCGCAGCATGGCGTCGTTCTTCGACTCCGGAGACAGCACACGCTCACACCGGTTCCACATCGTGCACCACACCGACCGGGAATCATGACTCCACTCGGTTGGCCACTCCAACGGGAAGAGACGACGTGGCAATCGAGGAATGGCTGGCGGACAGGGACGGGCGCGATACGCTCAGCCTCGGTGGGAAGAAAGTTGTCAACGTCCTGGTTCGAGCGCCCCAATTCGCCACGTACTCTTCTGCCCGCGAGGTCGCCGAACGCGCCGACGTCAACGTATCCACCGTGGTACGCACCGCACAACAACTCGGCTTTGCTGGATGGCAAGAGCTGCGCGAGGAGTTGCGCGCCGTTTACCTCGGCAAAGTCGCCGCGGGAAACGGCACCACCACCACCGAGCCGACCGAGGCCACACAGCTGTTCCGCCAGGACAGCGCGAACATCGCCGCACTCGCCACCGAGTCGAACCTAGCAGCTATCCGGGCCATCGCGGGGGCCATAAAACGATCCCGCCGGACACTCGTCATCACTTCCGGAGTCGGCGCCGCACCCGCACAAGTTCTCGGCACGCTCGGCACGATCTACGGCCACGACATCCAGCTCTCATTCGGCCACCCGACGACCCAGGCGATCGAAGTCAACAGCCTCGGTGAGACCGACTGTCTGGTCGTCATCAACGTCTGGCGACTTACCCGGACCTTGCGCGGACTGACTCGCATGGGCCGCGAACGCGGCGCCACCGTCTGCGTCCTCACCGACCTGCGCTCATCTCGCCTGGCCGATGACGCCACACACCTGATCGTCTCTCCCATCGAGGGCATCGACGGTTCGGTCTCGGTCACCGCAATGGTGGCTGCGGTGCAGGCCGTGCTTGGCGAGCTCCGCGACGCCGACAGTAATCACGCTGCCGGCCTGGTCCAAAAGGTATGGAACGACCTTGATCTCATGGATGACCGAGACTGAGTCGAGATGTCTGACGTCAATCCCGAAGGCACTCCCGAACAGAATGCAGTAGAGATTCTTTCGCGATGGTCGGGTTCGGGAGAAAGGTAGGGGTTCTGCACAGAGCCCCTACACCGGACCACTGTCTGCGAACTGGACCTTGGCGCGCGACCGCAACCCCTTGTGTACTCGTCTGGGTAACTGCCGAGAAAGCAACCAGACCGAGTAGTGGGAGACCGACATGATCACGTCAGCGTCGATGACGGGAGTCGCGCTGATCGCCCTCGCGATGGTTTTGACACCGGGCCCCAACATGATCTACCTGGTGTCCCGCAGCATCAGTCAGGGCCGACGAGCAGGATTGATCTCACTCGGCGGCGTCGCGACCGGGTTTCTGGTCTACCTCGCCGCGACGTGTGCCGGGTTGACGGCGGTTCTCTTCGCCGTACCCACGGTGTTCACCGCCGTGAAGATCGGCGGCGCCCTGTATCTCGCCTATCTCGCCTGGTCGACGCTACGACCGGGTGGCAAGTCCGCTTTCGAGGTGGGCGAAGTCGATCGCCACGGCAGCGGTCGTCTGTTCGGGATGGGGTTGACCACCAACCTGCTCAATCCCAAGATCGCGCTGATGTACGCGGCGCTCATCCCCCAGTTCGTCGATCCCTCTGCCGGCCCCGTCTGGCAGCAAGCGCTGATACTCGGCGGAGTACAGATCCTGGTGGCAGTCACCGTCAACGCGTTGATCGTCTGCAGTGCGGCAGCCGTGTCGACCTTCCTCATAGCACGTCCGGTGTGGATGCGCGCTCAGAAGTGGCTTGCGGGTGGCATTCTCGGAATCTTCGCCACCCGCATGGCGCTCGAGTAGTCTTCAGCCCTTCGGACGCTGGTCGATCAGGCGACGCGCTTTGCCGATCGAACGTTCGAGTCCGCCGGGTTCGAGAACGTTCACCTCGACCGTGACGCCTATCTTGTTCTTCACCAGCTTCTGCAACGCGGAAGACGCTGCCGCGTGATCCGAGACCGCTGCATCAGGGCGGGCCTCGACGCGCACCGTCAGGGTGTCCATTCGGCCCGGACGGTCCAGTACACACTGGAATTGGGGCGCCAGGGCGGGGACGGTCAGGATCAATTCTTCGATCTGCGTGGGGAACAGATTGACGCCGCGCAGGATGATCATGTCATCGGTCCTGCCGGTGACCTTCTGCATCCTTCGCATCGAGCGCGCCGTGCCGGGCAACAGTCGAGTCAGATCCCTGGTGCGGTAACGAATGATGGGCAGCGCTTCCTTGGTAAGCGAGGTGAAAACCAGCTCACCTTCCTCGCCGTCCGGCAGCACCTCGCCCGTGATCGGATCGATGATCTCCGGGTAGAAGTGATCCTCCCAGATATGAAGCCCGTCTTTGGTTTCCACACATTCCATTGCCACGCCCGGGCCCATGATCTCGGAGAGACCGTAGATGTCGACGGCATGCATGTCGAGTTGCTGTTCCAGCTCGGTCCGCATCTGTTCGGTCCACGGTTCCGCTCCGAAAACTCCAACGCGCAGCGAGGTTTTGGAGGGATCGATACCCTTCTTGATCATCGCATCCACGATGGTCAGCATGTACGACGGAGTCACCATGATGGCGTCGGGTTCGAAATCCTCGATCAGCTGGATCTGCCGCTCGGTCATACCACCGGACATGGGAATGACCGTGCAGCCCAATCGCTCCGCGCCGTAGTGGGCTCCCAGCCCGCCGGTGAACAGGCCGTATCCGTAAGCCACGTGCACCTTGTCCGAAGATCGCACGCCGCCGGCCGAGAGACTGCGGGCGATGAGATCGGCCCAGTTGTTCAGGTCGTTGCTCGTGTATCCCACCACCGTCGGGCGCCCGGTGGTTCCCGACGACGCATGAATCCGCGAAACCTGGTCCTGGGGCACCGCAAACATCTTGAACGGATAGTTCTCGCGCAGATCCGCTTTCGTGGTGAAGGGGAATTTCGCGAGATCGCTCAGGTCCTTCAAGTCACTCGGGTGAACGCCGGCGTCGTCGAACGCTTTGCGGTAGTGCGGAACATTTGTGTACGCGTGCATCAGGGACCACTGCATCCGCTCGAGTTGGAGCGTCGAAATGCGGTCCCGACTGGCAAATTCGATGTCTTGCGATGTAGCAGTGACGAGTTCGGTCATGATTGTCTCCGGTGGGCTCAGTGAGGGCGCTGTGCGGGCGGTCAGGCGTCGAAATCGACTGTTATCTGTTCACCGACAGGAAAGGTCTGGCAGGTCAGCACGAAACCCGCGTCGACTTCGTAGTCTTCGAGTGCGTAGTTCCTTCGCATCTCGACGTCACCGCAGGTGACCTTGGCACGGCAGGTGCCACAGACTCCGCCCTTGCACGCGAAGGGTAGATCCGATCGGTACTGTTCCGCTGCATCGAGAATCGACTGATCTCGCGGCAGTGTCGCGGTGGTCGATCGACCGTCGAGCGTGATGGTGACTTCACTGCCTGGCCCGGCTATTCCGGGCTCCCGATGCACGGCGACCGGCGGCGCGACATCGTCGACATAGAACAGCTCGTGATGAATGCGGTCCTTTGCAATTCCCAAGCCGGCCAGCACTTCCTGGGCGTCGTTGACCATCCCGAACGGGCCACACAACCAGAAGCCGTCGACCTGGTCGCAGGGAACCAGAGAGGTGAAGATCTCACGCAACCGGTCGGCGTCGAGACGGCCCGAGAACAACTCGACCTCCCGTGGCTCGCGCGAGAGAACGTGAATGACGTCCAGACGCGCACCGTACCGGTCCTTCAGGTCGGCGATCTCTTCGGCGAACATCACCGAGCGCGTACGTCTGTTTCCGTACAGCAGGGTGACATCGGCCTCGGGGTTCGCCAAAAGTGTTGCCGCGATGGACAGCATGGGCGTGATGCCGGAACCTGCTGCGATAAGAACGTGTCGTCCTCCCAATGCGGGATCGGCGACAAAATTGCCCGAGGGGCCCTGCACGTCGATTTGATCCCCGGCCTTCACGTCGTGCACCAGCCAGGTGGAGAAGAGTCCGTCCGCTACTTCGCGGACCCCCACCCGGGGAGACGCCCCTACCGGTGCACAGATCGAGTACGAACGACGGTGCTCGACGCCGTCGATCATCCGCCGCAGTGTCACTGACTGCCCGGCGCCGAAGTCGAACTGATCGGCGATGTCGGCGGGTACGTCGAAGGTGACGGCAACTGCGTCG
Organism: Rhodococcus sp. NPDC056506; assembly: GCF_042794945.1. Classification (NCBI taxonomy): domain Bacteria; kingdom Bacillati; phylum Actinomycetota; class Actinomycetes; order Mycobacteriales; family Nocardiaceae; genus Rhodococcus; species Rhodococcus sp. NPDC056506. The sequence continues at coordinate 286,056 of NZ_JBHTSW010000002.1, read as the reverse complement.
TCGCACAGTGATTCGACATCTGCCACTGTCAACGGGTGAAAGGGTTTGTTCCGGTTCGTCGTTGCGGTACTCATCTGTTCAGATCTCCTTCACGTGATCGAACGGCTCGAGGCAGTCGAGGCAGCGATAGAGCGCTTTGCACAGGGTCGCACCGAATTCCGAACTCAGTCTGGTGTTTGCCGAACCGCACTGGGGGCACAGGATGTCGCGCGGCTTGGCCGTCAAGGTCAAGGCGATCGGGCCGGAGGTGCGACGCGGCGCGGCCCCCGGCACCGAGTACCCGGCCGTCCGCAGTTTCGCCAGTCCCTCTTCGCTGATCCAATCCGAACTCCAGGGCGGCGACAGTTGAGTCTTGATCTGGACGCTGCCGTACCCCGCGTCGGTCAGTTTGTGCTCGATGTCGTCTCGCATCGTTGCCATGGCGGGGCACCCGGAATAGGTGGGAGTGATTGTCACACAGACGAAGTTCGCGTCGACGTCGACCGATCGGATGACGCCGAGATCGGCCAAGGTCAACAGTGGCATCTCCGGATCCATCACCGAGGCGACGATCTCCTGCGCGGAAGAGACAGTAGCGGATGAGACGGTAGTGGCAGTCACGGTCACCACACCCCTTCCGGATGCTCCCGAGCAACGCTCTGCATTTCGGCGAGAAGCAGCCCCAGCGCCCCGGTGTGCAGTCCGGCACGCCCGCCGCGGCCGCCGACGAAACCGGAGAAACGTGCAGGGGGCTCTTCCATTTCGGCAGCGTGCAGGACCTGGGCAAGTACGGCGTCGAACTCCGGCCGAACAGTGCGCGGATCCACTCCGACACCAACCTCGGCCAAGACGAGTTCGTCCGGTGTGGGAACAAAGAGCTCGTCCACGAAAGGGAGGATCTCGAGCAGGGCTGCGGCGGTCCGACGCTTGGATTCTGCTGTGCCGGCGCCCAACGTGACGACCCATCTTGCCGCGTAGTCGCGGTGGTAGGTCAGTTCTTTGACGCCCTTGTTCGCCACGGCCGCGAGGACCGGGTCCCGCGACGTGCGGAGCCGATCGAACAGCGCCAGCCGCCAGGTCGAGAACACGAGGAGCCGAACGACCGTGTGCGCGAAGTCGCCATTGGCGAGCTCCACCAGTCTCACGTTTCGGAAGCCGAACTGATCACGAAAGAACGCAAGCGCATCTTCAGCCGGCACGGGCGACGTGTCCGAGATGAACGGAACCACAGTGGAATCGGCTGCTGCTGCGCGAGCCAGCAGCAGCCTGGCCTGTCCGATCAGATCCAAGCCGACGTTGGCGAGAGCTACCTCTTCTTCGAGTTCCGGTGCCCGCGTCGACCATTCGGCGAGGCGCTGCGAACTGACGAGCGCGTCGTCGCCGAGCATGAGGCAGTAGCGCGCCAGAGCACCGAGATCGACGTCATCCGGCACCGTGGTGTCGACTCCGGCGAGGGGGTCGTCGAAGCTGGTTCCGAACGCCCACTGACCGTGGCCGTCGCCGTCGACCAGGCCGTCGTAGGCACTGTCGTGATCGTTCATCTGTTGGTCCTCGAAGTCGAAGTGGTGTCTCACATGTGGGGAACGGAGTCCGGGATGTCGTAGAAGGTCGGGTGCCGGTAGACCTTGTCCCCGCTCGGTGCGAAGAACGGATCCTTCTCCGCCGGACTCGAAGCCACGATGTTCGCGGAAGGCACGACCCAGATGCTCACGCCTTCGTTACGTCTGGTGTAGACGTCGCGCGCGTGGCGTAGGGCCATCTGATCGTCCGCCGCACGCAGTGACCCGACATGTACGTGGTTCAGTCCGCGCTTTCCCCGCAGAAACACCTCGTACAAAGGCCATTCGCCCCGTACCTGATCGTTTTCGCTCATGATGTTTCCCCAGTCGTGAGATCGTGCGCGACTCTCTCGCGCTGTGCAAAGGCGTAGGCGGCGTCACGGACCCAGGCCCCGTTGTCGTGTGCCGCTTTCCGATTGGCGATCCGCTCGACGCTGGCCGCACCGTTACCGCGGACCACGTCCATGAATTCATTCCAGTCCGGCTCACCGAAATCGTGTGCACCACGTTCGGGGTTCCAGCGCAGATCGGGATCGGGGAAGCTCACACCGAGTACCTCGGCCTGCGGTATCGACATGTCGACAAATCGCTGTCGCAGTTCGTCGTTCGTGTGTCGCTTGATGCGCCACTTCATCGACTGTTCGGTGTTCGGCGACTCGTCGTCCGGGGGCCCGAACATCATCAGGGCGGGCCACCACCATCGGTCGACGGCTTCCTGCACCATCGCGCGTTGGGCGTCCGTGCCTCGCATCATCGTCGCCAACAACTCGAAGCCTTGCCGCTGATGGAACGATTCCTCCTTGCACACACGGATCATCGCGCGTGCATACGGCCCGAAGGAGCTGCGGCACAGCGGAACCTGATTGCAGATGGCGGCTCCGTCGACCAGCCAGCCGATCACTCCCACGTCGGCGTAGGTAAGTGTCGGATAGTTGAAGATCGAGGAGTACTTCTGCTTTCCCTCGATCAGTTTGGTGGTCAGATCGCCGCGATCGGCACCGAGCGTCTCGGCCGCGGAGTAGAGATACAAACCGTGCCCGGCTTCGTCCTGCACCTTCGCCATCAGGATCGCCTTGCGTCGCAGCGACGGCGCCCGGGTGAGCCAGTTTCCTTCGGGCTGCATCCCGATGATCTCGGAGTGCGCGTGCTGAGCAACCTGACGGATCAGCGTCTTGCGGTAGCCGTCCGGCATCCAGTCGCGAGGCTCGATGCGCTGGTCTGCCGCGATCGTCTCGTCGAACAAGTTCTGCAGGTCTTGTGGAGCTTCCACGTTGGTCATCGTACCTACCTTTTATTACCGAATGATCGGTTGGTAACTAGTATGCACCGAGGTGTCCCAGCGCACAAGAGAATCTTTCGGCGCAAGCGAATCAGCGGCCCTCGAAAACCGGCTTCTGCTTCGACAGGAACGCGGCGACGGCGCCTTGATGATCTGCCGTGGTACCCAACTCCACCTGCGCACTCGCCTCGGCCTCCAGCGCCTGGGGAAGCCCGGGAGCGCCAGCCCTGATCAGTGATTTCACGTGCGCGAAGGCGGCGGTGGGTCCGTCGGCAAGTCGACGGGCAACCGAGCGAGCCTCGGCGGCAACGTCCTCGTCGGCCACCACCCGATGGACCAATCCCCACTCCAACGCACTCTGCGCGTCGAACTTGTCGCCGAGCAACATCAGGCCACTGGCACGGCTCGGTCCGAGCGCGTGCACGAGCGCATGACTGAGCCCGGAGTCACTCGCCAAACCGATGCCGGTGAATGCCGTCGCAAAGCTCGCATGAGCCCCGACCACCCGGATGTCTCCGGCCAAAGCAATTCCCAACCCCGCCCCGACGCAGGCGCCGCCGACGCCCACCACCACCGGGACAGAGAGCGTCGACAGCGCAGTGACCATCGGGTTGTAGTGCGCCTCGACGGTGTCCATCGCGTGCGCGGGATCAGCGTTCAGAGCTGCCGCATGCTCGCCGAGATCCTGGCCGACGCAGAAGTTCTTACCTTCGGCGAGAATCAACAAGGCTCGCACGTCCGCGTCCGCGTGGACCTGCAGCAGCGCTTCGAGTAGTTGAGCCTTCATCTCGCCGTTGACGGCATTGGCGGCCTTCGGCCGGTCGAGAGTGATTGTCGCCAGACCTTGCTCGATCTCCGTGCGGATCACGTCAGTCATCGATGTTCCCTTCGCAGGCGGTTCGGTTCAGTTCCACGTGTGAAAACCCTGTCCACTCTTGCGCCCCAACTCGCCGCGCGCGACCTTCTCTCGCAACAGTGCGGGGGGTGCAAATCGATCACCGAGCGTGCTCGCAAGATGCTCGGCGATTGCCAGGCGCACGTCCAACCCGACCAGATCTGTCGAACGCAGCGGACCCATCGGATGCCGGTACCCCAATTCCATTGCGCGGTCGATGGATTCCGCGTCCGCCACACCTTCTTCGAGCATCCGAATGGCTTCGAGCCCAAGGCCGACACCAAGCCGGCTGGTCGCAAAGCCAGGTGAGTCGTTGACGAGCACCTCGGCTTTGCCGAGCATCGACACCCATGCTCTTACCGAGTCGACCACCTCGGGGCGGGTGTGAGGTGCCCGAACGATCTCGACCAACAGCGACGCCGGGACGGGGTTGAAGAAGTGCATACCGATGAATCGTCCCGAGTCCGTCAGTGCTGCGCCGAGTTCGGCGATCGACATGGAACTGGTGTTGCTGGCGATCACGGTGTGTTCTCCGGCAACGGTTTCGGCAGCGGCGAGAACCTCGACCTTGAGCGCCGCGATTTCCGGGACCGCCTCGACGATCACGTCGAGCGACGGCGGCAAGGAGGTCACTGCGTCCACGACGTTGACGCGCGCCAGCACCGTCGCAGAGTCCTGGCCGTCGAGCTTCCCTCGCTCCTGGGCTCGATCGAGGCCGGTGGACACACGCTGCAAAGCGGCCTCGGCGTCTCCACTCTCCGCGATGGTGACCACCCCGCCGAGCGCGGCGAACACCTGGGCGATACCCGCACCCATGCGTCCACCGCCGATGACGCCGACGGCCTTCGGTGCAACTGCTTCAGTCATGATTTCTTCTCCAGAAAGGCCGTCATGCGATCGCGCTTGTCCGAACTCTCGAACAGGACGGCCTGGGCGATGTCGTCGGCAAACGGATGCGATCCCGGCGCATCGACGATGATCTTGGTCAATCGCAGTGCCAGCGGGGACAGTCGGGAAATGCGGTCGAGCAGCTTATGTGCAGCGTCGACATGACACTTCGGTTCGGTCACCTCGACAACAAGCCCCGCTCGCAGCGCCTGCTCGGCGTCGAGGTTACTGGCACCGAGGAGCACCTGCTTCGCGATCGAGACGCCGACGAGCTTCGGCAGCCGATAGCTGGCGCCGGCGGCCGCCATTATCCCGAGATTGGGCTCGGGATTACCGAAGACCGCCGTCGTCGTCGCGATGCGAATGTCGCAGGCGTAGGTCAACTCTGCCCCACCGCCGAGCGCGAAGCCGCTCACGGCGGCCACGGTGGGAAGCGGGAGCTTTCCGATGCGGTCGAACAGCGTGCGGTTGATACCCGCGAACGCTTCCTCTCGTCCGCGCTCGCGGAGCTCCGCGATGTCAGCGCCGCCCGCGAAGTGGTCCCCGCGCCCGGCAAGCAGGAGCAGCTTCGGATCCCGTTCGAGGCGTCCACAAACCTGATGCAGTTCGTCGATCATTTCCGCGTTGATTGCATTGCGTTGCGCGGGCCTGTCGAGGGTGACCACGACGCGATCCTCGCGCTCGTCCACGTGCAGGGTGTTCACATTCACTCCTTCTCACTCTTCTACATTAGTAACCGAACATTCGGTAGTTTGGCAAGGGTGGGAACGAGGATGGTGCACAGCTTTGCCCGAACTGAGAAGATGGGGACATGACTACGGCACGCCCCACTCGACGCACCGGCCTCCCTGGACGTCCCGGCTACGACCTCGATTCACTCCTCGCCGTGGCCGTGAAGGTGTTCAACGACAAGGGCTACGACGGCGCCAGCATGGAAGTGCTCGCCAAGAAACTCGGCATCACGAAGTCCTCGATCTACCACCACGTGTCTGGAAAGTCAGAACTTCTCGAACTCGCCCTTTCCCGTGCGCTCAACGCACTGTTTGCGGTCACGACCGAAGAGGGTGCCACCACCGGCCCCTACATCGACCGGCTCGAATACCTGGTCCGGCGCAGCGTAGAGGTGCTGGTAGCAGAGCTTCCGTACGTCACCCTGCTCCTACGCGTCCGCGGTAACACGACGGTCGAGCGCGCCGCACTCGCTCGTCGACGCGAATTCGACAACTTCGTCGGAGGTCTCGTCGCGTCCGCCGCAGCGGAGGGCGACCTGCGTCCGGACATCGAACCCGCCCTCGCCAGCAAGCTGATGTTCGGCACCGTCAACTCACTGATCGAGTGGTACAAACCCCGAGCGGGTGAGTCCGTCTCCGACATCGCCGACGCGGTCGTCGCTGTCACTTTCGACGGACTTCGCAAGGCCTGACTCCAGGCAGTTCTGCCGAATCCTTGACAACGCGGCGTTACCGGGCGATCGTAATTACCGACCGAACGTACGGTGAGATGGAGTTGTCGTGAGCAGACTGTTGGAAAGCTATGTAGCCGGTCAGTGGTACGCCGCTCCGGACGCAGGTACCCCGTTGCCGAGCGCAGTGGACGGATCCGAGGTGGCCCGGATCTCCGCCACCGGCGTCGACCTCGCCGAGATGGTTGCGTACGCACGCGACGTCGGCGGGCCTGCACTGTCAGCGATGACCTTCCACGAACGAGCCGGCGCACTCAAGGCTCTGGCTCTCACGTTGATGGCAGGGAAGGCCGAGTTCTACGCACTCTCCACCGCCACCGGGGCGACGACGCGAGACTCCGGGGTGGACATCGACGGCGGGTTCGGAACATTGCTGAGCTACGCGAGCAAGGCTAGGCGCGAATTGCCCGACAGCACAGTGTTTCTGGACGGCAACGTCGAAACTCTGGGCAAGGGCGGAACTTTCCTCGGGCAACACATCTACACATCACGTCGCGGTGTCGCCGTGCAGATCAACGCCTTCAATTTCCCCGTGTGGGGATTCCTGGAGAAGCTGGCGCCGGCATTCATCGCGGGTGTGCCGTCCATCGTCAAGCCTGCCAGTTCCACGGCGTATCTCACCGAACTCGTCTTCCGGCGCATCATCGAATCAGGCTTGCTCCCCGAGGGTTCCGTCCAACTGCTCTCCGGTAGCGCACGCGGACTCCTCGATCACCTCGGTGGGCAGGATTCGGTTGCCTTCACCGGATCCGCCGATACCGCAGCAACACTGCGCGCTCACCCGAACGTCGTCGGCAAGGGTGTCCACTTCAATGCCGAGGCCGATTCACTCAACGCGTCGATCCTCGGTGAGGACGCCGTACCCGGAACTCCCGAATTCGATTTGTACGTCAAACAACTTGTCACCGAGATGACGGTCAAGGCGGGCCAGAAGTGCACAGCGATCAGGCGCGCACTGGTCCCGGACTCCCTGGTCGACGCCGTCGTCGATGCCGTATCCGAGCGACTGAGCAAAGTGGTCGTCGGGCACCCCGATACCGACGGTGTCACGATGGGTGCGCTCGCCAGCATCGAACAGCGCGACGAAGTCCTGAAATCGATTCGCGGCCTGACGAAGTCGGCGTCCATCGTGTTCGGAGACCCGGAGAACCTCGACGTGGTCGGTGCCGACGCCCGGTCCGGAGCCTTCCTTTCACCGATCCTCCTGCGTGCCGAGGACAATGCCCTCGAGGTGCACGAAGTGGAGGCATTCGGGCCTGTCAGCACCGTCATCGGTTACAACGGCATCGATCATGCGATCGAGCTCGCAGCCCGCGGTGAGGGCAGCCTCGTCGCCTCGGTGGTAACTGCCGACACGGACGTCGCACGTCGACTGGTACTGGGCCTGGCAGCTTTTCACGGCCGAGTTCTCGTCCTGAACCGCGACGACGCCAAGGAATCAACCGGTCACGGCTCTCCCCTCCCGGTGCTCGTACACGGCGGGCCCGGCCGCGCCGGTGGAGGTGAGGAGTTGGGTGGCATCCGCGGAGTTCTACACCACATGCAGCGCACCGCAGTTCAAGGCACGCCCGACGTACTCACCGCGGTCGGCGAGCGCTGGTTCACCGGTTCACAGCGCACCGTCGGATCCGAGCATCCTTTCCGAAAGAGTCTTGCCGAGTTGAAGATCGGCGACACGATTGTCGGCGGTCCGCGCCAGGTCACGCTCGCGGACATCGATCATTTTGCAGAGTTCACCGGTGACACCTTCTACGCGCACACCGATCCGGTTGCCGCCGCCGCGAATCCACTTTTCGGTGGCATCGTCGCGCACGGATACCTGGTTGTCTCGCTCGCTGCCGGCCTGTTCGTCGACCCCGCTCCCGGCCCGGTTCTCGCGAACTTCGGCGTGGACAACCTCAGGTTCCTGACCCCGGTCAAAGCCGAAGACAGCCTGACCGTCACCCTCACAGCCAAGACCATCACACCCCGCAGCAGCGCCGACTACGGTGAAGTTCGTTGGGATGCCGTCGTGACGAACCAGGACAGCGATCCAGTCGCAACGTACGACGTCCTGACGCTGGTAGCCAAGACTCTCCCCGAAGGGAATTGAAAGCACATGACCTATCGCGTAGCAGTGTGTTACGGACGCCCCACCGATCCGGAGGCTTTCGACAAGTACTACAACGACATCCACATTCCGCTCGCCCGCGCGGTTCCAGGGTTGTCGGACTTCACCTTCAGCAAGTGCTCGACACTCGATGGCTCCGACCCCGTTTTCTACGCCGTCGCCAACCTCGTGTTTCCCGATCTCGAGACGATGCAGAGCGGCCTGAAGTCCCCGGAGATGGGCGCCGCTGGAAGAGATGTCGCAAACTTTGCCACCGGCACGGTCGACATGTACGTCCAGGAAGTTGTCTCGGTCCTCTAGACCCCTGCAGTTCTCCGATCCCACAGGAGTTGTCTCGTGAGCACAGGAAGCATCACCGCCAGAGAGATGTTCGACGCGGACCAGGCGTCTCGGGCGCTCGGTATCGAGATTTTCGAACTGGCGCCAGGTAGCGCAACCGTGACCGTCACGGTGGGCGAGACCATGGTGAACGGTCACGGAATCACACATGGCGGTTATGTTTTCCTGCTCGCGGACACCGCGTTTGCGCTCGCCTGCAACGGCTACGAGGATTCAGCCGTTGCAGCGCGCGCGGACATCCGATTTCTCCGTCCAACACGCCTGGGCGACACCTTGACCGCGGTCGCCACCGAGAAGGCACGAGGGGGCCGAAGTGGGATCTACGACGTGACCGTTCGCAATGGCGACACCGTCGTGGCCGAGTTCCGCGGCGACAGTCGCACCATCACCCGCTGAAATTCAGCCCACGGTGTATCAGCCCACGGTGTATCAGCCCACGGTGTATCAGCCCACGACGGGAAGTTCGAGGGGGCCGGACCCGTCGGCGAAGATCGTCACCGGCATGCCCTGCAGTCCTCCACGGAAACTGATGTCGCCACCCGTGATTGCCAGGCGAACGGAATGCCCCGGCTCGAATCTGTGCACTATCGCCGGCATCGTCACCGGTACGGGCTGCGACGGATCACTGATGCGAACAGGTGCGATGAGCCCGTTGATCAGCGACGACGTCCCGTCCGGTGCCACGTCGTAGAGCTTCGCGAACACCACCGGCTGTCCGGGCGCCGCAACACGCAGCGTCACAGTGGGGGCTCCCACCACGTCCATCGCCTCGGCCATCGGCGCAGTGGTCCAGAGCGCCTCGGTTCCCGGAATCTGTGCACTCGGAATGTTTCCGGCCGGATTGATATTGAGCGGCTCGACGCCTGTCGGGAGCCCACCCGGTGCAGTGACAATCGTCTTCGAACCAGGTACCGCCGGCGCGCCGTCCGGCAGCAGCCCCCCGTCAGCGGACAGATGGAAGGAGCGGGCGGTCCCGACGTCGACGGTGTCGGACGTCGCGTAGGCCGGCGCCGCGTTCCCCTCGTAGTCGATCCAGTTACGGAAGTATGCGAATTCCGGTCCGGTCTCCGTGTTCTCGTCCTTGAGGTAGTGATCGAACCAGTCCATGAAGCGACCGGTTTCGTACTGGGCGTCTTCGTCGGGTGCGGAGAAGCTGAATTCGCCCGGCGCAGCAGCCAAGTGACTGTGTCCCCACGAATGCCAGATCATCTTGGCGTCCACGCCACGGGCTTTCAATGCGCCGTAGGTCGCGGTTGCCTCGTTCAGATCGAACAGGGTGTCTTGTTGTCCCTGTGCAAGCAGTACCGGGATATTGATCCGGTCGACAAACGACGATACCGACGACGCTCGGAGCTCACTTACTACTTGGGGTCCGATGTCACCAGTCACCACTGCCTCGGCGATCGCGTTGCACATGTACGGCACGTAGTTCGGGCAGCCGGGAAGTCGTGCGGGGTCGGCGATGTAACCGTCCACACCAGGGTTTGCAATGCCGGCACCGAAGAGCAGTGACGCAAAGAGCACTTTCGCGGCTCCCGGTTCAGCAGTCGACACACCGGAGATGATGCCGGTGCTGTTGGGCGCCAAGGAATAGGAGAGGTCGTTCCAGGTGATCATGGGGATGATCGTGTCGATACGGGGATCCACACTCGCGGCGGCGAATTGAATGCCACCGCCGTAAGAGCCACCTGTCATGCCGACCCGCGGGTCGTTCGTCGACGGTGCACCGTTGTGGTCGACGGAGTCCTGCACCACCGCATTGAGCGCCGGATAGGGCTGTGTCAGAGCCTGGTCCGTGTACGCAATCCCCTCTTTGCCGCCGAGGAAACTGACCAACTGCGAAGCGGCGACGCCGTCGTATGCGGGAGAGTCGAGTGTGATCTTGCAACTCGAGCCGCCGAAGCCCAACCCCGAATACGTCAGTCCGACATACCCGTTCTCGGCGAAGTTCTGCAGAGCGGGAATCTGATCCTTGTACGAACCGCCGAACCCGTTGGTGGTCAGGATCGCGGGAGCCGGATTGTCCGCGTCGACGCCGTCGGGAACAAAAAGTTCACCGACGACGGTGCACGGCGTCGAGAGTTCAGGCCCGACATCGACCGAGAAGTACAGTAGCTGTGACGAATACGAGCCGTTCGGTGAATCCGCGAGCGCCGGCGGCGAAAAGCCGAGGGCGCAAACCACGAGCGTGACGACACTGATCGCTATTCTCCGGCGCACCTGAAAACCGTACACCCGGACCTGTTCTCCGCCAGTCGAATCGGGCGCGTGGCGCCTATCTTTTCCCAGCGAGCGCTACGTCGGGCGGGGTGGACCTCTACTTGACCGTCAAGGTGCCATGCATACTCGGATGGTAGGTGCAGTGGAACGTGTACGTCCCGGGCTCGTTCGGCACCGTGATGGTTTCTGTCTCGCCAGCTTCGATGTCCTCGTTGAACAGTCCCGCGGTATCGGAAGTAACCGAGTGCTCGGCGGTGTCGTTGTTCTGAATGGTCAGTACCTGTCCAGGCATCACCGACTCCGGCGTCGAGTACTCGAAGCCGCTGATCACGATTCCCATCGACGACGCTCCCGGCGTCGACATACCCAGGGGCATGCTCGGCATCGACATGCTGGTCGGCTTGCTCGTCATCGTCATGCTGGTCATCGCCATGCCATTGTGATCTGCCGAATCGTTGCCCGACGAATCACCGTTGTCACTGCACGCGGTCAGTGCGAACACCGCCAGGATCAGCGCTGCGAGCACCGCGAGAATCCGCTTCATTGCTTCGCCTCCTGCTCGTTCCCCCGCAGTCTGCTGATTACCCGCCGCCTAGAGGGCCAAACAGCTCCGATGTGGTGCCTGCGACGCTGATAGTGCACGATTTCTGCACCACCTCCACTCGCGGACCGAAACTGAAGGACACAGCACAGATGGCCAAGATCAAAACGTCGAAGGCAGCCAAGACGAAGGCGGCGGTAGCTTCAAAAGCGCCCGTGGCGAAGGCGCCCGCAGTCCTCTGGAAGGACCTACCGGACGAGCACGACTACCCCGCGGCCCGCGATTACCTCCAGTTGGGCGCCACACCGGTCCAGGTCCAAGCTCTCGTGTACGCCCTCAAGACGGCGACGCTGGTCTCGAAGAAGGCCAAAGACATCCTGCGGGCTGCCGGGCTACCCCTGCTCCCGGTCGACAACCCGCACGTCGCTGCCGACCTGTTGAAGATCCGCAAGGGGATCGCGCTGTCGCCGATCCTGCTGGTGCAGGGAGACTTCCGCGCCGGAGTACCGGCGCAGATCGCCGACGGCTACCACCGTGTCTGTGCGAGTTACCACGTGGACGAGAACACCGCCATCCCCGCGAAGATCGCACCCTCGACAGTTAACTCGTAGGTCGTCGATGACCTTCGGCATCCTTGCCCTCGTCGCCCTGGCCGGCATCCTCGGCCCGCTGCTCGGCGCCCGCGTCAGCTGGCATGTCCCCGTGGTGGTCGGCGAACTCGCCGCCGGTGTCATCTTCGGTGTCACCGGTTTCGGGCTGCTCGACTCCTCCGACCGGACTTTCACGTTCCTGGCCGATATCGGGTTCGCGCTCACGATGATGGTGGCCGGCTCGCACGTCCCGGTCCGCGATCCGGCAGTTCGGGCGGCAATAGGCAAGGGTGCCGCTCGCTCGGTCGTCGTCGGGCTCCTGTCGGTTGTTGCCGGCTACGGTGCGGCGACGGTATTCGGCACCGGTCACGCCGCGCTGTACGCGGTCCTGATCGCGTCGTCGTCCGCAGCGTTGATTCTCCCCATCGTCGATTCGCTGGCGCTCGGAGGAACGTCGGTCCTGCAGATGACGGCCCAAGTCGCAATCGCGGACACCGTCTGCATTGTCGCGCTGCCGTTGGTAATCGATCCCGACAATGCCCCTCGCGCGGGCCTCGGCGCACTGGCTGTGGCGGCGTGTGCGGTTGCCTTGTTCTTCGTACTGCGAGCTTTCCATCGTTCCGGCCATTGGCGAAAGCTCCACAAGTTCTCCGAGAAACGAAAGTTTGCACTCGAACTCCGGATCAATCTCGTGATCCTCTTCTCCCTGGCGGCGCTGGCGTCAAGCACCCACGTGTCGATCATGCTCGCGGGCTTCGCCTTCGGGCTCGTTCTTGCCGCGATCGGTGAACCCCGCCGGCTCGCCAAACAGCTCTTCGCGATCACCGACGGCTTCTTCGCTCCCCTCTTCTTCGTCTGGCTGGGAGCGGCGATCAATCTGCGCGACCTCGTGACCCATCCGTCCGCCATCTGGCTCGGATTGGCCTTGGGCGGCGCAACTCTCGTAGTTCACGCAGTGATACGAATCCTCGGCCTACCTCTCCCCTTGGGAGTGCTGTCCGCCGCACAACTGGGGGTACCCGTTGCCGCCGTAACGGTGGGCACCCAGCTGGGGGTGATGGGCGAGGGTGAACCCGCTGCCATCCTCCTCGCCGCCATGATCACGATCGGTGCTGCGACGCTGGCGGGTGCCGCCGCGTCGAAAGCTGGTCTCACGAAGCCTGCTTGACCGCGGCCCGCTCCACCGTCAGCAAACTCTCCTCCGAATGTTCGGCGTGATACGCCGCGCCGCCGCCGCGGACACCGAAGAGTCGCTTGCTCCAGATCAGCCACACGACGGCAGCGATGTTCACCAGTAGCAACCCGGCCCTCAACCACGTGATCTTCTCGGTCAATTCGTAGATTTCGAGGGGCAGGAACAAGCTGGTCGCCACCACCGCGAAGTATTCGCCCCAGCGTTTGACCATCCACAGGCCGACTGCCTCGATCACTTGAAGGCCGGCGTAGACCAACAGCCCGACTGCGATCCAGGTGAGCGTCGTCGCCGACAACGAAAACGCCTGCTCGATGTGATGGACCAGTTTGGAATCGTCAATGTTCCAACCCAGCTGACGGGCGAGTGGCCTGATCAACGGTAATTCGTTCTCGAAGGCGTCCTCGACGCGGCCCTTCGACGATCTGAGTTTGAAAACACCGATCGCCAGAAGAACCAAACCCAGGGCGCGGAACATTCTCTCGGTGGCGAGAAGTCGCATGATCAACCTGTCGCGAAGCAGGCGACCCCGCGGAACCTCGGGGGCGGCGTCAGCCGGTCCGGATGCCCGGGGCGCTCCCGGGACGAAGTTGCCGCAACGTAGGCACCGCCACGCCTGACCCACCGCAGTATCCACATGTAGTCGATCCCGCAGTTCCGGTTCGTCCGGAGCGTAGGTCTCGTGACCGTGCCAACTGCACGAGCGCAATGCGAAGTCCACGGGTGAACTCTATGCCGCATGTGCCCGGTAGCGTGGATACCCGCTGACCGTGCACTTCGAACGACGAGGATTCCGATGACTACCACCAAGATCGAAACCCGGCATGGCGTCATGGCCGTCGACGACAGTGCCACCGACGGTTACCCGGTTGTCTTCATCCACGGAAACTCGGCCAGTCGCTCCATCTTCCGCAACCAGGTCGACGCCGACTGGGCCGCCGGCTACCGCATGATCACGCTGGACCTACTCGGTCACGGTGATTCCGAGGACGCGAGCGACCCCGAAGCCGCGTACACGCAGAACGGCTACGCCGACGCCATCGTCGATGTTCTGACCGAACTCGCCGTCGAACGGGCTGTGGTTGTCGGTTGGTCGCTGGGCGGACACATCGCCCTCGAGTTGATCGCGAAGTTCCCCGGGCTCGCTGGAATCGTCATCACCGGTACGCCGCCGGCCAATCCCGAGACGCTCGGCGACGCCTTCAATGCCGGCGACGGATTGTCCATCGGCGGCACCGAGGTCATCACCGAACGGGAAGCCGAACTCTACGCTCGGATGACCGCAGTTCCCTTCGAACAGGCGGCCCTCGACGCCGCGATACGCACGGACGGTCGCGCTCGCAAGATCATGTTCGACGCGTTCGGAGCTGGCCGCGAATCGGATCAGAAGGCTCTGGTTGCAACGGCGTCTGTGCCACTTGCGGTGATCGACGGCGCCAGGGACCCGTTCGTGAACACGTCGTATGTCGCGTCGTTGACCTTCGCGAATCTCTGGGAGGGCACGTATCACGTGATTCCCGGTGTTGGTCATGCAGCGTTCTGGGAAGCCCCTGAGGTGTACAACCCACTGTTGCAACGATTCCTCGGCAGTTTCGCCCAGTAACCTGCTGGACGCGGCGTCCTATGAGATAGAAGCCACTCGACAATCCGGCCATGTCCGGATTGTTTATCGCCGCCCTACAGTTCGGAAAACGACTGGAGGCACTGCGATGACCATTCTCGAGCACGGCACGGAAACGTGCATCGGTGGACCGACCCTTCCCCAGATACGACGCCTCGTCACCGAAGTGCCTGGCCCCAACTCGCGCGCTTTGGCCGAGCGCCGGAGCGCCGCACTGCCGGCCGGACTGACCAGCGGATCCAGCATTTACGTTGCTGCAGCGGGCGGAGGAGTTGTCGTCGACGTCGACGACAACTCGTTCATCGACTTCGGCAGCGGCATCGCCGTGACCACCGTCGGAAACAGCGCGCCGCGCGTGGTCGAACGCACCACGCGCCAGCTCGGTCAGTTCACCCATACGTGTTTCCTCGCAAACCCCTACGAGGGGTATGTCGAGGTCTGCGAAGCGCTCAACCGCCTGACCCCAGGAGATCACGAGAAGCGAACAGCGCTGTTCAACACCGGCAGCGAGGCGCTCGAGAACGCCGTGAAATACGCACGTGCCGCCACCGGTCGCCCGGCAGTTGTCGTCTTCGACCATGCATTCCACGGTCGCACGTTGATGACGATGACGATGACAGCCAAGAACCAGCCGTACAAGGCCACATTCGGCCCGTTCGCGCCAGAGGTCTACCGGGTTCCGATGGCCTACCCCTACCGTTGGCCGAGCGGCCCCGAAAATGCGGCCGACGAAGCATTCGCCCAGTTCCGTCTTGCGATCGACACTCAGATCGGTGCCGAATCGGTAGCCGCTGTGGTCGTGGAACCGATTCAGGGTGAGGGCGGTTTCATCGTTCCCGCTCCGGGATTCCTGAAGCGCATCTCGGAATTCTGCCGTGAGCGCGGCATTCTCGTCGTCGCGGACGAGGTCCAGACCGGTATCGCACGAACCGGAGACTGGTTCGCCAGCGAGAGTGAGGACTTCGTCCCCGACATCATCACAACCGCAAAAGGTCTCGCCGGCGGAATGCCACTCGCCGCCGTGACCGGCCGAGCCGACGTCATGGACGCCGCGCATCCCGGTGGTATCGGCGGTACCTACAGCGGCAATCCTGTTGCCTGCGAGGCCGCCCTGGCAGTTTTCGAGACGATCGAGACGGAAGGGCTCCTCGACCGCGCCAAGAACATCGGTGACATTCTGACCACAGGGCTGTCCGAAATCGCCTCGGACACAAACATAATCGGCGATATTCGTGGACGCGGCGCCATGGTTGCAATTGAACTCGTCCACGACGAGGACAAGACTCCGAATCGCGAGGCCGTCGTCCAGATCGTCAGCTACGCCCACACGCACGGTCTCCTTCTCCTCACCGCCGGCACCTACGGAAACGTCGTCCGATTCCTCCCGCCGCTGAGCATCTCCGACGAGTTGCTGACCGAAGGACTCGGTATCCTTCGCGACGCTGTGGCCGCAGTCCGATGAGCGTCACCGTGCGCAGCTTGATCGGCGGAGCTTGGGTCACGGGCAGCGAAGGCACACTGACGGACACCAACCCGGCGCGTCCCGACGAGGTTGTCGCCACCGGCGGCCGCGCTGGTGCCTCCGAAATGGCGACCGGCGTTCGCGTCGCCCGCATCGCCGCGAACGACTGGGCTCGCCTGCCGATGTCCGCACGCGGCGCATACCTCACTCGCGCAGCGGAAATCATCGAATCCAACGCCGAGGACTGGGGCGAAGAACTCACCCGCGAAGAAGGGAAAACGCTGGCCGAGGGTATCGGAGAAGTGCGCCGGGCAGCGCAGATTCTGCGTTACTACGGCAACGCCGCCGACCGCGAGAGCGGAACGGTGTACTCCTCCCCACGTAGCAGCGAGCAGATTCTCGTCACTCGCAAACCTCTCGGCGTGGTGGGCGTCGTCACGCCGTTCAACTTCCCGATCGCGATCCCGGCATGGAAGATTGCGCCTGCCTTGGCGTACGGAAACACCGTCGTCTGGAAACCCGCTGCCGCGGTGCCCCTTCTGGCCTTCCGTCTCGCGCAGGCAATGACCGAAGCCGGCCTACCCGACGGAGTCCTGAACATGATCCTCGGCGACAGCGCAGCCGGTGAAGCGCTGGTCGATCACCCGGACCTCGACGCCGTCACCTTCACCGGTTCCACCGGCGTCGGCCGAAAGATCGCTGGATCTGCTGCGGCGCGCGGAGTTCCGGTACAGGCGGAAATGGGTGGAAAGAACGCAGCAGTCGTACTTGCCGACGCAGATCTGGAGCTTGCGGTCGAGCAGGTCATGCTGGGCGCATTCCGGTCAACCGGCCAGAAATGCACGGCCACTTCACGTCTGGTGCTCCATGAATCCATCGCCGAGGAATTCCTGGCGAGGCTGACCGTCGAAGTCAAGGAACTGAGAGTCGGAGATCCACTCGATCCCGACGTCACGACAGGTCCCGTGATCAGCGCATACGCGCAGCAGTCGATCAGCGAGGGGATCAATCGAGCCATCGGCGGCGGCGCCAGAGTTGTGGCCACCGCCGAAGCGCCGCAGTCGGGCTACTACGTCCAGCCGACTGTGCTGGAACTACCGGCGAGCACCGAACTGTGGTTCGAGGAACTCTTCGGCCCGGTTCTGGCGGTGCAGCAGGCAGCAACAACTGCGGACGCATTCCGCCTGGCGAACGAGGGCGAATTCGGTTTGTCCGCAGCGTTGTTCACGCAAGACCTGACCACTGCGCTTGCCGGTATCGACGACCTGGACGTGGGGATCCTGCACGTCAATTCGGAATCGGCGGGCGCTGATCCCCACGTGCCCTTCGGCGGCGCGAAGAGGAGTGGATACGGGCCCAAGGAACAAGGCGACGCAGCGCGAGAGTTCTTCACTCACACCACCACCGTCTATCTCAGGGGCGGCCGAGCGTGATCTGAATTCGATTCCGCCTGCAGCAGTTCACGAGCTTTGAGTGCAATCCACAACTCAGACCGCGTGTGGGCGGAATCGAGATCTCGGCCGATCAACTCGGCAACCTTGTCCATGCGGTTACGCAGTGTGTGCCGGTGAACACCCAATTGCGCTGCAGCGGATTCCCATTGACCATTGTGGTGCAGGAACGCTTCGATCGAGTCCACCAGACGGGAACCGTTCTCGGCGTCGTAGCCTTCCAGCACACCGAGACCTCCGGCCGCGATCGACTGCAGAACTTCGCTCGACTGCACACTCAACAAGAGACTGAAAGTCCCGAGTTCTGAGAACGGAACGAGCGTGTGTCCTTCGACCTGCCCCACTTTGGCAGCAGAGACGGCCTCGCGCAGACTGGCCGCAACACCGCTCATCGGCCGGACGCCACCGATTCCACCGTTGATACTCCGGCGTGAATTCTCCCGTACTCTCGCATACACACTGCGTGTGACCTTCTCCGCAACTTCACTTTTCACGACGAACCACACACCGGTTCCGTCATTCAGCGGGGCCAACAGGTACGGCACCGACTCTTCTTCCAGGGCCGCTGAAGTGATGTCGGTGGCCGCAAGCAAAGGTCCGACATCGGTCAAGGCAGTTGCCACCACCGTGGTTTCGGATTCGAATCCGAAGTACCGCAACAGACTTTCGTCGACGTCACCGCCGGCCTGGCGCACCATCGTCGTAACTGCCAACCTCAGCCGCTGTTCGGCATCGACAACCCGCAACGGCTTGGCAAGCTCGATGGTCAACAGCGACACCGTGTGGCCCACCAACAATCGCTCGGACTGATCCAAGGCGGCCTCGGACGCCACGGCCAGCGTGCCGCTCACAGCAAGGCGGTGAATGGCCAGGTGGCCGTCGTCGTCCACCACGATCCGGCTGCGCTCCTTACCTGATCGCTCCCTGATACGTTCGGGCAGAGACGAACTCGCACCTTCCGTCAGAGCCAGCACCGCGCCGTCCCGATCGAGAACACACACTGCTGCATGTACCGCTCGACCCAGGGCAGTGATCAGAGCCGGCACCCCGTCGAGCAGGGCACGCGCCAACTTCTCCTGCGCGTCGACCACCGCCTGCACCGTTCGTATCTGGTCGGCGGTCAGTTCGTCGATCACCGCCCGCGAGATGGCGATGAACGGCGTCTCCTTGGCGACGGAAAGCACGGCAAAACCCAGTTCGTCGCCGGCCCTGATGATCGCGTCCGGCACCCTCTCGTGCACGGTGCCGGTGTCGAACGCCAGTGCCACCGCACCGGTCTGCGCAATGCGCTCGACGTACTCGTATTGCTTTGTCGCCGAACGCGGAAGGTGCAGCCCCGTCGTCATGACAAGCTCTCCACCAGCGAGCCACTGGGTCGGATCCTGCAATTCGATTGCGTGCGCCCAACTGATCGATAGATCTACGTCGTCGTGACCTGCAACGATCGTGAGGCCGAGCGAGGGGGTGGCTGCCAGCCGCCGGACCGTCATCGGCATTACCGCAACCTCCGAAGACAGTGGACCGAAAGGCAGTGGACAGAACTGACAGTTTCCAGTTCAGATTTGTACATCAAGTCCATGTTCTGGATCACACGATGAGCTTAGCGTCTCTCCGAAAGAACTGATCGCGTCATGCAATAGGAGCTGAGCCCAGATGCCCGACAGCAGCACCGAAACAGCCGAAGCCGCCACCGTTCATTCGACACTCAAAACAGGCTTGAAGAAGCGCCACCTGACCATGCTTTCCATGGGCGGCGTCATCGGCGCCGGTTTCTTCGTCGGGCTGAGCGGAATCATCAACCAGGCCGGCCCCGGCGCAGTCATCACGTGCGCGATCTGCGGCATCATCGTGTTCCTGGTGATGCGCATGCTCGGTGAAATGGCCGTGGCCAAGCCGTGTACGGGATCGTTCACCGAGTACGCACGCATGGCGTTGGGCGACTGGGCGGGTTTCACCACAGGCTGGCTCTACTGGTATTTCTGGGTGATCGTCGTCGGCATCGAATCCGTCGTCGGAGCAACCTTGCTCTCCCGGTGGATCCATGGTGTCCCGCTCTGGCTCATGTCAGCGGTACTCCTGTTGGTGATGACCGGGGTCAATCTTCTCTCCGTCAGCAACTTCGGCGAGGCTGAATACTGGTTTGCGGGTATCAAGGTCGCCGTCATCATCGGCTTCATCGTGCTCGGCAGTCTGTTCGTCTTCGGCATCTGGCCCGGCAGTGAAGTCGATTTCAGCAATCTGACCGGCCACGGA
The DNA here is from genome assembly GCF_042794945.1 of Rhodococcus sp. NPDC056506. Lineage (NCBI taxonomy): Bacteria > Bacillati > Actinomycetota > Actinomycetes > Mycobacteriales > Nocardiaceae > Rhodococcus > Rhodococcus sp. NPDC056506. The sequence continues at coordinate 266,215 of NZ_JBHTSW010000002.1, read as the reverse complement.
GGATTTCTGCCGAACGGCTTCACCCCCGTACTGGTGGGCGTTGTCGCCGTGATCTTCTCCATGACCGGAGCCGAGCTGGTCACGATCGCCGCAGCGGAATCCGCCGAACCGGCCGGAGCGATCAGGCGAGCCACGAATACCGTCGTCTTCCGCATTCTCGCCTTCTTCGTTGTCGCCACCTTCCTCCTCGTGACGATGCTGCCGTGGGATTCGTTCGTCGTCGGCGATTCTCCGTTCATCTCCGCACTCGATCTGCTCGGAATTCCCGGCGCCGCCGACATTCTCAATCTCGTGGTTCTGGTCGCGGTGCTGTCCTGCCTCAACTCCGGCCTGTACACGGCGTCACGGATGCTCTTCGCGCTATCCGTCTACAACGACGCGCCGGCCTGGATGACACGGACCAACAGCCGCGGCGTGCCGGTGAAGGGCGTACTCGCCTGCACCGTGGCCGGGTACTTCTGTATCGCGGCCGGCTACATCTGGCCGGACACGATTTTCTTGTTCCTCGTGAATTCGTCCGGCGCAATCTGCTTGTTCGTCTACATCCTGATCTGTGTATCCGAACTACGCCTCCGACGCCGATGGGAACGCGAAAGCCCCGAGATTCTGAAATTCCGCGTCTGGCTGTATCCCGGCCTGCCGATAGTGGTCACTGGTCTGATTCTCGTGATCCTGGTGGGAATGGGTCTCAACGAACCCACGCGCGCGGAATTCGTCCAAAGCCTGGTCGCTCTGGGAGTTATCCTCGTCGCTTACGTCGTGAGAAAGTCTCGTACGCGAAAAGTCGTATCGTTCGCGACCGACTCGAACAACGCACACAGCAGTTCGAAGAAGGCTTGAAACAAGCATCGAGTAAGCGCTCAACTCGATAATTAAACCACTTCCCCGAAAAAATCGGACCGGCGAAACCGCTCGAACACAAGATTTTTTCTTTGTCCAAATTCAAGGCAAAATGGACAGCATGCCGAGCCCTGTCATCGCCTCCGAAGGGCACAGTTCTTGGCAAACACTTCACGAATGGTTCAACGAACCACACGACTACGAGTGGATAAAACACCAGAGATCCGGCCGAGCAATCATTCCGATCTTCCGAACCTTGCTCGGAATGATGACGATCATCTTCGGGCTTTCCGCTTTCTACAAATTGATCGGACCGGATACACCGCCGACCACACCCGGCAAAGCACTGTCGGTTTTCATGATCTGCACATGTGTGGCGATCGCGGCGTGCTGGTTCACTCAACCGTTTCCAGGTCGCCGCGGCCTGCTCGCATTCGGGATATTCGCAGATCTCGGGATCGCGGCCGCGGTACTTCTGGTGCCGGAACGCTCGTCCGGGACGTTCGGTTGCATCGTCTTTGCGGTCACCGGAACCTTTGCGACGCTTTTTGTCAGCGCAAGATGGCTTGTCGCTCATGTCCTCTGGTCGACGACTGTCACGACTACAGTATTCGTTCTTGCATACCTACAAGGCGAAGTCGATATCACGACGCTTCTCGCCCGCGGCACCGTTCTTTTCGGAGCTGTCACACTTGTTCCAATTTTTGCACACCTGACCTGGCGCACTCTGTACCGCGATGCCCAATATTCGGATCGTGATCCGCTTACCGGACTGTTCAACCGTCGCGGCCTCGAGGGGGCGGCCAGCGATCTCTTCGAGAGGGCTCGCGACGATTCTTCTTGTCTCGCTTTCATCGTCGTCGATATCGACAAATTCAAGACGGTGAATGATCTTCACGGTCACGCCGAGGGAGACCATGTCATCAGAAGAACAGCGAACCGCCTGAGTACGCATCTCGGAGAACGCGGGGTCATTGCTCGGACCGGTGGGGAAGAGTATCTGGCCGTCATCGCCGGGGATCCCGAATCAACGACTCTGTCGATCGAGGGGATAAACGCCGCGCTGTCGGACTGCTCCGATGCGATCGCCACTACGGTAAGCGTCGGAGCGGTGATCATGACCGCCGAATCGAAGGCGTGGAGCGGCGGTGCTTCCGCGATCCTGGCCGCGACAAATGTCGCGGATTCGATGATGTACCAAGCGAAAGCGGCAGGCGGCAATACCATCCGCTCGGCTCAGATCTGATTCACAGCCACGTCAACGGGTGAACGCTCCGACCGGATTCGGTGTCGGTTGCCGCCAGATACACGTCGACGCGCTCGGCCGTCAGAGCCTTGCTGATGTGGTAGCCCTGGACCAGGTCGCAGCCGACCCACTGAACGCGGCGGAACTGCTCAATCGTCTCGACGCCCTCGGCCAACGACCGCATGCCGAGAGCCGCGGCCAATTCGACAATGGATTTCACCACGGACATCTTCGGATCGTCCGAATCCGTGACCAGCATGCGATCGATCTTGAGAACGTCGATCGGAAGTCTCTGAAGCGTGGCGAAAGACGAATAGCCGGTGCCGAAATCATCGAGTGCGACGGTGACACCGAGTTCACGCAGCTTGTAGAGATCCCGGATTGCCCGATCGTCCACAACACCTGTCTCGGTGATTTCGAGTTGCAGCAGATGCGGAGGCAAACCCGAATCCGTCAGAGCCTTCTTCACCATCGCGCCGAACTCTCGCGACACCAACTGCACTGGTGAAACGTTGACCGAGACGCCGATTCCGCTCGGCCACCCCGCAGCGGCCGCGGTCGCCATCGCCATTGCCTGTGCGCCGAGGGGGATGATCATTCCGGTTTCCTCCGCCACCGAGATGAACTGGCTGGGCCCAATGAGGCCGCGACTGGGATGGTTCCACCGAAGAAGAGCCTCGAACGCGACCACTTCACCGGTCTGAGTGTCGACCTGAGGTTGGTAGTGGAGATCGAACTGACCTTCCTCGATCCCCCTGTCCAGCTCGTGCAGCGCTGTTGCGCGTGCCGATGCCCGCGCTCGCAGTAACGGCGAGAACTTGCCGACTCGATTCCGTCCCGTCGACTTTGCTTCGTACAGAGCCAGATCCGCCAGCATCACCAGTCCGTCGGCGTCGGTGGAATCCTCGGGTGCGCTGGAGTAACCAATCGTGGCCCGCACCTCGATTCGATTGCCTTCTACGAAGAAGGGCTCATGGAGCACTGCCAGGTACCGATCGAAAATCTCACCGGGATCGTCGCCGGACGAGGTACAGACGATGAGCCCGAATTCGTCGCCGCCCATCCTCGAGCACATGTCCGAACCGATGACGTCGCGCAGGCGTTTGGTGACTTCGAGAAGTAAGTGGTCCCCGATCGGATGGCCGAGGGTGTCGTTCACCGATTTGAAGTTGTCGAGGTCGAGAATCCCGACGAGGACCTGCTTCTCCGGCACCCGAGATTTGATGGCCGCCTCGAGCGCCACACCAAAGGCACGACGGTTGGGCAACCCCGTCAGCGAGTCGGTGGCAGCAAGACGAAGAATCTCCTGCTCGTGGACATACCTCTCCGTGATGTCGGATCCGACACCGCGCCAGCCCAGAATCACCCCGGACTCGAGGACCCGGGGATTACCGGAAAGTGACCACCAGCGTCGTTTGCCGTCGACATGCACTGGAACGACGGTATCCCGGAACGAGGTACTCGATTCGAGTTTGTCGATCATTTCGGCCGCGGCCGCACGCCCCTCCGGACTCGATGCGATCTGGAGTCTGGTGAGGAGCTGCCCGAAGGTGAGTTGTTGCAACTCGTCCACCGTCATACCGGCGACCTCGGCGAGCCGGGCCGAGGTGTGGGAGAACCGGCCGTTGGTGTCACACTCCCAGAGCCAGTCGCGGGAACCGCCCTCGAAACCGTCGAGCAACAGTGCCACAGTTTGACGCTCGGATTCCGCCTGAAACTCTGCAAGACAACGTCGCTGGAACGAGGCCGAGAGATACACCGCACCCACCGTGAGCGCAAACATGTAGATGCACAACTGAATCGCAAGTACGCGAAAGTGGGGTTCGGCGTGGACGACGAGAACGGTGAATACGCCGAGGCCGTGAATGTAGATCCAAGTCAGGCTCACCGACCTCAGACTCGAAAACGTGACGGTTCCGGCGCCCATGATTCCGGCCATCGTCGCGATCAGCACCAAGTCACGGAAGACGTCCATGTCGTGGAAAAGCAAGGCGAAAAGTGTGACGTCGAGGCTCGCGATGACGATCACTTCGAGGAGCAGACCCGCGTAGTCGTAGCGCGGTGTGTGCTTCGACGGTCGCCAGCGAAGCGGTATCCATACTCGAATCGAATTCGCGAGGACAAGAAAGATGAGCGCGCCACCCAGCCATCTGAGCGTCTGACGTCCGGGCGGAACGGTGTACGCCAGAATCACGACCAAGCTCGCCATGTACGCAAGATTGGCGAACGGTGCGACGGCAGCAGCTTCGTCGATCTGACGGCGAAACAGGCTGTTACAGTCGGCCTCCGAAGCGGGATCCTGCCGACCAGGTCTACTCAGACGGTTCATCGACGGGGCATCCTGACATGTGCGCAGGCGCCAGCAGCGGGCGTCAAAACCGCTCGCCTGCCCATCCGAACCTCCCCTGGCTCCCCACCGAACCCTTTTCCGGCGAAACGTCAGTGTTTCAGACTCGCTGCTTGTTTCTCTACAACGGTAGCCATCTGACGAATCGATTGTGCGCAGATCACTATATCCAGAGGTCGGTCGTTCGATCTTCCAGGTCGGTAAACGATTGCTGATTCTTAGCTCGACGCGCGTTTGCCGCCGACCGCGACGCGTAAGGCTTGGCGCCTTCGTTCACATCCACGATCGCGTCCGCCGCGGATTCGGCGACACCGGCATCACCGAGAGCTGATCGGAGTTGCATTGTCGTCAAGAAGGGCAAACCCGAGGCCAGGTCAGTGCTCACTTGCTGCTGCACCGAGGTCGGAACCGATGGGTTGTCTTCGATGCCGGCAATCGCAGATGTCGTGAGGTTGTCGTACCTGGCGCTCAGGTCTCCGAAGCAGACCGGTCAGTGCTGTTCGAGAGTGAGCTGATCTGCCCAGGCCGATACGTCCCCTCGTTCCAGAGCCACCGCCAACAGCTCCGGAAATTTGTCCGGCGTGCACGCAAACGCGGGAATGCCGAGAGCACCCAGCGCCGCCGCATTGTCGTGATCGAACGACGGTGCCCCGTCGTCCGAGAGCGCCAGTAGAACCACGACTTGAACGCCGGAGGTCTTCATGGCGGCCATGCGTCGCAACATCTCGTTGCGGATACCGCCCTCGTAGAGGTCGGAGATGAGAACGAAAATCGACTCGGCGGGACGCGAAATCAACGACTGGCTGTAGGCGATCGCGCGGTTGATGTCCGTGCCCCCACCGAGTTGCGTCCCGAACAAGACGTCGACCGGATCGGACAGTTTCTCTGTCAGATCAACGACGGCGGTGTCGAAAACGACGAGCGAAGTCTTCAGCGCCTGCATCGATGCCAACACCGCGCCGAACACTGATGCGTAGACGACACTGGACGCCATCGAACCCGATTGATCGATCGCGAGCACCACGTCGCGCTGAACTGATTTCGACTTTCGGCCGTATCCGACGAGCCGCTCCGGAACGACGGTTCGATACTCAGGCAGATAGTGCGACAGATTTGCTCGGATGGTTCGATCCCAGTCGATGTCACGCAACTTCGGATTCGAAGTTCTGGCCGCGCGATTGAGTGCGCCGGTCACCGCGGCCTTCGTTTTCTGCGCGATTCGCTCCTCGACTTCGCGAACCACCTTGCCGACGACCATCCGAGCAGTTGCCTTGCTGGCCTCCGGCATGACCTGATTGAGGCTCAGAAGCGTCCCGACCAGATGCACATCCGGTTCGACCGCGTCGAGCAGTTCCGGTTCGAGCAGCAGTTGCGCCAAACCCAGCCGATCTATCGCGTCCTTCTGCATCACCTGCACCACCGTGCTGGGAAAGTACGTCCGGATGTCACCGAGCCATCTGGCGACGGACGGCGCCGACGCCCCCAATCCGGCTGAGCGACGTCGGCCCTTGCTGGGGCCGGACGAGTCGTAGAGCGCTGCAAGAGCCGCATCCATTCGACGCTCGCCCGGTTGGCCCAGTCCACCCGTCGACTCTTCGGCGGATTCCCCGAGCATCAATCTCCAGCGTCGAAGGCGCTGATCATCGTCGCTCATGCGCCCACCCCCAAGATGTCCGCAACGACCGCCATTGCCGCTCTGCCGCGTCGAGCATCGGTCTCCACTGTCGTTTCGACGCGTCGACCACCCCTGACCGCCTGACCGATCGCCCGACGTTCCCCGGCTTCGAAGGATCCGAACGTGCGTCGAAGCAACGGAAGCGTGTCGATGAAATCCTGCTCACGAAGGTGACGGACCCACGTGTCGATCAGCGTGAGCAACGCTCGATCGTGAATGAGCACAAGCCCTCCTCCGCCGAGAAACCCGTCGACCCACCCTGCCTTGGCGGTGGGCGCGCTTCCCACAGACAGGGCCCGAGACAAGCGCTGAGCTGCAGCGGTTTCCGTGACGGAACCGCTGTCGCGAAGGAGCCGCACCATCCGGCCGACGAGAAGTCCGTTGACGTCGTCACGATCGATCACTCCGGCCATCGCCTGCAACCACCGGGCGCTCGCATCGCTATCGTCACGGACCATGACTGCCGAGTGCACCTTGTCGAGGTGATCGCGAAACTCCTCGGCGCTGGGATCGTCCAACCCGGTGACGGCGACTGCGAGGCCGGTACAGATGCGGATCAGCAAGCTGTCGGCGACGTCGATCAACGCCGACACGTCGGTACCGCGCACGTCGCCGTATCTCAGTGTTCGGGTCAGTGTGGGTAGAGCGGCCATCAGATGTGACACGTCATGATCAAGCGCTGCAACCGTTTTCACGCTTTGCAGCACTGCGGACAGTGCTGTGGGAAGGTTTGCCAGCAGCGAGTTCTCCAGCAGTTCGACGAGTGAAGCAAGAGTGATTTCCGGTTCGTGAATCTTCGAGACGACCCGCGACGCTGCCGCTTGGGCCACCGTCGTACCCCACAGCGACGCCTCGATCACCGACACCGAGAATTCCGGTTTCCATTGCAGTGCCCAGGTTTCTCGGAAAGTTCCGGTGGACCGGACCTCACTGTCGGCCGGAGTCCCCCAATCGATCTCGAGAATTCCCAGGCGGTGCAGGAACTGGGAACGCTCGACGTCGATGTCGCGTCGCAGGTCCAGATCCAGATTCTTTGCCCCTGCTTGTTGTTTGAGCCGCAACGTCTTCGAACGTGCGCGCAGGTCTGCTTCGAGTGGGACTGTCGGCGTCTCCTCGGGTACCACGCCCAGTGCTTCGCCCACAACGAGTCTTCGTGTGATCAGATCCAGGAGAACATCGTTGCCGTCGCACATCACCGACCTCGTGGCCTCGGTAACTTCCGACAACCCCGCCAAGGGGCGAGAACGCAGTGCCGCCAACGTGTCTGCCAGCCGGACAGCCTCGATGACGTGGGCACTCGAGATCGGGAGGTCCTCGTCTCTGAGCACCCGGGCAACTTTGGTGAGCCACCGGGTGATCGTCTTGTCGTTCGCGGTGAACAGATGGTGATACCAACCCGGCGAAGTGATTCCGGCGCCGTAACCAGATGCCGACGCAAGGCGTGAATGTGTCCAGGGAACCCAAGTCAGCGAGGTCTTGATCTTGGACATTCCTTTGAGAATGCGAGCATCGGGGGCCGCAGGACCCAAGGCACCGACCAACGCCGGCGCATGCCAGGCGCCGCAGACGACGGCAACCCTCTCGGCTCCTTCTTTCAACGTCTTTCGCACCACCTGGCGCATGTACGCTTCGCGATGCGCGGTCTCCTCGTCGATCGGCACTGTCTCACGCAGTGCCTCCATCGCCTCGGTGATCGCATCGAAAGAGTCTGCGCCCGAACTCGATTCGATCACCGAATCCCACCAGCGTTCAGTATCGTCGAAACCAGCGGCCGCGGCCAGTTCCGCCAGAGGATCACCCTCGCGTGTAGTACGAATCCCCTGATCCGCCAACACGTTGAACGCGGGCAGGTCGCAGAACCGTGCCTGCACACCGTTCTTCGCAGCCCACTGCAGCGCTTGCCATTCGGGTGAGAACACCGCAAATGGCCAGAAAGCCGCCTTCGACGGTTCACCAGTGGCATACGCGAGCAACGCAATCGGCGGTTCCATCGACTCCGATGCCGCCAGCATCACCAACGGATCTGCATCCGAAGGCCCTTCGATCAGGACGACGTCGGGTGAAAACTCTTCCAGGCCTTGCCGAACCGAACGGGCCGATCCGGGGCCGTGGTGACGGATACCGAAGACCCGGACACGCAGATCCGGAATGGCGATGGTCACCCGGTTACCTCGCGGCATGCCCGGTAGAAGTCGGACCACTCTCCGCGCTCACGCACTACGGCCTCGAGGTACTCGTTCCACACCACCTTGTCTGCGACTGGATCCTTGATCACCGAACCCAGGATTCCGGCAGCGACGTCGGACGCCCGCAATACGCCGTCCCCGAAATGCGCGGACAGCGCCAAACCATTGGTGACCACCGAGATAGCCTCCGCCGTCGAGAGGGTTCCCGACGGGGACTTCAGCTTGGTTCGGCCGTCGGCGGTCGTTCCCGATCGTAGCTCCCGGAACACTGTGACGACCCGGCGAATTTCCTCGGCCGCTGCGGGGGTCGTCGGCAATTCCAATGCTGCGCCCAGCTGTTCGACTCGTCGCGCCACGATAGCCACTTCGTCCTCCTCGCTGGCCGGCAACGGCAGGACAACGGTATTGAACCGTCGACGCAATGCCGACGACAGATCGTTGACACCGCGATCACGATCGTTGGCGGTTGCGATCAGATTGAAGCCCTTGGCTGCCTGCACCTCGATGCCCAGTTCCGGCACCGGCAACGTCTTCTCGGAGAGAATGGTGATGAGCGCGTCCTGCACGTCGGCGGGAATACGCGTCAACTCTTCGACGCGAGCGATCTTCCCGGTTTCCATCGCGGTCATCACCGGAGAATGCACCAACGCACCTACCGTCGGTCCTTCCGCTAGGAGGCGGGCGTAATTCCAGCCGTAGCGAATAGCTTCCTCGGGAGTACCGGACGTACCTTGAACCAGGAGCGTCGACGCGCCCGAGATTGCCGCCGAAAGATGTTCGGAGACCCAGGTCTTGGCTGTTCCCGGCACACCCAACAGCAGTAAAGCCCGATCGGTGGCAAGAGTTGCGACGGCCACTTCCATCAACCGCCGCGGACCGACGTACTTCGGCGAAACGACTGTTCCGTCATCGAGAGTGCCACCCAACAGATACGTCACCACAGCCCACGGCGACAAGTTCCACGACGGCGGACGCGGGCGGGTGTCCTGCGCGGCAAGCGCCTCGAGTTCGAGCGCGTACTCCTGCTCTGCGTGGGGCCGCATCAGCTTTGCCGGTTCCGCGAGCTTTGCTGGATCCGTGGCAGGCACGGTTACGCTGTCAGTCACTTGAGCTCCTCGAGCAGAGTCTTGCGGTGGGTGATGGCACTGGCCGTTCTGGCGAAGGTTTGCCGCCAGTCCGGGTCACGAGCACGCTCCGCCGCCCGGTCCAGCAAAGTTACTGCACTGTAGGGAAATCGAGTCTCGGCCAGGCGCAGCGAGGTCACGTACTTGTAGCGTGAGAATTCGCCGGCCTTGGCGCCCCCATCGGCGCGTCTGGCCGCAACTCGTTCCCACTGGGCCACGACTGCCCGGGTGATGTCCTCGGGCCATGGACCGTGCAGAGCGTCGTAGATCGCTGCCCGGCCTGGATGCAGAACATTGGCGTCGCCGTTTCCGGACCTCAACAGATCCGCCAGCGCTTCAGAGGGCACCAACGGGAGAAGTCGACGATCGGTGGCTACGCCTCGTGTGCGAAAGAGTTCCAAAGCCCATTCCACATTGTTCTGCGCCACTGCAGCATTGGACCAAGCGTCGTGAAGGATCGGCTCCCAACCTTCGTCGACGCTCATCCCCAAAACCTTGTCGGGTCCACCGATCATGGTGTTCCACAAGAACAAAGGCGCAGAACTGATCGCTTGACGGACGTACTCGGCGCGATAGTCGGTGTGTGGGTTCGGCCGGTCTTCGATACCGTCTCGTCTGGCCGCTGCATCGACTTCCTCAGGCGGCACGATGACAAGCGTGGACCGAAGGAGTTTCCGTTCCACCCGCACCCAATTCTGAACCCGAGCAACCATTCTCTCCCCGAACTCCGATGCGGGTAGTCGTCCGAGCACCTCCACTGCTGCACGTCGCACGTCCTTGCGACGCTCGTCGAGGGCTTCCTCCAACAATGGTTGATCATCCGCGCTCAATCCGTTTGCCAGCGCCGAGACGAACGCAGCCTTCTGTTCTCCACGCTCGGCGCCCCAGGACTTTCGGAGTTCGGCCAGCGCCATCGCAGGATCTGTTCGGCGAGTGTCTATCAACCACTGCGTGCGCTGGGACGAACTTCCGTGACGCCACACGTCCGGGTTTGCATCTCTGGTTCGGACGAGCTTGCTCCACTCGGGGTTTTGCGCGGCGAGCCAGCGACCTCGCTCGCCGACCAGCTGCAGAATACTCTCGCGGTGAGTTTCGCTCGTCCGAGCGTAGGAAAGCAGTTCGGCAACAAGATGATCAGGCGCACGGTAGTTGTGCGCCAACGCGACGGTGAACCATTCGTCGAGCCAGGTCGCCTTGGCAGCGAGCATCGACAGCAGATGTGCGGCCGACGATTCCGGCAGGGTAAATCGCGCATCGTCTGGAGCAGGCGTCGGCACCGTCGCCGTGGTGGAGCCCGCACCGCCACGGCGGTACGCCCGCTCCAGCGCGACTGCTGCGAGAAGCAATTCGGCAGGATCTCCGTCGAGTTCGCGCGCGTAGGCATGCACGTCGGCCGGAAGGTCCTCGAATGTTGTTGCTGTTCTGGCCGTCCCGAGAAGCGCAGCCGAGATCAATGTGCTCACAGCACGATCACCTGTCCTCCCGTGAAAACCGAGATCGGGGTAAGAGCCTGCGCATTCCACGTTCCACAGATCGTGACCGGGTAGCCACCGGAAATGCCCAGCAATTTCCACAGTAGGTCCGAATCGCCCTCTGCCCGAATCGCTGTGCCCGATTCGTCGACGAGAAACCAGGCGCCATCGACGAATGAGGGGACCACCGAACTGATCACTGCCGGCCACGACCGCAACCATGGATCTGCCGCGAGCGCATCGGTAAACTGCTGCAACGCAGCGTCGATGCTTCCGGACGGCATGGTTGTGAAGGGCTCCGGTTCGCCATGCGTTGCTCCCAACCGGGCGCGCAAAGCCGACGCACCGGGATAGAAATAGACATCGGCGTCCACCAGAAACCCGACTGGCGGCGTTTCGGTGGAAAAGTTCGGTGACCCATGGGAGAAGTCGAGCAGCATGGCCCAACGTCTCGAATTCCTGCCGAGCATCAACACCGTTCGGGTGAACAGTCGCTTCTCCTCCGTGATCCCGGAACCGAGAACCATCCAGTTCTCTTGCACCGGAGTCGATTCCAACACACTGTCGGTGGAGACGGGATAGCCGACGTGCGCTTTCACTGAATGGGCAAGATCTTCCGGCAGCTCGGGCAGCTTCTGATGCGCAGCGACCAGCAGGCGCAACCGAGCCAACTCGTCGAGGACTTTCTCGGGCCAGTTTTCGTTAGACGCAACGGTTCCCGCCAATGCTCGAAGCGTGCCTGCAATACCGGGTGCCTGAGCATCCACCATTCGAGCGGCGACTGCGTCGAGGCCCGCCCAGGACGTGTCCATCGCCGCCAGACCACTCCGGATCTGATCGGTGATCCACAGGTCCAATTCGACGAGACCGCTCGCAACCCGGTCGGCGCGCTTCTGCGCTGTTGCCGGGTCGGGAGTCTTCTTGGGCGCCTCGTCGCCGGTGGTCTCGGCGCTGGCATCGGCCTTCTCCTCACGGCGCAACAACCACTCGGCGGCGAAGTCGGCTGGCTGGTCCGCCGAAGGCACTCGCCCTTCCGACCATTCCACCAGCAGCCCCAGGGCATGTTTGCACGGAAACTTCCGACTGGGGCACGAGCACTTGTATGCCGGGCCACGCAGGTCAACCACAGCTTGATACGGCTTCGAGCCGCTTCCCTGGCACAGTCCCCAGAGCGCGAGACCCTTGTTACCGGTGTGGCTCCATGATCCAACCAACTTGCGCGCAGCAGCCAGCGATGCGGCGTCGGGAGCTACCGATGCCACCTGCCCAGCTGTCCACGACGAAGTCACTCGACCACAGTATGACAACCTGCTGACATCGCAGAGTCAGGCCGATCCCATGCGCGACACGGCCCACTTACATCAACCTCTTGGCCCCGATGTGCTCTCACTTGCCAAGCATGGCAATCCACCTCAGTTAGCCGGCACGGGAAGAATATGCCAGTCGCGCAACACCTCAAATAGGCAGTCCCTCTGTAATTCTCGGAATGCGACCCGAGAAACACTCCTGGAGAGTTGAGCTTCGACGGACTATTGACTCGAACGTATGTTCGAGTATAATTGAGGTTGGGGATCGGGGGATTCAATGAGTATCGACACATCATCAGACGTGGTGTCTGGTTCTGCGGTGGGATTACGCGGACGCCTGTGGCAGTTGACTGCCGCCGAGTTACGGGCTGCTGCTGTCGAGGCGAGTGCGGAGATTCTTCGCCTGGAAGCGGTGCGGGTAGCGGTGGTGGACGAACTCTCGATGCGCCCGGACGATCAGGTGATTGCCAGCCGCGGTGTCGGTGCGTGGTTGGCGGCCAACACCATGCTGCAGGTTCGTGACGGGAAGAAGATCGCAGCCCTGGGCGCAGCGTTGCGGCCGTTTCCAGCGGTGGCGGCAGGCTTCGATGATGGGGATTGCTCGTTCGATCACGCAGTCTTGATCGTGGCGTTTTGTGAGTCCCCGCCGAAGGGGATGCCGGAGGAAGCGCTACCGAAGTGCATCGATTTGTTGTTGGCGGCTGCGTCGGGGGTGGAAGCGACGACAACGAAGGTGCGGCACGTCATCGCGACCTTGGAGCGGCTGTTCGAATCCGATGAGATTCCACCTGCCGAAGACGTGGATCGCAACGAGCTACGCATCGCCTCGACATTGAACGGTCGGGTGGTGGTGCGGGGTGATTTCGACGCCCTCACCGGCGAAATGCTGCTCTCCGCCCTGTCGAATCTGACAATGCCGACCCCAGCACCCGACGGAACTCCCGACGCCCGGTCGGCGGCGAAGCGGACCGCGGACGGGTTCACCGAACTGATCCGCCGGTACCTCGACTGCGCCAAGACCGGAACCGATGGTGGTCAGCGTCCGCACGTGAACGTGCACATCAACGCGCGCGATCTCGCCGAGCATCGGGACTGCGCCGCCGCGCCTTCAGATGGTGAAGAGTCCCCGTCGGATCTTGATGTCGGGCACATGCCATGGCTGGGACCGCTGTCGGTGTCTCAGACGAGGTTGTTGGGGTGCGATTGTTTCCTGTCCACCGTCCTACTGGACGCTCACGGCGCGCCGCTCGATGCGAGACCCGGAAAACGGTTGGTCAACGCCGAACAACGCGTCGCCCTGATCGCCCGCGACAAGGGCTGCGCGTTCCCCGGCTGCACATGCGTACCGGCCTGGACCGACGCACACCACATTAAGCACTGGGCCAACGGCGGCCCGACAGTGATGAACAACCTGGTCCTACTCTGCCGTTCGCACCACCGACTGATGCACCGCAAAAAGGGGTTCGTCGGAAAATGGGACATCAGAATCGGCATCGACAACAAACCCTGGTTCATCCCGCCACCCTCCATCGACCCCGGACAGCACCCCAGGCCGGCGAACACCACCTTCAAAACCTGAGAACAGCTTCTCAGGCACAACAGAACACGGCCAGGCTCCGCATCGGACATCAGCACCCGATACGGAGCCCACAGGCCGTGCCGCATCCAATACTCACGGCGTTCATGCGGGGCGCAAGACCGATCTACCCAACAACTCACAAACCTGCAGGGCCAGAGCGAGATCCAACTTGTCTCGGCCCGCGGCGACCGGATCGCCGAGAGCCTTGTTGATGCGATATTTCACCGTATTACGGTGCAAGTTCATGTAATTGGCCGTGTGCAGATGACTTTCCCCGTGGGCGAAATACACGCTCAGCGTCGTCCGCAAGGATGCGGCAGAAGGTGTATCGTCCGCCAACGGACCAAGTACCTCCCAGACCCATGACTTCGTAGAATCGATGTTCTCCGACAGGAGTGATACCACGGCGATGCCTCGGTCCCCGAAACTCACCACGGGGCGTTGCGGTGTATCCGGGACGGCAGCAACGGAATAGGCTGCCGTGGCCTGTTCGTGGGACCGCTTGAATCCTTCGACCCCTGACCCTGGCAGTCCGATTGCCACCCTCGCTCCGCCGTCCAACGGCACTGCCGCCGCGAGAACTTCCCGTTCCGCCGCAGGCACCCGGCGACCGAAGGGCAGCCACGCCCACACGGTGCGTCGATCGATGGCGGTGATGATCGGCGGCTTGTCCGCTCCCGCCGCCGCGCCGAGATCGCGTACGAGTCGGTCCAGGGTGTTGATGCCCATGACGTCCGCATCCCACGTCGACCAGACCACCAGGGCGACGTGGTTCTGACCGAGGCGGTATCCGGTCTCCGCTTCGAATGCAGCGGTATCTGCGTTGGTGCCGGACAAGAGCGCGTGGATCGCGGCCGAATGGAGGTTTCCCTGCGCTGCCATCCATCGACTGCGTTCCCGCTCGTACGCGTCGAAGACGTAGAGCGTGATCCAGTCGATGTAGCTGTAGACCACATCCGAAGTGTGTTTCAGGACAGCCAAAGTGAGTCGTGCCGGAATGTCCAGTGTGCTGATCTCGTCGTGACAGATCCGCATCAGATCGCCTTGGCCCATGTGGTAGGCGCGAACGAGAGAGTTGGACGGAACGTCCCGCTGTGCCAGCCGCAGAGCGTATTCCACCGCGGCAGTGGTGGGTTGGAGATGATCGATCGGAATGTCGTTGGCCAAGACGTGGATGATCGTCGTGATATTTCCCTGCACGCTCGCTTCGAGCATTTCGAGCAAATTGGCATCGGCGTCCAACTGGTCGATTTCGTGAGCCATCATGAAAGCCATCTCACGCGCGATATCGGCGCTGCGCGCGTCGAGTCGCCGGGCCAATTCGGCAACCACGGCAAGCACTTCCGGCTCCGCGGCTGCAGGCACCCGGGCGAGGCGCCGCATCGCACCGGCGCCTCGCTCCTTGTGCGAGGGACTACTCACAGAACTTCCGCACCCTTTCGTCGCAGGTACTTCAGAGCCGATTCGGCTGCGTTGTACCCGCACATTCCATGTGCTCCGGCACCCGGCGGGGTCGAGGCCGAGCACAGGTAAGTGCCCGCGATCCCCGTGCTGTACGGATCGACTGCGACGCGCGGACGCAAGACAACCTGCAGTTCGGTGTTGGCACCTCCGATGATGTCGCCGCCTACCTGATTCGGATTGTCCTCTGCCAGGGCAGCTGTACCACTGCTCGACGTCGCGACAATCTGTTCCCGGAACCCCGGCGCAAACCTCTCGATCTGACGCGTGATCGCCTCCGTAGCATCGCCGGCGTAACCGTGAGGCACATGGGCATAGGCGTACAACGGATGAATGTTCCCGGCAGAGCGGGTGGGATCAGCCAGGTATTGCTGACCGAGAAGCACAAACGGTCGGTCCGGCATACGGCCTGAATTCGTGTCACGCTCAGCTGCCACGATTTCCTCGAAACCACCTGCCAGATGGACTGTTCCGGCCCGAGCGCAATCCGGATTGGTCCACGGCACGTGACCTTCTATCGCGAAATCAACCTTGAAGGCCCCAGGAGCCTGTTTGAACTTTCGATAGGCCTTCGCCACTCGGGCGGGGAGACGATCACCCAGGATTTCGAGCGCACCACCCGGATTGACGTCCAGCAGAACAACATCGGCGTCAGGAATCTCGGAGGCGGTGCGAATCCGAACGCCGGTGTCGACCTTGCCGCCGTGATCGAGGAGCATCGCTGCCATGGCGTCGGTGATCGAACGCGACCCTCCCTCGGCGACCGGCCACCCGTAGCGGTGACCAGCAGCCGTGATCATCAACCCCACCGCCGACGTCGCCGGACGGTTGAGCGGATAGAACGCGTGCGCGGCGACTCCGCCGAACAATGCTCTGCCCTTCTCCGTCTTCCACAGTTTCGCGGTCACGGTTGCCGGAAGCAGTGCTCGCGGGCCGAAAGCCGCAAGCCGCAGCGGATGGCGCGGAACATTGACGATCGGGCGCATCAGATCGGACGCCAGAGCGTCGAATCCCGTCGACAAGTCACCGAACATCCGTTGCCATCGCTGCCCGTCCGCACCCAACCCCGCCGCGGTCTGCTCCAGCGAGCGGTACAGAACACCCGCGTCGCCGTTGTCGAGCGGATGCGCGCAGTCCACCTCTGCCCATCTCCAGATCAGCCCGTAGCGCTCGAGGTCTAGCTTGGACAGGTACGGCGAGCCGATACCCATCGGGTGAAACGCCGAGCAGTGATCATGGATCAACCCCGGCACGTCGATCGGACCGGAGCGGGTGCCTCCGCCGATCTGGTCGGCGGCCTCGAGTACCTGCACGTCCACACCGCTACGTGCGAGGTGTACCGCGGCAGCGAGCCCATTGGGCCCGCTGCCGACGACTACGGCCTTTGTCACTTACTCACCTCTTGCTCGCTACCGCTGACCCTCGTACGCATCTTCGGTTCGGAGACAACCTGCGGATCTGTTGCCGCGCGGTCGGCCCGTACGTCCAGTGTCCACTGAACGTCGAACGGAATGGGCCCGTTCGGCAACCACGGCTGTTCGGCGACTGCGTCGGCGACCTTGAAAGTACCCCGTTCGATGACACCGAGAGCCGCATCGATCACCTGATACTCCTGCGTTCCCTTGTGGATGGGCTGCGATTCGATCCAGGTCACCAGGAACTCACCCGGCGCGAAGTTGCAGCGACGCTGAATCGCGGCGATCAGTTTCGCGTCGTGCAGGTGGCCGTCACCGAAGTTGAAGGCGACGATGGAGTTGCACATGAACTCTGCTTCCCGCAGCGAGTACGTGTTGATGTCGTCGCCGAGGTGCCTGATCATCAGAGAGAACAGCGCACGCCCCTGGCTGTGCATGGAACGCCAGCCCAACAGCTGATGCAGAACGACGTCGGACACGTCCTCGGGGTACATCGTCATCAACTGATTGCGGGTATCCGGCGACGGACGCTTGATGAACTGGTCGATCTTGGCTTCGGCGCCCGGCGCGAAGGCCCACGTCGCCGATGCCCAGTTGCCGGCGTACTGACGCATCGACGGCAGGAACGACACCAGATCGGGTCGAAGGTTTCCGAGAATCGGGAAGAAGGCAAGGGCTGCAACAATTCCCGCAGTAATCCACGGTGAGGACATGGCGCCGAGTCCGTAGCCGTCCCACGCCGGGAATCCCAGGAACAGGAAGACCGAGGCGTAAGCGAACAGAAGATTCCATTCGAGTGGGACGGCAAGCGGGAAAGTCGACGCGATGAACAAGTGGAATCCGACCATGAGGATCACGGCAAGGATCGTGAGGGTCTTGTTCGTCGAGAACAGCAGGATCAACGGGGTGACGATTTCGACCATCGTTCCGGCCACGTGAGCGACGCCGCCGCCCAGGTGCGAAGGCCGCAGATCCTCGGGGAAGTTCCGGTAGTGCGCACGCTTGATCTTCTTCGACGGGATCCACGGCGTGTTGCTGAGCATCGGCGGGACCACCAGCGAAAAGTGGCGACCGAACTTCGAGACACCGGCACCGATCCACACCATGACGATCAGCAGTTTGAGCGCCAGGATCATGTCGACGAAGGGCAGGAACGTGAAGAAGAAGATCGCCGGCAAATACTGCTCACTACGGGCAGCGATGAAGGGCACCTTGTCCCGCAACCCGAGAATCACCATGAGTACCAGGAAGGAGTACAAGACCGTCGGGCGCACCAGTCCGGCATTGTCAGCGATTGCCGAATCGATTCCTGTGGTGTGAACACCGGGAAGAACAGCGGCAACAAGGAGATTGGCGACTGCGGCGACATAGATGACAACGTCGAACATCGTGCGGGTGTCACCCGAGGTGAGCGGCACCTTGCCCGGCCACGGTGGCAGGCGAATGGTGCCGGGGCGGATCCAGTACAGAACTCCACCGGTCATCGGCTTGAAGTGGCCGGCGAGCGGGCCCCAGGATCCTGCCAGGCCCAGCATCTCGAGCATCATCGTCCAGATGATGAGTTTCTGGTAGATGATCGGCTGGTTCCACCACGATCCGATGTCGAACCACGAGAGGCCGGAAGTCAAAGTGGCAACGGCTGTTCCAGCTGCCAGGTAGAGGAACAACAATTTCATGATGTAGACGGTGTGGACCATCTTCGGCGTACCGAAGCCGTAATCCACCCAGTGCGTGGACATGTCACGCAGACGCTCGAGAAACGGCTTGTCCATGAACGTTGCCGGATCGACGGGAGGGAAGTTTCCTTCTTTGAATCCCATGATGTGCTCCTGAAATACGGAATGTGGGCATGACGGATCGACTCGACGGACGTCGCCGAGTTGTGCTGGTACTACTGGGAAGTGACTAGTGAGCGGGAGTTGCGCTCAAAGCTCGTCTCATTCCAGGTTTGTCGATCTTGCCCACCGGGTTTCGGGGAAGCGTATCGACGACGTAGATCGCCACTGGCACCTTCACTCGGGTGAGCAAGGCCGTGACATGTTCGAGCAGTTCGTCTTCGGTGACGGGCGCGTCGGGGTAGGCGACGACATAGGCAACTGGCACCTCTCCGTAGACCTGGTGCGGAGCCCCGATGACGGCGGCCTCCAGCACGGAAGGATGTGTGGCGAGCGAGTTTTCGATCTCCTTGGGGTAGATGTTCTCGCCCCCGCGGATGATCATGTCCTTGATGCGGTCCACCAGCGTCAGGTAGCCGTCCTCGTCCAGTACTCCGACGTCACCGGTGTGCAACCAGCCGTTCTTGACGGTCTTCGCGGTCTCCTCCGGCTTGCCCAGGTAACCGCGCATCACGTTGTCGCCCTTGATGACTACCTCTCCGGCGGTACCGACGGGCGCAAAGGTTCCATCCTCGGCGAGAATCGCAATCTGCTGGCCGGGCAGCGCCGGTCCGACCGTGCCGAGTTTGCGCACCCCCTCGACAGGATTGCAGGCCGACGCACAGGTCCCCTCGGTAAGTCCGTACCCCTCGACGATCACGAAACCGAAACGCTGCTCAGCGCGTTCGAGGAGCTCCTTGCTGATCGGTGCCGCACCACACACGGCGAACCTCAGAGAGGACGTGTCGATCGACGCGTCTTCCGGCTGAGAGGTCAGCATCGCGTAGATTGCCGGCACCGCCGAGAAATACGTGGGACGAAGCCGCGCAACGTCGTCGAAGAATCTCGACACCGAGAACTTCCCGGTGACACTCACCTGCCCGCCGACGAGCAAGGGCGTCAAGACGCTGACGCAGATCGCGTTGACATGGAACAGCGGCAAGATCAGCAGGCAGTGATCTGCGCCGGTGACACCGATGTTCTTGCCCATCGACGAAGCCATGAACTGCAGGTTGGCATGCGAGAGCATCACTCCCTTGGGTCGTCCGGTGGAACCGCTGGTGTAGATGAGCAACGCCAGATCGTCTGCTGCAACATCGGTTCCGGGCCGGAGATCCGTCGGCGGCACTGTCGCCAAATCGTCGACGACCAATACCGCACGGCCACCCGAGGGCGCGTCGGCGGTGGCGGTGATGACCAACTCGGCACCGGAGTCCGCGATCTGGTAATCCGCTTCGTTCGCAGTGAACATCGGGTTGATGGGTGTAGCCGCAGCACCTACTCGCCAAGCAGCCATGATCGCGATCAGCAACTCGACGCGATTGGGCAGCATGATCGCCACCACGTCACCGAGTCCGATCCCGAGTCCGGCCAATTGCGCGGCAACAGCTTCCGTGCGATCTGCGAACTCCTCATAGGTGAGTTCGACGTGGTCGTCCCGCAGGCACGGCTTCTTCCCGTACTTCTCTGCAAGATCCCAAGCCAGATATCCGATGTCCGCCACGAGAGTCAGCACCTTTCATTCGTGTGTGACTCAAAACACTATCGGCGTCCCGTGGTCGAAGAAACGGTCCCAGGAGATCAACTTATCCAGGTTCTTTGTTCCCGGAGCACAACGCCGCATGTGCAGCGCACGTCAGATCAAGGGCTGATGCAACACCTCATGGGCCCGCTGCGTCACCACTTCGGAGATCCGGCGCAAGACTGGCGACGACAGTTTCCACTGCTGCCAATACAGCGGAACGTCGTCCACGAAGTCCGGGTCGAATTCGATCAGCGCCCCGGAATGACCGTCGTCGCCACGCTGCAGGTCCGGTATCAGCCCCCAGCCGTATCCCCGCCGAACCGCGTCCGCAAAATCTGCAGACGAAGGAACAAGATGGCGGGGCGGATCGACGGGATGGCCGACTTTTTGATCGAGATACCGATCCTGCAAGAGATCTTTCCGATTGAACACCACCAGCGGCGCGGCGGAAAGAGATTCTGCCGTAACACCATCCGCAAACCAACGACGACAGAACTCCGCGCTCGCCATGGGCCGATAGCGCATTATGCCGAGCCGACTCGAAGAACACCCTTGAATCGGCGACGCGACCGACGTGACAGCGGCCATGACCGAACCGTCGCGCAACAGTTCGGTGGTGTGGTCTTGATCGTCGAGATGGAAGTCGAAACTGACCTCGTGCGTGAACTCCGCGAGAGCACCCAGAACCCAGGTGGACAGCGAATCGGCGTTGACCGCGACAGAGACACGGGCGAATGTTCCCGAACCGTTTTCAAGGCCGAGCTCTCGCACGGTATCGCGCGAAAGGGCATCTATCTGACGGGCAAGACGCAGGACTTCCCGCCCGGAATCGGTAACCCTGATGGGTTTGGTGCGCTGCACCAGGATCCGGCCTACCGAGGTCTCGAGAGCTTTGATCCGTTGACTGACCGCCGACGGCGTGATGTACAACTTCCGCGCCGCCGCGTCAAAGGTTCCCTCGTCGACCGCAGCGTGCAATGCCCTCAGTTGCTCGAAGTCCAACATAATCTGAAGCTACTCTGATGCATCCTAAGAATCATTAGCTGGACTGATTACAATCTGCGGGGCAGGCTCGACAACATGCTCAGCACCACCGACCCAGCGTCGGCCCTCGTCGGTTTCGGAGTCGGACTCTCTCTGATCGTCGCAATCGGCGCACAGAATGCATTCGTTCTTCGCCAAGGCCTGACGCGCTCGCACGTACTCCCGATCGTCGCAGTCTGCGCCGTCTCAGACGCAGTTCTGATCCTTGCAGGCATCAGCGGAATCGGCGCCCTCCTCGAACACGCACCGTCACTGATCACTGCCGTTCGCATCGCCGGTGCCCTTTTCCTACTCAGCTATGCACTCTTCGCCGCCAAACGAGCACTTCGACCGCAAACATTGGCACCGGATCAACATGGCAACGGGTCGAGGCTTACCGCCGTCACGATGGCATTGGCACTCACCTGGCTGAATCCGCACGTCTATCTCGACACCGTCGTGCTGATGGGTTCAATTGCCAACGGTCGCGGCGAGATCGGACGGTGGTGGTTTGCAATCGGCGCCGTCACCGCAAGTGCAGTCTGGTTCAGCGCCCTCGGTTACGGCGCGCGCCTGCTGACACCGCTTTTTGCAAAACCCACCGCCTGGCGGGTTCTCGACGCTCTGATCGCCGTGATGATGACAGTCCTCGGAATCAGTCTGCTCACCGAATTGTGACCCGGCGATACAAGCACTTTCCGGTATCGGGATGGGTTACCGTCCAAGGTGAGGAAGGCTCAATTCACCTGTCGAGAGTTGTGACCATCAGGTAGGGCTGATCACGATGACCGAGGATGTCGACTCCGAACCGCGTAACTCCTACCGCGGACTGGGTTTGCTGTGTCTACTCGCTGCGGCCGCCGGCGTCGTGGTCGGATTTGTCGGCGGCGCGTTCCGATGGTGCCTGATCAGGGCCGATGAACTTCGTCAGACGATCGTGAATTGGGCACATCACGTTCCGTACGTCGGGTGGCTCGTGCCGGTCGTCCTGGTTGCGCTGTGCACCGTCCTTGCTGTTCTGATCGTCAGACGAGTACCCCTCGCACAGGGAAGCGGTATCCAGCACGTAGAGGCAGTGTCCCGCGGTGAAGCGAAGCCGCCGGGAATCAATCTCGTGCCCGCCAGATTCATCGGCGGCCTCTTGGCGATCGGCTCGGGTCTGGTCCTCGGCCGCGAAGGCCCCACCGTCCACATGGGCGCGGCAATCGGAGCGGAAACGGGACGACGGGCCCACCTTACCGAACCGGACGTCGCCATGCTGCAAACGTCCACGGCCGGAGCAGGACTCGCCGTTGCGTTCAACGCGCCGATCGCCGGCGCACTGTTCGTCTGCGAGGAGGTGACGCACTCTTTCCGGCTACGCACTGTTCTGCCAACGCTTTTCGGTGTTTCGATCGCGGTGGGCTGTGCACGACTTGTCATCGGCGATCAACCAGATTTCGAGGTCGGCACCGTCCCGACACCTCAACTCGCACTGTTGCCACTGTTTGTCGTCTTCGGAATCCTCACGGGGCTACTCGGTATCGCGTACAACCGCTTGATTCTGGGACTACTCGATATCGTTGCACGACTCAACAGGATCCCACCGACAGTCATCGGCGCAATGATCGGCGCCGTCATCGGCCTGACGCTCTTCCTCGACCCGCTGGCAAGTGGGGGCGGTGACGTTCTTGCACAGATGGTCGTCGGTGGCAGGACCTTCGTTCTGCCGATTCTGCTGCTGTACTTGGTGGTTCGGTTCTTCACGGGCCCGCTGTCGTACGCCGCCGGCACTCCCGGCGGACTTTTTGCTCCCCTACTCGCACTCGGCGCACTGTGGGGATCGATCTTCACCGGACTGTCTAGCTTCGTGCCCGGAGTCGGCGCCGGACTCACGATCACCATGGCCACCGTAGGCATGGCCGCGTTTTTCGGCGCCGTGGTGCGCGCACCGTTCACCGGCATCGTGATCGTGGTCGAGATGACAGCGGTGACGTCGACGCTGGTCCCGATGCTCGCGGCCACGGCCGCAGCGGTATTCGTCGCTACCGTGGCAGGGTCGGCCCCCATCTACGACAGTCTCCGAGAGCGGATGCTGGAAGCTCGACGCCCTCCTCTGGGATGATCATGATCAACATCGTCACCGCCGTGATGTGTACGCAGAGGAGCATCCATGACCCCACGCACCGACGTCGGGGAAGTCCTCGCCCTGGAGCGGGAATTGCAAACTGTCGAATGCAGGCGCAACAGCGCACGTGTGCTCGCATTGCTCGCCGAAGACTTCATCGAGATAGGCGCATCGGGCAGCGTCTGGGACCTCCCGTCGACCGTAGAATCACTGCGGAACGAACCCATCGACGCCGTCGCCATCGAAGTTCACAATATGACCGGTCGAATCATCGACGACGGATACGTCCTCACGCAGTGGGATTCAGTTCGTGGGATGCGTCGCGCGCGGCGCACATCCTTGTGGCGTCGAACACCGAGCGGATGGCAATTGGTACACCATCAAGGCACCCCGCTCCTGTGACCGCACAATGTTCAACCTGCGAACAGCCCTCTAGGTCAAGGGCGTTCCGACGTAGTTCTCGGCGATCAATGTTCGTCCGGCCACCGAGCGCGTGACCATGTCCAACTCAGCCAACTGACGACGATGGCCGAAACCGCTGTCGTCTGGCAAGCGATGAAGCATCGATGACATCCACCACGAAAAGTGCTGCGTCCGCCACACACGCGGCAGCACCGTTTCGGTATACCCGTCCAACATCTTTCGGTCGGACGAGGTGAAGAAACTGTCCATTGCCTTTGCCAAGGCGTAGACGTCCGCAATCGCGAGATTCATTCCCTTCGCGCCGGTCGGCGGCACAGTGTGCGCCGCATCCCCAGCAAGGAAGAGGTTGCCGTGCTGCATCGGCTCGCACACGAAACTGCGGAACTGAAGGATCGACTTCTGAAAGATCCTGCCGTCCTTGATCTCCGCACCCTCACCGTCGACCCGCATGTGCAGCTCGTCCCAGATTCGATCGTCGGACCAGTTGTCCACGGAGTCGTCCGGATCGACCTGAAGATAATGACGCTGCACCTCGGGCGTCCGTGTGCTGATCAGCGCAAACCCACGCTCGTGGTTGGCGTAGATCAATTCTTCCGATGACGGCGGCGCCTCTGCCAGGATGCCGAACCACGCGAAGGGATACTGCCGGAAATGATCCGTGCGGATCGACGGTTCGGGAATCAGCTTTCGCGTTTCGGTTCGTGACCCGTCGCAACCGGCCACCAGGACGCACTCGAGCTTCTGGTCGCTACCGTCCGAGTCGACGAAAGTAATACTCGGGCTATCTGATTCGTGATCGTGCACTCGCGCGTCGGTCACTCCGAATCGAATGTCCCCACCGTCGGCGAGGCGTCGCGCAATCAGGTCTACGAGCACCTCGTGCTGCGGGTACACCGTGACGGCGCGCCCGTCGGTCAGTTCGTCGAATGCGATGCGGTGCCCTCGCCCACCGAATCGCAACTCGATTCCGTGATGTTCGAGGCCTTCTCGCTTCAGTCGGTCACCGAGTCCGGTCTCGACCATGAGATCAACGGTGTTCTGTTCGAGCACACCCGCACGAATGGTGCCTTCCACCTCTTCGCGGGTGCGGCATTCCAGGACGATCGAATCGATTCCCCTCAGATGCAAGAGATGCGAGAGCATCAACCCGGCGGGACCGCCACCGACGATTCCGACCTGGGTGCGCAACGAAGACATACAGAGAACTCCTGAGGTGAGTGGCGATTGAGACCACCCTCAACCACTACCGCTCCCCTGAACAGCTGAAATTTCACTCAGTGAAAGATCGAAACTGAGCTATCGAAGCCCGCCGCCACCAAGCCCGCGTGATATTCCGCGAGCAGCCGCGGCCAAGGCCGGCAGTAAGGGAGCCGGATCCTGCTCCACCGGAACAACTGTCGACACCGCTGCGACAACGTCGCCGCCGGCTTCGCGGACCGGAGCGGCAACGGCAAGAGTTCCGACATTCAGATACTCACGACACACCACGAATCCGGTGCGTCTGATCTCGTCGAGAGTTGCTCTCAAGATCCGCTCGGACGTAATGGTTTTGGGTGTGAACGCCTCGAGGCCGGCTCGGAGGACGTCGTCGAGAAGCTCGGTTCCGCCGTGCGCCAGGAGAATCAATCCACCGCTGGACGCGTGCAACGGCAACCTTCCGCCCGCGCGGCCGACCACCGTGACGGCGCTACGCGAGGACAAGCGCTCGAGGTACAGCGCCTCGGTGCCCTCACGGACAACCAACTGCACGTTCTCCCGGGTGACCTCGTACAGGTCCTCGAGGAACGGCAACGCCACCTGTCTCAGACCGTGCGCCCCGGGAGCGAGAGCGCCGATCTCCCACAACCGGACTCCGACCTGGTATTTGCCGTCGCTCCGACGCTCGAGGGCGCCGGCAGCCACCAACTGCCCACACAGTCGATGGACGGTGGGCAGAGGTAGATCGGTGCGGCGACTGATCTCAGATTGAGTCAACCGAGGAGACGTCGCATCGAAGGCACCGAGCACGATAAATGCCCGGCCGATCAACGAACGGTCGCCTGATGCCATTCACACAGTGTGACTCACAAAGCCGTGTGACTGACATCAGGCGAAACGTGTTCGAGCGGTGCAGAGCTACGCGGAGTGCGCCAATTCCGGTTCGCGTTCGGTCACCGGCGGCGCGGCCTCGATCTTCATCGGCTCCTGCGCGTAATGGAAGTGCGGACGACGGTGACCGATGAACGATCCGAACCACGACATCACGGCGACATACCGGTTGCGGAAGCCCACCAGGTACATCACGTGCACGGCCAACCACATGAACCAGGCGATCGTGCCCTTGAACTCGACCTTGCGGACGCGACACACAGCGCTGAATCGGCTGATGATCGACATGCTGCCCTTGTCGAAGTACTTGAAAGGCGTTCCTGCCTTGACCTTTCCGTTCACAGTCTTCGCGGCGTGACGGCCACCCTGCATTGCAACGGGCGACTGACCCGGCAGACCGTTCAGCGAAGTCATGTCGCCGATGGCAAAGACGTTGGCAAATCCTCCGACGGTCAAGTCCGGATTGATGAGCAGACGACCTGCGCGGTCACTCTCACAACCGGTTGCCTCTCCGAGCACCGCGGCGAAGTCGTTGGCGCGTACACCGGCCGACCAGATGACGGTCTCGGCGTCGATGCGCTTCTCTTCCTTGGTCTTTGCCGAAGAGACGGTGACGCCGTGCTCGTCGATGGCGGTGACCATTGTGTTGAGGACCACCTCGACACCCGACTTCTCGAGCGAGGCCTGCGTGTACTCACTGAGCTTGCCGCCGAAGGCAGGAAGCGCAACGCCGGCGCCTTCGACCATGGTGACCGTGACCTCGTCGGCACTGATGTTGTTGATGGCCTTCGCAAAGTAGCGACGCGCCAGTTCCTTGATCTGTCCGGCGAGCTCGACGCCGGTCGCGCCTGCACCCACGACAACGAAGCTGAGCAGGTTGCGGCGAACCAGCGCGTCGTTGGTGGTGTGAGCTTCTTCGAAGCAGCGCAGGATCTGCTTGCGCAGTACCTCGGCGTCCTCGACGGTCTTGAGCTTGTAGGTGACCTTCTCGAACTCGTCATGACCGAAGTACGCCTGCGTGGCACCGGTGGCTGCGATGAGCGAGCGGTATCCGAGCGTATGGCGGGTGCCCGAGGCTTCGTAGACGACCGTGTTCTCTTCGGCGTTGACCTCGACGACGCGGCCGAGTCGCACGTCGGCGTTGGGGTACTTCTGCAGGATCGTGCGGATGGGCGGAGCAACCTCGCCGGCCGACAGAACACCCGTCGCCACCTGGTAGAGCAGCGGCTGGAAGAGGTGCTCGGTGGTGGCGGAGATGAGGACGAACGGCGTCTTGGACTTCGCGAGGGTCTTGGCCGCGGCGAGGGCTCCGAATCCCGAGCCGACGATCACTACCTGAGTCTGCTCGTGTCCAGTCGCGTCGATGTCAGCGCGACCCGCAGCTGTTCTATCCACAACAAATCTCCTCAACCAAATTGAAAGTATGACTATTACGGTATGGACTGATCATGGGTCCGGTCCAGCTAGCTGGAGTATTCGCAAGACTGTTATCTCGATTGCTCATAAGTAAGCTGTCTTCATGGACTTCCGCCAACTCAAGTACTTCCTCGTCGTGAGCGAGGAACTGAGCTTCAGTCGAGCTGCCGAGCGCTGCTTCATCTCGCAGTCGGCGATCAGCCATCAGGTCGCGCGACTGGAGAAGGAACTGGGCGCGACGCTCTTCGAACGCTCGACCCGAGCTGTTCGGCTGGCCCCGGCAGGATCGCGACTGGTGCCCATCGCGCAGCAAGTCCTCAGCCTCGAAACGATGGCGTACTCCGTCGCACGCGACCCGAGAGCTCGGATCCGGATCACCGGAAACATGAGCTTTGCCGCTCAGACGCTGGACGCCATCGCACACGTGCGCGAACTTCATCCGGACCTGGACGTCGAGTTCGTCATCAAGAGTTTTGCCCACCGCATGGACGCCGTGGCCTCCGGTGACGCCGACATCGCGCTGATTCGCGGCGGCGTCGACCGCCCCGGACTCGAGCCCCTGGACCTCGGCGTCGAGGACCTCTTGGTCGTCATGTCGAGCCGGCACCCCCTGGCCGGTCAGCAAAGCGTCGACCTCAACGATCTGGCCGCATATCCCCTGCTCTTGCCGCCACGCCAAAGCCAGGTCCTCATCCACAAGGTGGTCGAGGACGCGTTCCGCGAAATAGATCGACGCGTCCAACTGGGCCCTGCAATTCCGAGCGATCACACCGCCACGCTGGACGTGATCACCAACCCTCGCGCCTGGACGCTGCTGTATTCGATCACCGCAGGCGAATCTCCACGTGCTGGAATCAGCTTCATGCGAGAATCGCACGGCCGCTTGCGAATTCCGGTGTCCGGGGTGACCCGTAGCGGCATCACCTTCTCCACCGAGTTCGCCGATCTGATCCAAGCACTCAAGGACGCAATGAACCCGTCTTTCACTGAATGAAAGTGCGATGGCGATCGACCTCACTCACAGAGCAACGTGGTGGGTAACCATGTGATGCGGCGAGCAGTCGCATCCCTTTCTCGAGGAGCGGCCATGTCGAGCTTGTTGAGCGAACCTGTGTGGGAATCGAAGATCTTCGACGGTGAATGGGTCCGCGGCAACGCCGAAGATCGCATCGTCGTCGAACCCGCCACGGGCAAGCAGTTGACGACGGTGGGCATGGCAACACCCGACGACGTGGCAGCCGCTACAACAAACGCTACTGCAGCTCAGAAGGATTGGGCAGCACGCCCCTACACCGAACGCGCCGCTGTTCTGCGCCGCGCCGGTCAATTGTTCGAGCAGTACGCCGACGAAATCGGCGAATGGGTGATCCGGGAGGCCGGCAGCATCCCGGCCAAGGCCGCACTGGAAACCCATACCGCTGCCGAGGAGTGCTACAACGCCGCAGCCCTGGCCGCACACCCAGTAGGTGAAGTGCTGCGCTCGGAGCAACCTCGCCTGAGCTTCTCTCGTCGCGTACCCGTCGGAACCGTCGGCGTCATCGCACCTTTCAACTTTCCGATCATCCTGTCGATCCGTGCAGTCGCTCCCGCACTGGCACTGGGTAATTCGGTGATCCTCAAGCCTGACCCGCGCACGGCGATCTGTGGCGGTGTGGTTCTCGCTCGCATCTTCGAGGAGGCCGGCTTGCCCGCGGGAGTGTTCAGCATGTTGCCGGGCGGCGCTGACGCCGGTGAGGCAATCGTGGTTCATCCGAGCGTTCGCGTCATCGCATTCACCGGGTCGACCCGCGCCGGACGGGCTGTCGGCGAACTGGCAGGCCGCCACCTCAAACGAGCGCATCTCGAACTCGGCGGAAACAACGCGCTGATCGTCATGGACGACGTCGACCTCGAAAAGGCAGCATCTGTCGGCGCTTTCGGCTCGTTCATGCACCAGGGGCAGATCTGCATGACCACTGGTCGTCAACTGGTCCACGAAAGTATCGCTGCCGACTACACCGCACTCCTTGCCGAACGCGCCGACAAGCTTCCGGTAGGCGACCCGTTCACTGGTCAGGTCGCACTCGGCCCCATCATCGACGCCAAACAACGCGACCACATCCACTCCCTGGTCACCGGAAGCATCGCGGCCGGGGCAAAACTGGCTGCCGGTGGCACCTACGAGGATCTCTTCTACCGACCCACCGTGCTGGCCGACACCCCACTGACCGCACCGGCCTTCGCCGACGAGGTCTTCGGGCCGGTCGCACCGGTGACCTCCTTTGCCACCGTCGAACAAGCCGTCGCCATAGCCAACGACTCCGAGTACGGACTGTCACTGGGCATTCTGACCTCCGACGCCATGCGCGGGCTCGAGCTCGCCCAACAAATCCCCACCGGCCTCGTACACATCAACGATCAGACGGTCGGCGACGAAGCCGTCATCCCGTTCGGCGGCATGGCATCTTCGGGTAACGGCGGCCGCGTCGGCGGTATCGGCGCAAACCTCGACGCCTTCACCGAAACGCAGTGGGTGACGGCCCAGAGCACACTCCCGGTCTACCCCTTCTAGTTCGACAAACACCGAGCTGGTCCGACAAATACCAGGCGTGTCCCGGTGGCTCACTGACCAGCATTGACGGGATCGATCTCGCGGACTTACCATCCAGAGAAAATTACTTCGCCACATTAAGCATTTTCTCTTGTAATTCCCGAGAAGGACCCACTTGACGAATTCAGTGACGACCGACAGCGCTGCGCAGCCAACGGTCCACGACACCCCGGATGTATCCGTCGTAACATCACCGCGCCGCGAGGCCGTCATCATCGGCGCCCTCAGCCTGGCCGCGATGATCGTCTCGATGATGCAGACGCTGCCCGTTCCGATCTTGGGACGCATTCAGTCCGATCTGGGCGCATCCGCGGCCGGCATCAGTTGGGTGACGACGGCGACGTTGCTCTCGGCCGCCGTTTTCACTCCCCTGTTGGGCCGCTACGGCGACCAGCACGGCAAGAAGCGCACGCTGGTCGGCGTTCTGATCGTGATGGTCATCGGTTCGATCGTCGCCGCACTGGCACACAATCTGCCACTTCTCATCCTCGGACGCGTCCTCCAGGGAACTGCCACCGCCATCTTCCCGCTGGCTCTTTCGGTTCTGCGCGAAGAGGTTCGCCCGCACAAGCTTCCCGGCGCGATGGCATTGGTCAGCGGAACTCTTGCATTCGGCAGCGGGCTCGCCCTCGTCGCCACCGGACTTCTCACATCGGCTCCGGATGCCGACTACCGCAACGCCTTCTGGATGGCCACCGGGTTCGCGTTGCTTGCCCTCGTCGCCGTCATCACGCTGGTGCCGGCGACCAAGCACAAGAGCGGTGGGCGCGTCGACGTCATCGGTGCGCTGAGCCTGGGCGCTGCACTCCTTCTGCTCCTGTTGTCGATTTCGCAAGGCCACCAATGGGGTTGGATCTCGCCCTTGACCATCGGTGTTTTCCTGGGCTCGATCGTGATGTTCGCCGTCTGGGTCTGGATCGAGAAGATCGTCGACGAACCACTGGTCGACATGCGGATGTTCGTCCACCGGCCCGTGATGATGGCGAACCTGGCAGGGGTCATGCTGGGCTTCGGAATGTTCGCCAACTTCCTGGGCATCTCCTATCTCGTGCAACTTCCCCATGCCCTCACGGGATACGGATTCGACGCCAGCATTCTGCGTGCATCGGTGGAATTCCTACTGCCGGGAGCGATTGCCTCGCTGATCGCGGCACCGATCGGTGGGCGCCTCATCAGAGTGCGCGGGCCACGTTTCGTCCTGGGACTCACCGCGATCTGTGGTGCGGTGCCGTTCGCCTGGCTCGCATACGACCACACGCACACCGCATCGGTCATCGGTGCCGGCATCGTGATCGGCACCGCCGTCAGCCTGGGTTACGCGGCTTTGCCCGCGATCATCATGTCGAGTGTTCCGCATCGCCAGAGTGGAATAGCCAACGGCATCAACTCGATCTCCCGTTCCACCGGCAGCGCCATGGGCAGTGCGGTGGTAACCACGATTCTCGCCTCGATGACCATCGCGAACCTGCCCGAGGGCGTAGCCGCTCTGCCCAGCGAATCCGCCTTCACCGTCACGTTCGTGACCGCCGCCGTGGCCTTCGCCCTCGTCGGTGTGGTCGGGTGGCTGGGTCTGCGCCCGGCGCGTTCCCCAGCCTCCACGGAGTAACCTCCCGCTGCGTGAGATCGGAAGTACCGCAGGGGGTTAAGCGCACCGTAGCCTGCGCAGATGCCAGGTGAGACGCTCTACGTGATCGACCGGATAGTCACGAATCCCGGATGTGGGCAGAAGTTCGTCGACGAATTTCGCGCCGGCTACCTGCCGAATGCCAGTCGCCGCAACCTGACTCTCGACAACATACTTGTCAGTCCGCCGCTGTGGGCCGAGGACGAGTCCAACATCGTCACCATCACGTGGACCGTCGAGGGGACCGCCGGTTGGTGGGAGATGACTCGTTCGAGCCGCGGTGACGCCACTCTCCGGCAATGGTGGGACGCAACGGCTCCGCTCATTGCCGAACGAAGCCGCACCATGGCTGCCGCTGCCGACGACGTCGAGGGACTGGCCGATGTATAACGTCACAAGGGTGGTTTTTGCAGCCGACACCGCGGACTCGGCCAGCTGGGTCGATGCGATGAACACCATTGCAGCAGTGGCAGAATCGTCTGGATCAGTTCGCCATCTCGTCACCGCCACACTGCCCGGCGTCATCAACGGCGGAGATCTGATCATGCATCTCCAGTTCGAGGACGAAGCGTCGTGGCAGGCCGCTCGAGGTGCCATTGACGCCGGACTTCACCACGACGCCGTCGAGCGCTTTCATGGCGCCGAGTACGCTTCCGGAACCGAGGGTCGCTCGCGCGCCACCGGCCCGAACGGGGTGTACCGAGCGCTGCTGATTCGCGTTGCACCCCATACCCCCGAGGACGCAATCGAACGCTTCGAAAGCGACTTGCTGAAGATGCCCGCGCATATCTCCTCGATCGCTGCCTGGCGGCTCAGTCGAGTGAGCGCAGCGACCGGCGCACCATCTGCATGTGACGAAGCACCGTGGACCCATGTGTGGGAGCAGGAGTTCACCGATCTCGCGTCACTGCAGACCCAATACCTCGACCATCCGATCCATTGGGGCGTCGTTGATCGCTGGTTCGACCCCGAATGCACCGAAGTCATTGTTCGGGACAGAATCTGTCATACCTTCGGCGAATTGAGCGAAGAACTCCTATCGAGTGACGGCTGACGCCTCGCGAATCATCGCCCAAACTTTCTGTCGTGCAGGTTCCGTGAGCGACAACGACGGAATAGTGAGGAACCCGTGAAATAGCCCGTCGAAGCGATGATGCTGCACCGGGACGCCGGCCGAGGCAAGCAGTTTCGCGTACTCGTCGCCGGCCGAGCACGGCGGATCCAGCTCAGCTGTCACGATGACGGCCGCTGGAAGATCGGCGAACGACTCTGCCCGAGTAGGTATCACCCGCACGTCATCTCGGCGTTCGGGCGCATATTGGTCCCAGTACCACTTCATGGCCGTAGTCGTGTTGTAGTGGTCGGTGCCGTAGAGACGGTAGGACTCGGTGTCGAAATCGTCGTCGATCACGGGATAGATGAGAACTTGCGCCGCAACCTCCGGACCTCCACGATCGCGGGCGGCAATGGCAACTGTCGCAGCAAGATTGCCACCCGCGCTGTCACCGGCCAGCACGATCCTGCTCGGGTCAGCGCCGTACTCTGCCGCGTGCTTCGCTGCCCACTCCACTGCGGCATAGACGTCGTCGTGTGCTGCCGGGGCGGGATGTTCAGGGGCCAGACGATAATCGACGGAGACCACAACGGCGCCGACACCTTCCGCCATGGACCGGCAGAATTCATCATGGCTGTCCAGGTCGCAGAACACGAAGCCTCCACCGTGAGCGAAGACGACCAGCGGAATGGCATCGGGGGAAGCGTGCGGGCGGTAGACGCGGATCGACAGATCCCCCCCAGGGCCGTCGATTGCGAGATCTTCGACTGCACGCATGTCGGGAAGCCGCTCCAGCGGAGCTCGCCGATTCCGAAGCAAAGCGCGTAACTCCGACGGGTCGAAGCTGGTGACGTCCGGAAATGCTGCGTTGAGCGTGGCCAGCATTGTGACGACTTCCGCGTGAATTGTCATGGGCACTCCTGATCTCGGACGTCGGGCATTCGCCAAGGTAAATCGCCCACGGCTGAGTGAGAACACACCCTCCCGATCAGTGGTCTGTTTTGTAGCGAGAGTCGTGAGAAACGAGAAGGGAGACCACACCTCGTTGTGTGGTCTCCCTTTTCGATTCGGTTCAGCCGATCAGGTGTCAGCTCCTACTGCGAGCATCTACCTTGTCGTCGTCGTCATCACGATCGCCGGCCGCGAGCTCGATGCCCGAAGCCTCTGTCTCGGCTTCACTGCCTGCCTTCCCGAGCTCGACCGGAGTGTCACCGGGCGCAACCTCGTCGGCGTCAGGCGCTTCCGGTAGCGGTTTCTTGAGGCTCAGGATGATCGAGCCTGCCAACACCACGATGATCACCGCGAGGCTGACCAGTGAGGGAATCTCGGGGATCGACGTGCTGATCACCTTGTGGCTGGCCTGCATGATCAGCTTCACGCCGATGAAGGCGAGGATGATCGACAGACCCTTGGACAGGTAGTGGAACTTCTCGAGCAGACCCGAGAGCAGGAAGTACAGGGCACGCAGACCCAAGATCGCAAACGCGTTGCTGGAGTACACGATGAACGGATCGTCACTCACTGCCAGCACTGCCGGGACGCTGTCGACTGCGAACACGAGGTCGGCGGCTTCGATGGCGACGACGACGGCGAACAGCGGTGTTGCGACGCGCTTTCCGGCTTCCTTGACGAAGAACTTGGTTCCGGCGTATTCCTCACGGACCGGCATGATCTTGCGCAGCAGGCGAACTGCCAGCGAGGTTCCCGGATCGAAGCTCTCGTCGTCATCCTTGAGCAGCTTGTACGCGCTGTAGAGCAGGATGGCGGCGAAGACGAACAGCACGGCCGTGAACTTGCTGACCACGGCAACGCCGGCGGCGAGGAAAATACCGCGGAAGATCAGGGCGCCGATGACACCGAAGAACAGCACACGGTGCTGGTACTCACGGGGCACCTTGAAGTAACCGAAGATCAGGGCGAACACAAAGAGGTTGTCGACGGAGAGGCTCTTCTCCAACAGCCAGGCCGTGGTGAATTCGACGCCCGAGTTCACCCCCAAGGTCAGGGTGACAACCACCGCGAACACGAGAGACAAACCGACCCAGAGTGCACTCCACCAGGCCGCTTCCTTGAAGCCGATGACGTGCGCGCCGCGGTGGGCGAGCAGGTCGATGAGCAACATGACGACGATGACTGCGGCGAACGCGGCCCACGCCCACATGGGAACGTTCATCGCTGACCACCTACCCGAATGGCACTGATGACTGCGGTCACGGGGAGCTCCTTCACTGGGTTCGGACGGCCGTCTCGCCGTCTTCTCCAGTGTTCCTTGCCGACTTCTATCCATCCCTGTCGAAATATCGACGACTTTTAGACCTGAAGTTGCCGATACCCTGCAATCTGAGGGTGTTGCGGCCGAAACCGCCGTTGGAAGGCATCTTGTTCTAGCCTGGCAAGCATGAGCACCTCGTTGTACTACTCCGCCGTCCGCACTACACCGCTGACCGACGACGAGAAGGCCGAAGTCGACCGACTCATCGCCGTCCACAACGACGAATTTCCGTTCGACTACGAGGTCCTGGACCTCTACCCGTCGGATATCCCCAACACTCTGCTCAACGGTTCGACCAAGATCTCGAGCGATCCGACCGAGGTAATTCCTTCGCTCGTCTACTGGTTCAACGCTCTGACCGAGCTTCGCAGAGCAGTGCCGGACGCAGACTGGGACGTTTCACTCGACGACACCCCTGCCGATTGGGATGACAACTCCGGCTACTCGCTCCCCGGCCTCGACGACATGCAATAACGAATCACCCGGCGGGCAAGACGCTGACCCCGTAGCTCTCCAGCGCGATGAGCGCCAACTCCGTCGGCAGGCGCCGATCGTCCACGCTGCGACCTAGTAGCTTTTCGGCCTGATCGAGTCGATACCGCACAGTGTTCTTGTGCAGGCCGAGCGCCGCGGCCGTAGCCGCTGCAGTGCAATTGTTCTCGTAATAGACCCGGACGGTGTCACGGATACGCGTCGTGACGCTGTCCGTGCCGGCCAGGCCTTTCAGTTCCCGAGCCACCAACGCACGCAGTTCGCCCAGATCTTCGGTAAGCAGACAGGGAACCTGAACGTCCTCGTAGACGGTGACGGGCGAAGAACCCGTCGACCGGACTGCGACGCGCTGCGCGGCGAGCGCCTCGCGATGACTGCGTGCGAATCCCTCCATTCCGTAACCGCTGGCCCCCACTGCGACACGAAGATCCGCATTTCGAGCATGATCGAGCGACGCCCACTCCAGGTGGTCGAAATGTGCGACCCACGACCACACCTCGCGCGCACCCGAAGGTAGCGTCAGCACACGCTCGCCGTTCGACTCGCCCACCAAGGAACGTGCATACGAGTCCAATCGCGCCAATACGTCTGCAGCCGGGTCGGTGTCGTCCGTCCAGAGAACAAATGCAGTGTGGTGGCGCCGCATCGGGTAATCGAGAATCTGCGAAACCTCTTCGGAGTGAAGAGCTTCGCCGGCGACGATCGCGTGAACGGTCTCGGATCGACGCGCAAAAGCGCCGCGCGCCAAGCTCTCCCGTTCCTGCGCATATGTGGCCACCAACAATTCGGTGGTCACCTCCAGCCATCGCATCGCCGAACCCCACACCCGAACGAGAAGTGCGCGTTTGAGTTCCGGACCGATCGGGAGTGCCTCGATCGACTCGTCGACGAAACCCAGCATCGCGAGGCGTCCGGCGCCGTAGATCTTGAGCAGGACTCGAAGATCCATTCCGCGCCTGGCAACGGTGAGCGCAAGCGCAATCGACTCCGCCGGCGGCGTGACCTCCTGGGAACCACCCGCGATCGCGGCCACGATGACGCGGAGCTGCGCCGCGGTGCTTGCATCCACATCGCGTCGCAGCTCCCGGTCCGCTGCGACTTCCGGGTTGGCCAGGGCAATGGCGTCGTCGATGCGTTGGACGAAACCGTCGATCACCTCCGGCTGGAGATAGATGGGTGCGAGATTTGCAATCCAGCCGTCCAACTCCGATGTGTCCATATCCGTCTCCCCGATTCGTGGCCCCAATTCGTGACCCCGATTGTGACTTTGTCACAAACCTAGCGATTGAGTTCGGGCATCAAGCCCTAGTAACCCGGCTTCGGCTGGTCCACAATCACATCTCACCGCAGTTTCACGGCGCTGCAGATTTACCTCACTGCAACCCCATCCCCTATCTTTGGAGACGCTGGAGCAAATGGACAAGCCTTTCGACGGTCAGGTAGTGGTCATCACCGGCGGCGCCCGAGGCATCGGATACGCCACCGCGAAGAGCCTCATCAGCCTCGGTGCGACGGTCGCGATCGGCGACATCGACGAAGCCACTCTCGCGCAGGCAAGCAAGGATTTGGGCATCCGTACGTTCGGACGTCTCGACGTCACCGATCCCGCCTCGTTCTTCGACTTCCTCGACACCGTCGAAGGTGAACTCGGCCCGATCGACGTACTGGTCAACAATGCGGGCATCATGCCGGTCGGCCGGATCGTCGACGAGGACGACACCGTGACCCGGCGCATCATCGAGATCGACGTCCTCGGGGTGATCACGGGAACCAAGCTCGCATTGCGACGGATGCTGCCGCGGGGGCGCGGACACGTCATCAACATCGCTTCGCTTGCCGGCGAACTCCCCTGCCCGGGTTTGTCGACCTACTGCGGCGCCAAGCATGCAGTCTTGGGATTCACCGATTCGGTCCGCAAGGAAGTTCGTGGCACCGGAGTGCACGTCTCGTCCGTATTGCCGACGCTCACCAACACCCAACTCACCTCGGGCACTTCGGGAATGAAGGGATTCCGCGAGGTTCAGCCGGAGGAAATCGCCGAAGCCATCGTCGGACTGATCACCAAACCTCGTCCACGCGTGCGCATTACGCGAGCGTCCGGACTACTCGTCCAGGCGCAAGGGTTCTTCCCCCGGCGACCGTACGAGGCATTGAGCCGCCTTTTCGGCGTCGAGACGCAGTTTCTCGGCGACGTCGACACCGCGGCACGTGCCGCCTACGAGGAACGCGCCCGCGCAAGCTGATCAGGTCAGCTCGGTGGCAGGCCAATCGAGCAGCTTCGCGCCCAGCACAGCTGCGTGCAGCGCGAAGCTGTCGTTGGGGTCGTTGACGTTCTGGCCGGTAAGTTCGCGGATGCGGTCCAAGCGGTACGTCACCGCACGGACGGACAGATGCAGGTCTCGGGCGGTCTTCGCCGTGTTGCCGCCGGCGGAGAAGTACGCAAGCAGGGTGTCGATCATCGGCCCAGCGCCGCCGCGTGCCTCGAGCAGCGGCGTGAGAAGCGTCTGGATCAGGTCGGTGACCGCTGGTCTGTCGTTGACCAGAACCCGGTAGACCAGCAGATCGCGAGCGTCGATGATCGGTGCGTTCAACGACAGTCGCTGCGCCAGGTCGAGTGCGTCGAGTGCCTCCCGGTACGACGCCACCACGCCCGAAGCGGTGGCGCGTGGGCGCCCGACCGCGATCTGCCAAGTGCCGTCCAATACGCGTCGCTGCAACTGCACTCGCCCGTCGTTATCGGTTACGGCGCCTGTCCCCGGTCCGAGAGCCGACCGAATCCCGGCCAGCACGTGGTCGACGGCATCGCGATCCGGCGCGGCGAAAACGACGACCAGTTTGCCGCTCTTGCTGGCAACCAGCGCGTCGGCGTCACCTTTGCTGCCCAGAACGGCACGTTCGACAGCTCGCACCAAAGGGTTGTCGTCGGTGAACTCGCGGGCTGCGGTCACTACTGCCACGGCATGCGGACCACTGAGGTGGAGACCGAATCCTGAAGCGCGACCCAACAATCCGACGACGTCAGCGCCGCCGGTCAACAAGTCGTCGACGAACTCGCGGCGTGCCGATACCTGCGAGCGGACCAGAGAACGCCTGGCCAACTGAAAACCTTCGGCCAGTTCTGCGACGGCATCGTCGACGGCACGCAGCATCACTTCGCCGGCCGCGACGACGGCATTCGGATCCGATTGT
Source organism: Rhodococcus sp. NPDC056506 (assembly GCF_042794945.1). Lineage (NCBI taxonomy): Bacteria > Bacillati > Actinomycetota > Actinomycetes > Mycobacteriales > Nocardiaceae > Rhodococcus > Rhodococcus sp. NPDC056506. Next base: position 227,886 of record NZ_JBHTSW010000002.1, on the reverse strand, counting down.
GCCGCAATAACAGCAGGCAGTTCACGCCACAGACGCCAGGCCGAGGAGAGATACAGATCGAGCAGGGCTCGCAGGGCCACACCCTGCTGCGCTGCTTCTTCACCGCGAGCGCGGAAGCGGTGCAACTGACGACGCTGCAGCGGTTTCCCGTCACAGACAGCGTCGCTGAGCACGTCGAGGAAGTCGCCCAGCAGATCGACGGGTAGGCCACCGGCGTCGTCCGCCCCTGCCGCCGCGACCCGGCGTATGGCGTCGTCAGGTACCCCGGTTCGGCTCACCCTCGCATTCTCTCACTGTGCGCGGCCTTGCTTGGCGTCAGGAAAGCCGCATCGAGCCCGTGTCGATGTAGCGCTGATGGAACGAGAATGCCTCGCCCAGGAGGTGCGGAGTCTGCCCGGCACCCGGTTGAGCGTCGGCGCGAGCGATGTAATCGTGAAGGAGTGGCCGGAACTCCGGGTGAGCACACTTGTCGACGATCAGGCGTGCGCGGCGCCGCGGTGACAGACCGCGCAGATCCGCCAACCCCTGCTCGGTGACCAATACCTGCGTGTCGTGCTCGGTGTGGTCGACGTGCGGAACCATCGGCACGATCGCCGAGATCTCGCCGCCGCGGGCCGTCGACGGACTCAGGAACATGGACACGTAGCCGTTGCGGGCGAAGTCCCCCGAACCGCCGATTCCGTTCATGATCTTCGTCCCCATGACGTGCGTCGAGTTCACGTTGCCGTAGATGTCGGCCTCGAGCATCCCGTTCATGGCGATGATTCCAAGTCTGCGCACCACCTCGGGGTGGTTGCTGATCTCCTGCGGACGGAGCGTGATGTGGTTGCGGTAGAAGTCGATGTTCGCAGTCAGTTCCTCGATGCCTTCGTCGGTGAGCGCCAAAGCCGTCGACGACGCATGCGCGACGGTGCCGTCCTTGATCAGCTTCAGCATCCCGTCCTGGATGACCTCGGAGTAGCAGGTCAACCCGCGATACGGCCCCCGATCGAGCCCTCCGAGCACCGCGTTGGCGACATTGCCGATGCCCGCCTGCAGCGGAAGCAACGTATCGGCCGGCATCCGTCCGGCGCGCACCTCGAAGTCGAAGAATTCCAGTACGTGCCCGGCGATCGCCTCGCTGACGGCGTCGGGCGCAGAGAGCGGACTCGCGCTGTCTCGGCAGTTGGTCTCGACAACGGCCACCACCTTGGCCGGGTCCACCCGGAACGTGGTCTGACCGATCCGGTCCTCGACGCGGATGATCTGGAGCGGCTTGCGATGCGGCGGCAACGCCGTGCCGTAATAGACGTCGTGAATACCCTCCATCGCCTCGGGCACCCAGGAGTTGACCTCGAGGATGACCTTGTCGGCGACGTCGAGCCACGTCTTGTTGTTGCCGATCGACGCGGAGGGAATCAGTTCACCCGATTCGGTGATACCGGCGACCTCGACCACCGCGACGTCGACATTGCCGTAGTAGCCCTCCCACACCTGCTGAGCCACGTGGGAGAGATGGATGTCGACGTAGTCCATGCGACCGTCATTGATCCGGCGACGTGCGGTGGCCTCGGACTGATACGGCATACGCAGTGCGATTCCGTCGACTTCGGCGAGCAGCCTTTCGGTCTCGGTGGACACCGAAGCACCGGTCAGGAGATTGACCGTGAAGTTCGATCCGTTGCCACGGGTCTGGTGAATACGCTCGGCAAGGGCCGGGATGACGACCTTGGGCGTACCGGCGCTTGCGAAACCGCTGATCGCGACAGTGTCATCCGGATTGATGAACTTCACGGCGTCGGATGCGGACATCACCTTCGACGCAAAGGCTGTGGCGCGGATGCGGTTGGAGATAGCTTTGTGTCCGGTCTCACCGAGGGTTGAACTCACGCCATCAGGATAAACACGGCACGTCGAAGCGATTTACGGGGATAACCCAGACAGAATCGCCCCGACGTGCTATGAGCTCCGACGTGCTGTGCTCCGATCAGCTGACGACGCCGTACACGCCTTCGCCGACCAAGCTCGCGATCCGATACTTCTGGATCTTGCCCGAGCCTGTCAGTGGGAATGCTTCCGCGCTGAACCATTCCTTGGGTGCCTTGTGGCGCGCTAGTCGTTCGTTGCAGAACTCGATCAGTTCGGCGGCAGTCGGTTGATCGGACTCGTCCTTCCAGCGGATGACGGCAACCACGCGCTCACCCCACACCTCGTCGGGAACACCGACGACCGCCACATCGAGGATCTTCGGATGCGTAAAGATCACGGACTCGACCTCACGCGGATAGATGTTCTCCCCGCCGCGGATGATCATGTCCTTGAGGCGTCCGGTGACCCGGACGTATCCACGTTGATCCATCGTCCCCAAGTCGCCGGTATGCAACCACCCGTCCTTGTCCACGGTCGCGGTCGAGGCCTCTGGATTGCGGAAGTACTCGGTCATGACGAGGTACCCGCGAGCGCAGATCTCACCTTGTTCGCCGTGCGGAACGCTGTCCCCGGTCACGACGTCGGAGATCTTCACCTCGACCTGTGGCAACGCGAGGCCGACCGTCTCCGACTTGTCTTCGGGGGTGTCGGCCGGACTGGTCTGCGTGATCACGGGACTGGCTTCGGTTTGTCCGTAGACGATGCTGAATCCCGCACCGAATGCCGACTCCACCGTGCTGACGAGTTCGGGCGGTACCGACGATCCACCGGATACGACCACTGAGCACGCCGAGAAATCGCGGCTGGCGAAGGTCGCGTCGTTAATCATGGCGATCAGCATCGTCGGTACTCCACTGACGACGTCGGCGTGAAAGCGTTCTGCCGCATCGAGAACCGCAACCGGATCGAAGTACTGGATCAGGCCTATGGACATTCTTCGCTGTGCGGCACCGAGAACCAGGATGCCGCATCCGGCCGTGTGGAACAGTGGCATGGCCGAGACGACCGAACCCCGTTCGGGGAATTGACCTCTCCGGCTGACGAAATCGGCGTTATTGACCAAACCTCGGTGATGCAGCAATGCACCCTTGGGCACACCGGTGGTTCCCGACGTGTACTGAATCTGCGCATTGTCATCGGGAGAGACTTCCGGCAGAGCGCCCCGCTCGCCGGTCCAACCTCGAACCTGACGATCCCAGTCTTCGAAGTTGACTGCCAGAACCTCCTCTCCCGCAATCGAAATTGCCTCGGACGCCACCGCCGCCATGTCACCGCCGCGGAACTTTCCGGTGTGGAAGAGCCCGCGGGACTGGGACTGCGACAAGACGTACGCCAGTTCCTCCGCACCCAACGCCGGATTGGCAGTCACCAGAACCATTCCGGCGAGCGCGGCGCCGTATTGCAGGATCATCCACTCCGGAACGTTCGGAGCCCAGACGGTGATCCGGTCTCCGCGATCGAACTGGGACAAGAGGTAGTGCGCACACCCCTCCGCTTCGTCCAGCAGTTGCGCGAAGGTCCACGTACGATCGGTTTGGGCGGCCCCGGACAACGAATGCGATTGCGCCGGAACTACTTCTCTGATTGCAACCAGATTCGGCGAGTCCGCGGCGCACTCTCGCAGCAGCCCGCCCACGGTTTGTTCCGCAATCGGGTCCGACACGTCAGCGGGGAAGTACGACGTTTCGAGAACACTGCTCATCTCACATCCACTTTCTATCGAGGAGGGGTGTCGGACGCGGGGAGCGGCCCGCCTCCGTCTGGAATCTTGCGCCCGGAATCGCGGTATTGCACCGCGGCATGAAATCCGTCGCGCTCGGCAAAATCCTTGAACCAGCGCCCTTCCGGAGAGTGACGCGTGATTCCGTCGAACAGGGTTGCCAGCACCTGGGTGCCCTGCAGCCCCATATTGTCGTATGCCTGATTGATCATCATCTTCTGCATAGCCAACTGATTAAGCGGGACACCGGCAATGCGATCCGCCAACGCTTCCACTGCCGAGTCCAATTCATCGGCCGGCACCGCTTCGAGCGCCAATCCCCAGTCTGCCGCCGTGACACCGTCAATAGTGTCGCCAGTCAACAACATTCGCTTGGCCCGCTGGGCTCCCAGTCGATACACCCACATCGCCGTCGTCGGGCAACCCCAGACGCGCGCAGGCGGGTACCCGATGTGGGCGTCGTCGGCCATGATCAGCATGTCGCAGGACAGCGCGATGTCGCTCCCGCCGGCGATTGCGTAACCCTGAACCTTGCAGATCGTCGGCTTGAGCGATCGCCAGAGCGTGAAGAAGTCATCGGTATTCTGTTTCATCCCCCGAAAGTCCTTGATGGGGTCCCATACCGGGCCCTGGTTCCACTTTCCGTCGAGGTCTCCTTCAGCGAACTTCTTGAGGTCGTACCCGGCGCAAAACGCCTTGCCCGCACCTTGCAAGATGATCACGCGAACATCGTCGTCGTCGTTGGCTGCTGCCACCGCATTTCGAATGTCCGACGGCATCACATCATCGATCGCGTTGAGCCGATCGGGTCGGTTGAGCGTGATATACGCCTTACCGTCCGAGGTCTCGTACTTCAGGGTCGCAAAATCCGTCATCATCGGTCCTGTCGACAGAGCACACCTCGATCGGAACGAGTTGCGCTAGTTCTGGGTGAGGAGCAGGCGAACGACGCCTGCCCATTGACTGATCGAACGACGCGCAGAGGCGTCGCTCTTCTGCACTGCGCGGGACAGCGCCAAACCACGGAGCATCAGCACCGTCAGATCTGCAATCTGCGAATAGTTCTCGGAAGCAACAATTTCGGGACCGAAAGCGTCGTGGACAACACGCTGCAGATCCCGCCCGGCGACGCGCTCCGATTCTCGAAGTACCTCTGCCAGAACCGGATCCGTCCGAGCTGCGGACCACAGTTCGAGTTCCGCTTGAAACGGCGGCCGAGTCAACGCCGAATACAAAGCGGAGATCGAGTTCTCGATCGTGTCCACCGACGGATCCTGCCGAGACATCGCCGCTCTTACCGCCGCCTCGTTCCGCACGACGATGTTCGACACCAACGCCGCAGTCAACTCCTGCATGTTCGGAAAGTGGTGCAGCAGAGCGCCACGACTGACTCCGGCAGCGGTTTGCACCGACTGCGTCGTCAACGACGAATACCCGTCCGCGATCAGTAAATCCGTTGCCGCGTCAAGAATTCGGTGGCGTGTCGCTTCGCGCTGCACATCACGCAGAGTCACGCTCACACCTCCAGTTTCTCGCGTGGCATGGCTCACAGTTTCACAGTCCATTTAGACTGTCAATAGGTCTCGGCTCCGCGCGTACGCTCGAGGAACCCGACCCGCATACAGGATGGAGCTTCGCGTGGAGACCACTCCGCCGACCGTCTCACTGACGCTCGATGAACTTGCCTCACGCGCCAATTCCCTGATCACCGACAACCGCCGGCACATCCTCGGCATCACGGGAGCGCCGGGAGCCGGAAAATCGACGGCGTCACAGGCTATTGCACGGAAACTGGGTTCTCGTTGCGCCGTCGTCGAGATGGACGGTTTTCATCTTGCCAATCAGGAACTCGACAAGCTGGGCAGGCGTGCACGCAAAGGCGCTCCGGACACCTTCGACGCCGGCGGATACGCGGCTCTACTGCGCCGGCTCCAAACCTCGGATGCCACCGTTTACGTCCCCGTCTTCGATCGCGAGATCGACGAATCAATCGGCAGTGCAACCTCCGTCGATCCACATACACCGTTGATCGTCACCGAAGGGAACTATCTTCTCCTACCGACCGGTGGGTGGCCTGAAGTGCGTGCGACACTCGACGAGGTCTGGTATCTGGACGTTCCGGAGGCGACTCGCACGGAACGCTTGGTGACACGCCACAGCCGCTTCGGAAAGAGTTCCGAAGCGGCTGCCGAGTGGGTGAAACGGGTAGATCAGCCGAACGCCGACCTGATCAGGGAAGTCAGGTCGCGCGCGGATCTGATCGTCGAGATCGTGCCTGCACCTTCTCGTCAGCCATTTCACCATCCTGCATCACCACGAAAATGACCGACTGCAGGGACGAAGGCACAGTTCACACATGCTTTTCGCTGGCAATACATACGTTCGTATTTATTGCCATGAGGGTTTCGTCAATTGTTTTTCACGTTGAAGTTCGAGAGTTGCGCAGCAAATAGATTCAGCACGTTTGCGGTGATCCGCTCGGTAAACGGATCGTGATTGATCAGTCCGTTCACCCACTCGGTAGAACCAGCGTTGAACACCGTCCCGCGACCTCGCCTGTGACAAGTGACCATTCCCGATCCGTACTCGAGATCACGAAGATGCTCGGGTGGCTCACTCCCGTAAAACCATTCGACGATTCCCCGCGCGTCCGCCAAGGACGCACCGATGGGGCTCGTTCCGTTCCACTTGTCCCGTGAACCCGACACCGCCGGTGCCATCGCGATGATCTCCAAGTCTTCGGGCGCGCCGTCGACTCCGGTGGCGTACGGCAGGCCCTTTCGGAACGTGTAGTCCACGCCGTCCATGGCAAAACCGGCAATACAGAGAGAGTTTCCGAAGTTGTCGCCGTAATACAGATCGGTTCCGTTCAACGCCCAATGGTCAGGGCGATACACCGTGAAACCGCCGGAAGACCTGGGAGTTGTTGCGCCGTAACGGCTGTAGACGCCGGCCGTAGCGGTCGAACCCATGGTCCACGCACCCGGCCGGCTGATTTCGGGCGCATCCCACGCAGTCGTCACCCTCGTCGGGTCGACCTCACGGATCGGATCTTCGAACGGATTCTTGTAGCAGACCTGCGTATCGCCCTCGATACGAACTTGCCACAGGAAGTTCCCGCCGAATCGCGCCAAACCACCTCCGCCTTCGACGAACGCGTCGATACGGTCACGCATTTCCCATGACCAGCACTCGTCGTGGCCGACGATGACGGCGCATGAATACCCTTGCAGTACTGAAGGATCCTCGTGCAGGTCATGCTGAGTGACGTGGTGTACAAGAAAGGCTTGCTCTTCCGCCCACACCGTGAAGGGGCGCTCGTACGTGGCCCAGAACGCGTCAGCGTGGTGGCGCGAGTAGCCGTTCACCCAGGCCCACTCGTACGGCGGGTGACGCGGAATCCATCTAACTCCCGGCGTATCGGTATGGGTATTACGCGCTGCGCCTTCGGGTTTGCGCAACATACCTCGCGCAATGGGACGTTGCGTCGAGGAGATCGGTGTCGCCACGTCGCCGGAACCGTCCGGAACACCCCGGTATTGGTTTGCCCCACCCCAGTCGTTGTAGGCCAACATCGTGCTCGTCGTGTGAATGAGAACAAAGTCGGCGTGGTCGGCTTCACGCGCCTTGACTATGAAGAAACCCTCCCGTTCCACGACCACACCTTCATGGCGCATTCGGACCACGATCAAGTACATTCCCGACGCCCAGTTCGGGGCGACTGTGAAGGCAACGGATTCCGACCAATCGCAACCAACCGCATAGGCGTTGTCGGGCGTCGACTGCTGTTTTCCCGGTAGACCGAGGTACTTGACGATGCTCTGTGGGCGGGCTCCGTCTCGCACCACCTCGAGGTCGTATTCGTCAGCGGTGGTGTGCACCCGAATGGAGACAGTCTCGCCGGCGAAATACGAGAACTTGTCGGCGTAGACCCAGATCTCCGGCTCTCCCGGACTAATCCCCGGCCGTTCGACCAAACCACCGGAGACCGACCATGCGTATTCGCTCACGCCGCAGGCCGCTCGATCGACGGGTCCAAGCCCGAGGGTGTGAAGCAACGGTGGCGCGCCGTACCTGCAGGCATAGGTCCGCAGGGCGCAAATCGGAACGGGACGGCCGGCGGCGGCGGCACGACAGTGACGACATGGAAGACCGCATGCCCGCTGTCGACCGTTCCCGTCCGATGCCCCTGGATGGATTCGGGCGAATACAAGGTGGGATCTTTGCCCACCTGCCGCGGGACGGTTCCGTCGATCATGAAGTGACTCCGTGAGTTCTCGCAAGCATGCGCTTTGGACTGAAACGAGGGTGCCAGGTTCATCCGAGATTCATTCGAGGTTCATCCGATGTTGCCCAACGAACTACGAGAGTGCCGAATCGTTTCAGCGCTATCAATATATTGCAGTGAAACGATTCGGCAATTTACTTTCGCGCAACAACCGTCCGTCAGGTTTGTCTTCCAGTGACGATTGGACCTCATGAAGTGCCGTCATGTCGTGTGACGCTTGGGGACGATCGACCCCCAGGCGGTAGCCGTCATCGCAATCGAATTCGAGTGAACTATGGCTTCGTGGCGTGCATGACGTGCTTGACCCGCGTGTACTCCGCGAGCGCGAACTCCGACAGGTCCTTCCCGTAACCCGAACCACCGAAGCCGCCGTGCGGCATTTCCGCGGTGAGAGCCCCGTGCACGCCGACCCAGACGCAGCCGAAGTCCAGTTCGGCAGTCATCCTCATCGCAGTGCCGTGATCGGACGTCCACACACTCGACGCGAGAGCGTACTTGGTCCCATTCGCAAGTTCGATCGCCTCGACTTCAGTGGAGAACGACTGCACCGTGACAACGGGCCCGAATATCTCTTCCTGAACCAACTCGTCGTCCTGCCGCACCCCGGAAATGACAGTCGGCAGATAGAAAAAACCAGATCCGGCAGGCTGCCCTCCACCAACACGTACGTTCGCATTTGTGGAACGTCTTTCTACCAACTCTGCCACCCGATCACGATGAGCGCGGCTGACCAGAGGGCCGAGACAATCGCCCGAGTCCGGGCCTCCCAACCTCAAGTCCGCGGCCGCAGCCGTCAACTTTTCGGTGAACTCTTCCGCTACCTCTTGTTGTACGAGAATCCTCGTTGCAGCGGTGCAATCTTGACCGCTGTTGTAAAAGGCGCCGGCAACGATCCCCGCGACTGCTCCGTCCAGGTCCGCATCGGCAAACACGACAGCTGGAGCCTTACCTCCGAGCTCGAGGTGCAAAAGCTTGACGTCTTCGGATGCCGCCTTGGCGACCGAAATACCCGCTCTCGTCGACCCCGTCAGCGCGATCATGCGAGGCGCCGGATGAGCGACAAGCGCGGCTCCGGTATCGCGATCGCCACACACCACATTGAGCACTCCAGGTGGATAGATCTGCGCAGCAAGAACTCCCAGCATTACTGCAGTTTCCGGAGTCTCTTCAGCCGGTTTGAGCACGAGGGTGTTTCCCGTCGCGAGTGCCGGCGCGATCTTCCAGACCGCCATCATCAGCGGATAATTCCACGGTGCGATTGCACCGATTACACCGATCGGCTCTCGCCTGACATACGAGGTGGCGCCCTCGGTGTATTCCATTGCGGCAGTACCCGGCAATGAGCGAGCGATACCAGCGAAGTACCGCAGAAAATCGACACACTGCGGGATCTCGTCGTCTCGCACCTGCCTGAGAGGCTTTCCGGTACTGCGGCATTCAACCTCGAGGAAGTACTTCGCATTCGATTCCAGAGCGTCCGCCAGTGCCAGTAGCAACTCTTGACGCCGCGCAGGCGTTGATCGACGCCACTTCCTGGAAGCGATCTCCGAAGACAGACATGCTCGATCAACGTCTTCCGCAGAACCAACGGCCGCACGCGCATAGACTTCGCCGTTCGCAGGATTGACCAGTTGGGACAGATTTCCAAGTGATGTCTCACAGACACCGTCGATGACGTGGCCGAAGACTTCGACGCCCATGGTCGAGGCAACACTCACGAGCATGATCCCGGCAATGCGATGAAGTACTTCTTGGACGGTTCCACGGTTTCCCAGATCCCACGAAATGATTTCGGAACGAAAAATGCATCACCGGAGGTGAATTCGCGACGGTTTCCATCGAGGTCGATCAGCGCCACCCGGCCGCTGATCATGACACAGACCTCGTCGTACGGGTAAGGGTCACACAGCAAAGTGCCCGGCTCCCCTTCCCAACCACCGCCGAAGTACTCACCTTCCGGATCACCGAACGATCGCCATTCCGATTCGGACCAATTCGCGCTCGCATCATCACCCCATTCCGGCACGAACTGCGTCCCCTGGCCGGGTCCGAAGGTTCGAATGTCGTTGACACTCACGTCAGTTTTCCTCCGTGTTCAAGCTTGTCAATTGGGCGGCAAAGAGATTCAGTACGTTCGCAGTTATTCGTTCGGTGAAGGGATCGTGATGGATGAGTCCGTTCACCCACTCGGTGGAGCCGGCGTTGAACACGGTCCCAAGACCTCGCTTGTGACAGGCGACCATTCCCGATCCGTATTCGAGATCACGAAGATGCTCGGGGGGATCACTGCCGTAAAAGCATTCGAGGATTCCCTGCACCTCGGCAAAGGGCGCACCGATCGGAACCGTCCCGTTCCACTTGTCCCGTGAACCCGACACCGCCGGTGCCATCGCGATGATCTCCAGATCCTCGGGAGCACCGTCGACTCCGGTCGCATACGGCTGGCCCTTCCGGAACGTGAAATCCACGCCGTCCATCTCGAAGCCGGCGACGCAGATCGGCGCGCTTCCGAAATTGTCTCCGTAGTACAGATCGGTCCCGTTCAACGCCCAATGATCAGGCCGATACACCGTGAACCCGCCCGAAGACCTGGGAGTTGTTGCACCGTAACGGTTGTACACTCCCGCCATTCCGGTCAAACCCATAGTCCACGCACCCGGCCGGTCGATCTCGGGCGAATCCCACGCAGTCGTCACCCGCGTCGGGTCGACTTCTCGCATCGGATCTTCGAACGGATTCTTGTAGCAGACCTGCGTATCGCCCTCGATACGAACTTGCCACAGGAAGTTCCCGCCGAAGCGCGCCAAACAACCCCCGCCTTCGACGAATCCGTCGATACGGTCACGCATCTCCCATGACCAGTATTCGTCGTGACCGACGATGACCGCACACGAATACCCTTGCAGTGCTGAGGGATCCTCATGTAGGTCATGCTGAGTGATGTGGTGGACGCGAAACCCTCGGTCTTCCGCCCACACCGTGAAGGGGCGTTCGTACGTGGCCCAGAACGCATCCGCATGGTGGCGCGAGTAGCCGTTCTCCCACGCCCATTCGTACGGCGGATGACGCGGAATCCATCCGATTCCGGGTGTATCAGTGTGAATGTTGCGGGCGGCGCCTGTGGGTTTGCGCAACATTCCTCGCGCGATGGGCCGCTGCGTCGAGGAAAACGGTGTCGGCACGTCGCCGGAACCGTCCGGGACTCCACGATAGTGGTTGGCTCCGCCCCAGTCGTTGTAGGCGAGCATCGTGCTGGTCGTGTGAATGAGAACCATGTCGGCCGGCGCAGCGGTACGCGATCGCACTATGAAAAAGCCTTCACGCTCGACGACGACGCCTTCGTGGCGCATCCGTACGAGAATCAAATACATCCCCGAGGACCAATTCGAGGCAACCGTGAGTGCCAGGGACTCCGACCATCCACACCCGACCGCGTAGGCGTCGTCGGGCGTCGGCTGTTGCTTTCCCGGGAGACCGAGGTACTTGACGATGCTCTGTGGGCGGGCTCCGTCTCGCACGATCTCGAGGTCGTATTCGTCTGCGGTGGTGTGTACTCGAAGAGAGACGGTGTCGCCGGCGAAATACGAGAACTTGTCTGCGTACACCCAGATCTCCGGCTCTCCCGGATTCAATCCCGGCCGTTCGACCAATCCGCCGGGAACCGACCATGCGTATTCACTCATGCCGAAAGCACCTCGATCGAGTGGCTTCGAAGCCACAGGCTCCGAAGGACCCCCACTACGAATGCAATGACCAGCGGTACCACGAACAACAGATTTTGAGCAGTGGTCAGGCCCGTCATGGCACCCATGTTGACTTGCAGGAAACCAAGTGCCACGACGAGTGCAACAGTCGCGAGCGACGGTGCAATCAGCCTCTGCCACAATCCTTCTCCTCTAGCTCCTTGCGAAAAGAATCGGAGCACTGCAAGCGAGGTCAGAATCTGCAGAGCAAGCACCGCAATGATGGTCGGGGTGTTCGTCCACAAGACAACCTGCGTGTACGGATCTGCTGGGGTCAACGCAAATCCTGCGATCGCGAGAAAGGTCAACGCGCCCTGCATAATTCCGGCGACGCTGGGGGTACCGGTCGACGCCGACACCTTCGCCAACGCCGTCGGCAGGATCCTGCCCCGCCCCATCGCGAATAGATAGCGACTACACGCGTTGTGCAGAGCCAGACACCCCGCGAAGAAGCTCGTGACGATGAGTAGGTGCATGACGTCGGTCATCATCTCGCCCGCAAATTCACTGTTGAGGTCGAAGATGAGCTCGGACGGATCGCCGCCGAGGAAGTCGACCATGCGACTCGGTCCGACGGCTTGCACGATCACCCAGGCGCAGAAGGAATAGACGACTGCCAGGACGGTGACTGCCGTGTACGTCGCCCGAGAAACGGTGCGCCGGGGGTCGACCACCTCTTCGCTGTAAATCGCCGTTTGCTCGAAGCCGACAAAGGACGTGAAGGTCAACACGAAGACGCTGGCCAAGCTGGCCGTCAGGAAGGTCGAGGGCGAAAAACTGCCCAGCGACAGTCCTTCATGCCCGCCTTTGGCCAGGACCGCAACACAGAAAACTGCGAGCACGCCGAGTTCGAGAGCCATCAACACCGCGAGCACCTTGGCACCGATGTCCACCCGGTTGTATCCCACGACCGTAACCAGAACGGCAATTGTCAGCGCGCATGCATAGATCGGAACCGAGATACCGAAAAGACTGTCGAGGGTGGACGACGTGAAAATGCCGCACGCGACGACAAAGCCGATCTGACCGCCGAGATAGCCGACGTAGGCCACCACCGCAGATCCGGCGCCGACGATGGTGCCGAGCCCCTCCGTGATGTAGGCGTAGAAGGCGCCCGCACCACGAATATGCCTGCTCATCGCCGTGAATCCGACCGCAAACAGCAGATAGACGATTCCCGGAACGATGTAACCGACAGGAAGTGCAGCGCCCGCGCTCATCAGTCCGAGCGGCGCAAATCCCACCAGAATGGTCAGCGGTGCCGCGGCGGCGATGACAAAGAAGACCAGATGTCGGCTGTTGATCGTCCCCCTACGAAGCCCCGGAGTAGGTCCGGGCGGATGCGGGTCGGGAGCTGTGCCCACCCTTCGCGGGTCGGTGTTGTCGGTCATGGAGTGACTCCGTGCGTTATCGCAATTATGCGCTTGGACTGGAACGAGTACGACATGTGTCTCCAGGAAATTCATTCGGCGTTCGACTGGCGTTCCATGAGCGTGCCGAATCGTTTCAGCACTGTCAATAGCTGCGATGAAACGATTCGGCACTAGTCCTTTTTTAGACAACCGTCCACCAATTGCAGCAGCGCCCGATGCTCGGGCGTTACTCTTGAGTAGAAACCGACCAGCAAAGGAAGCGACCCGATGATCACGCCGAACGCCCCGACGCTTCGTGACGTCGCGACTGCCGCCGGTGTCGCCGTGTCGACCGTTTCCTACGCACTCAACGGCAAGGGCAGAGTCGACTCCGCAACTCGCGCACGCGTCCAAGAAGTCGCCGACCGCTTGGGGTACCGGGCCAATCGCTCGGCACAGAATCTTCGGACAGGCAGAACTGCCACCCTCGGACTGATGCTCCCGGCCCCGGAAGAGATGTCATCGGCTGAGTACCTCAACTTCGACTGGTACGGACGTGTGGCAACCGCCGCCACCCAGGCCGCATTCCAGGCTGATCATTCACTCCTACTGCTTCCGTCGATGAAAGATCCGAACGGACTACGTCGCATCGAGATGGACGGAGTTATCGTTGTCGACCCCGCCGCCCACGACCCTCGTGTCGATGTCCTGCGGAGGATCGGAATCCCCTCTGCTGCAGTGGGTCCGGGACGAGCCGAACAATTCGGATGCTTCATCTCGCCGGATCTCGTCTCGACTACCGAAACGCTCCTGAATCACCTCGCCGACCAGGGCGCGACAGACATCCTCATCCTCACCCCCGGACTGCATTCGGAGTGGACGCGCGCCACGACCAAGGCGTACATCGAGTGGTGCCGCGCCCGCGGGGTGACGCCTCGAATCAGCGACGATCTGGCGCCGTCCTCTGGCGCTGATACCGTCGACCTGCTCGTTGCCGCAGCCTATACATCGACCCACAAGGCGCTCACGTCCGAGAATCCTCCCGACGCGATACTGTCGTTGATCCTCGGTTGCGCTCCCGCCGCCGTTCGGGCAGCGCGCGATCTCGGCTTGTCAATTCCAGAAGACGTCTTGATCGCACAGGACAGCGACGAACCTGCTCTGTTGATTTCAGATCCCCCGATCACTGCAATCGATTTCTTCCCCGAGGAACAAGCGAGATTGGCAGTGGATGCACTACTCGCCTTGATCGACGGAGACGGACGCCCAGCTCAGATACATACTCGGAGCGAACTACGTGTGCGGGCAAGCACGGCACTTACGCTCACACCATAAATTCACTCGGCACCGATAGACTGATTTCCGAATTATCGTCCGTCACACGCCGAGAGGAATCAGGTCATCGCGCACCGCTCCCGCGACCGCTTGGCCGGGTACCTCGCCGTAGCGCTCGTCTGTGTTCTCACTCTCCTCCTGTCTGTCAGCAGTGCAGCGGGTCTCGATCGTGAAGTGGCTCCCGTACGCATCGCATACGCCGCGGCCGCAGACACGTTCGGCGATCTGTATCTTCCAACCGGATCCGACGGCGACCTGCCGGTCGTTGTCCTCATCCACGGCGGCGGCTGGGCTCAGAAAAGCAATCTCGAGTACGCGGGTGCGTGGGCAAAAACCTTGACCCCGTATGGAATTGCGGTCTGGAACATCGAATACAGGCGTGTAGGTGGTCAGGGCGGTTGGCCGACCACGCTCTCCGATACGGTTGCGGCTACCAACGCCCTGGCCGGCGTTGTTCAGGAAAGAGCTTCCGGGCGACTGGATTTGAGCCGTGTACACATCGCCGGCTACTCCGCGGGTGGACAGCTAGCCGCCTGGGTCGCGTCGCGATCACAGCAGAGTGCAGACGCTCCGGAACCGGACCTCACCGTGCCCGTTCGCTCGGCAACGATCATGGCCGGCGTCTTCGACATGACGCTCGCCGCAACCGCTGGCAAAGATCGATTTGTTCGAAATCTTCTGGGCGGCATGCCCGTCGACCATCCGGACCGTTACCGCATCGCATCACCGATCGAACACCTCCCCACCGGCATCCCTGTCACGGCGATCCACGGACTCGGCGACAAGGTCGTCTCGATCGAACAGAGCCGACGCTATACCCGTGCCGCCCGAGCAGCAGGCGATGCGGTCGATCTGATCGAACTACCCGGAGTCGGCCACGGCGAATTCGGGAACCCGACCACCAACGCCTGGGCTATCACCAAGCAAGCAATACTCGACCACATTAATGCCTCTTGAGCAGGTAAAAGCACCCGCTGTGATCACGATCGCCCGATAAAGAATTAGCTGAAACCGCATCGATGACGTACGGTGGGGTAATCAGAGGGCAGCCGTCAGTCAGGCAGCCGGTCGCTTCGCCCGGAACTAAGGTTCCAGTATTCGTTCCAGGGCAGACTTCCAGTTCGGTGCAAATCCGCGCCTTTGATCACTACGCACTTTCATCAGTCCCGCAGATTGTTGACCAGGCCGAAGGCTCCGACGGAGTCTGCCGCCAATCGCGTACCGACTGCACCAGTATCAACATGCGCTACACACTGCACGGGCCTAAAACCCGTGCAGTTCAAAGGAATACCTTGATCAACACCATGATTCACCCCGACAACACGAACAACCAGACGAACAGCAACTCGACAAACGGTCTACGGATCCCGACAACTTCGGGCCGGATCCGCGAGCGCGGGATCGAAATCGTCTGCACCCTCTACCGTTGCAGCTCCGACGAAGCTGCCGACCTGCTGGTCCGACATTCTCAGACCAACAACCTCAAGGTCACCAGCCTGATCAAGGCGCTTGTCGCCCTGATCGACGAGGACACGTCCGGCACCGGCTATGGAAGCGATAACGCACTGGCGTCTCACTTCTGGCTGCGTGAGATCAGGAATCTCAGCCAGGCACACCGACGCAGCGATCACTTTCATCGCCATCTCGTCGGCGCGTAACCGGCCCTGAAGGACAGCTGAACGACAGCTGGGGCAGTACACGGAAATCGTGTACTGCCCCAGCTTTGTGTTTTCAGTTGACAGGAAGCCGACCCTCGGCAGTCAGGCGGAAGCCGACCCTCGGCAGTCAGGCGGAAGCCGACCCTCGGCAGTCAGGCGGAAGCCGATTCCTTGTTCAGGCCCTGCGGTGCACCGTCGGTATCGGTCGCCTCGTCCACATGCTGCGGAGCGAAGAGCAGGCAGACGATGCTCAGGATGCACATGCCGATCAGCAGTGCGATGACCGGCCAGATGCTGCCGGTTGCCTTGTACATCAGCGTCGAGACCAGCGGAGACAATCCGCCGAAGATCGCGCCGGCGCCCTGGTACGCCAACGAGATGCTCGTGTAGCGAGCCTGCGGCTTGAACATCTGCGACAGAACAGCGGCGATCGGACCGTACGTGGCAGCCAGCACCAGTCGCATGACGGCGAAGGTCAGGAAGATCAGGAACACGGATCCGGACTTCAGCACCAGGAACTGCGGTGCTGCGAGTATTGCGACCGCGGCAAGACCCCAGATAACGACGCGGACGCGTCCCACCTTGTCGCCGAGCCACGCCACTCCGAGAGTCGCGATCAACTCGACCACTGCCGCGACACTGAGCGCGTTGAGAATCAACGTCTCGGACAACCCGACATCGGGGTCGGTTGCGTACGCCGTGATGAAGGTCGTCACGAGGTAGTAGCCGCCGACTGCGACGGGCAGAATGCCGATGCCCAGGATGATCGGGCGCCAGTTGGTCACCAACGCGTACTTGAGCGGCAGCATTTCCGGTACGTCCGCGGACTTCACCTCGGACTCGAAAACCGGGGACTCTTCGACCTTCAGGCGAACGACCAAGCCGACGAGAATCAACAGCGCCGAGCAGAGGAACGGCAGACGCCACGCCCACTCGCGCAGAGCGTCGTCGCCGCAGGTGGAGAGAATGCTGAAGAAACCGGTGGCTAGAAGCGCGCCGGCGGGGTTGCCCAGCTGGGCGAATCCGCCGTAGAAGGTCTTCTTGTCCTCGGGAGCATGCTCGACGGCCATCAGGACGGCACCGCCCCATTCGCCGCCGACGGCAAAGCCCTGGACGAAGCGAAGAACAACCAGAAGCAACGGCGCCCAGAACCCGATCGACGCGTAGGTGGGCAACATGCCGATGAGGAATGTTCCTGCGCCCATCAGCGTCAAAGTCACGACAAGGGCGGTGCGCCTGCCCATCTTGTCACCGACATGGCCGAACACGATTCCGCCGAGCGGGCGAGCGAAGAAGCCGACGGCGTACGTCGCGAACGCCGCAGCAACACCGGTCAGGCGGTCGGTTCCGGGCGGGAAGAAGATGTCACCGAATACCAGCGCGGCTGCCGTGGCATAGACGTAGAAGTCGTACCACTCGATAGTTGTACCGACGAAGGCTGCAAATCCCGCCTTGCGGGCCTTCACGATCTGTTGCTCTCGGTTCATTACTTTTCCTCGGTGGTCGAAGTGCTCGACAATAGGTGGTTATGACCTGAATGTGCGAGTTCGCCGTCGATCCAGGTCTCCCGGACATCGATCTGCGCAATCGCGTCGGCCGGAACCTCGAGAGGATCCGCGCCCAGAATGACGAAGTCGGCCCGCTTGCCCACCGAGATGCTGCCCAGTTCTGCTTCACGGCCCAGCGCACGCGCACCGTTGAGCGTGTGAGCCTGCAGTGCCTGGTCGGCGGTGATGCGGAGTGCATCCGAGCCGAGCTGATGGCCCTGACGCGTCACACGGGTGACCGCAGCCTGAATCGCTTCGAGCGGCTTGGGCTCGGCGACCGGTGCGTCGGAGCTGATGGTCACGGGAACCTCGGCAGCGATGAACTCGCCGAGCGGGTTGAACCGCTCACCCGGAGTCCCGATCGCAGCGGTGACGCCCTCGCCCCAGTTGTAGTAATGCTGCGGCTGGTTCACCGGGTAGACACCGGCCAGGTTCATCCGGGCGATCTGCTCGGCAGTCGGAAGTCCGCAATGCTCGATGCGGTGACGCGCGTCGGCGTCAGGGTGAGCCTTCTGCGCAGCTTCGATGGCATCGAGCACCATGTCGATGGCCGTCGGCGACTGAGCGTGCGTGGCGGTCTGCAGACCCACCGAGTGTGCCTTGGCAATCAGCTCCGAGTAGTCCGCAGGCTCGTGGTAGAGCTGCCCGGTGCGGCACGGGTCGCCCACGTATCCGTCGGGGAAGTACGCGGTCCAGCCACCGAGAGTGCCGTCGGCGTAGAACTTGATGCCGCCGAACGCGAGCTTGGAATTTCCGAAGGCGCCGTGCATTCCCGTGTCGATGACGTGATCGAGGAGGTGGCTGAGCATGTACATGGAGACGCGGGTCTTGAGCTGATCCTGCTCGGCCAGACGCAGGTACATGTCGAATTCACGACGGGTCACCTGGCAGTCACCGATGGTGGTGACGCCGCCGGCCAGGAACTTGTCCTGCGCGACGGACAGCTGGCGAAGGTGCTCTTCGGGCTCGTCCTCGAGATGGAAGTTGGGTCCGTGATGACCGACCTTCACTCCGTTGACGCCGGTGAGAATGTTGCACGCGGCGTCGGACAGCTCGCCCGTGAGCTCGCCGTCCGAATCTCGGAAGAACTCGCCACCGGCCGGGTTCTCGGTGCTCGCATCGATGCCGTGCTTGTCGAAGGTGAAGGAGTTGACGACGCCACCGTGACCGCTCGCGTTCATGAGGTAGACCTCGCGATCGGTGGCGACCTGATCGAGCTCTTCCTTGAGCGGATGACGCCCTTCGATCAGGTTGCGGTGCTCGTAGCCGTATCCGCGAATCGGGACACCCGCAGGTGCTGTGAGTGCCGCTTCCTGAAGCAGCGCAATGATTCCGGGGATCGAGTGAGCCTTCTCCGGACCGCAGTCCACCCAGCTGAGCATCTGCCCGTACATGAGCGGGTGTGCGTGCGGATCGACGAAGCCGGGGACGACGGTGGCACCGTCGAGTTCGACCACCGCGATTGTGCGAGTGCTCAGGCGACGCGCCTCGGTGCGGCATTCCTCGAGTGTTCCCACCGCTGCAAAGCGGTTTCCGAACACCAGGAACGCTTCGGCTCCCGCCGTGCTGTCGTCAACGGTGTGAATCTTGGCGCCGGTGAAGATCGTGGCGGTGGCGTCGAGCGGCGAGGCTTCGTGCGTGTGCAACTTGCGCATGGTGGTCCTTCGTCGAGATGGTGGTGCAGGTCACTGCGTGTTGAGCGAAAACTACGCCCTGACCTGGAGCTATGCAATGCATCAAAGTTTCAGACCAGGTGGTATACAACTTTTTTGTAGTGGTTTTCGAGCATTTCTGCACTTATCCGCATCATTCATGGCCACATGCGACTGTTCTAATAGGTAGCGGGTACAGAAAAATCTCTGGAAAAGTTGGGACATCCATGACCGTCGATCTCGATTCCAAGCTCATTGCCGCACTTCAGCGCAATGGGCGAGCGACATACCGCGAACTGTCCGCGGCGGTCGACGCACCACGCGCAGCGGTGTCCACCAGAGTGCAGGCACTGCTCGACTCGGGAACTGTGTCCGTGGTTGCGGTCGCGCATCCCGAACTTCTCGGATTGAAGGCACTCGCACACGTCTCGATCGCCGTGTCCGGACCGATGACCCCCGTGCTGAACGCGTTGATCGAGTCCGAGGCCGCCGTCTACATCTCGGCAGTCAGCGGGCAGTACAACGTGATTGCGGAACTTCGTGTGCCCGGTCACGACGATCTGTATCGCGCCATCGCCGAACTCCGCTCACAGCGAGGCGTTCGATCCGTGAGCACGCTGGTCTACGTCGACGTCATCAAGGGAATCTTCATGCCCGAGAGCGCTTTACAAGCCGACATCCGACTCGACTCGACGGACGTCGCGTTGATCGAACTACTCGAACGCAACGGGCGCATGCCATTTCTCGAGCTGGCCGAACATACTGGCCTGTCGCCGAGTGCCGTACGCAACCGCGTCAATCACCTTGTCGCGAGCACGGCACTTCGCGTCGGAGCCGTCGTCAAGCGGCGAGGCGGTGGCCGGACATTGGCGATGGGCATCGGCGTCAACCTGGGCTCGCGGGACGACAACGCGGTGTCGGAGATCGAGTCGCTGCCCGGAATCGAATTCCTCGCCCGAACCCTGGGGCGGTACGACGTGATCGCGACCGTTGCCGCCAACTCCTCCAACGACCTTCATGCCCTGTCCGAGCGAATCCGCGGGATCGACGGTGTCAGCGGCTTGGAATCCTGGGCACATCTCGAGGTGTTCAAAGAGCACTACGCCCGCAGCCTGGACGTACGCGGGTAGCTGGCAAGTCCGGGTAGTTGGCAAGTCATTGACCCACTTGGTTGAGCACGTTAACCTCGGACAAGTCATTGACCCACTTACCCAAGGTTGCATACATGTCCGATTCCGGACGCAAGGTAGACACTGTCGCCGCGACGATCGAGGAGGCCATCGCCTCCGGACTATGGCCCGTCGGATCAAAACTCCCACCGGAGACCGCGCTGGTCGAGCAATTGGGAGTCGCCCGAAACACCATGCGCGAGGCGGTACGGGCGCTTGCACATGCCGGAGTTCTGTCCGTTCGCCACGGCGGCGGCGTGTACGTGACGGCGGCGTCGCCGGTCGAAGGACTTCTCGGGCGCAGACTCGCCAGAGGCGACGTTCTCGACGTACTGAGCTTGCGACGCGGACTCGAGGTCGAAGCCGCACGGCTCGCAGCGCAGCGCCGCACCCCCGAAGACCTCGCACGGATCCGCGCGGCCTGGAACGCCCACCCGGATCACGCCGGCGGCTTCTGCACTACCGAAGCCGGTATGGCCCTGCACCTTTCGATCGTCGAGGCTTCGCATAACTCCGCCCTCATCGACGTCTATCGGGGAGTCCTCGCCGCCGTATCGGATTCACTGTCCGCGGTGAGCATCGGTCCGGGATTCCACGTCGACGAGCATCGACCCTTGATCGCAGCCATCGAGAAACGCAACCCCGACGAAGCAGCACGCGCGGCAGGCGCAGCACTCGATACGGTCATCGACGCAATCGAGAGGAGCTTGTCGTGAATCGGGGAACCTGGAACGGCGCAACGTATTCGACTCTTGCCGAACAACTCTCACCGGCATCGCGGGAGGCACTGCGCTCGATCGGACACGTCAGCACGGTGTACGACGTCTGCGCCGGAACCGGAAACTTTGCGCTCCCGGCGGCCCAGAGCGGCATGACGGTCCACGCACTCGACCTCTCCGCCAGCCAGCTCGAGGCCGCGCGCGAACGCTGGATTCCCCGCCCCGGCATCACTGAACCCACCTTCACGATCGGCGATGCACAATCGTTGCCGTGGCCGGATTCGAGCGCCGACGCCTGCGTCAGTATCTTCGGGATCATCTTCTGCCCCGATCCCGCGATCGCTCTCGCAGAAATGATGCGGGTGACCAGGCCAGGCGGAAAGATCTGCGTCGCAACGTGGTCGGAGAACGGGTGGGCAGCAGCACTCCGCAGAGAAGCAGCCTCAGCATGGAAAGGCATCACACCGCTACCGACGACGTGGGCGCGCTCGAGCGAATTCGAGAAGGCAGCAGCTGGATTGGAGTCGGTGAGCTCGTCCTCTCATGTGCTCGAGTGGCAACTACCAGCCGGGTCGGATCCCATAGAGGAACTGTGCGACCAGGCACCGGCATTGAAGAATTTTCGCGAGGCAGTCAGAGAAACAGGAAGCTGGGCTTCGATGTCCGCTCACCTGCGCTCGACGCTTGCGCCCTATCTCAGGTCGAGCGCAACCGGACCCGTCGCCACCAGTGAATACGTCCTGCACGTCGGGACTGTCCCGAACCCTAGGACCGCGCCCCTTCGAACGCGCGGGTAACCCGTGGGGCCGGATACGGTCTCTTCACCGTCCACCGACCCGAAGAGGCCCGCTCGATGTCCGAATCGAACTCCCTGCCCGAATTGAAGCAAGCGTCGCAGCAAGCATCGAAACAAACCTTGTCCATGACCGTCCTCATGACGCCGGACATGTCCAATTTCTCGGGCAACGTTCACGGCGGAACGATTCTGAAGTTCCTCGACCAGGTTGCCTACGCGTGCGCGAGTCGATACGCCCAGACGTACGTCGTGACCCTGTCCGTGGATCGTGTGGTGTTTCGCGAGCCGGTGCACGTCGGTGAACTTGTCACCTTCACCGCTTCCGTCAATTACACCGGGCGCACGTCGATGGAAATCGGAATACGCGTCGAAACCGAAGACATCCTTCTCGGAAAATCTCGACATACCAACAGTTGTTACTTCACGATGGTGGCAATGGGCAGCGACGGAAAACCCGCTGAGGTACCCCAACTCCGACCGACCGGAACAATCGCGAGGCAACGGTTCGAGGCCGGGCGTCGGCGCCGTGAGCTGCGAAGGGAGAACGAACTGCGGGAACAGTCCATCCGGGCCGCAGTTCGGGACCTAACGCCCGAACACGATGACTGAATATTGCAAGCATTTAAGTTATAATCTTATGCATTAAACTGACCGGTGTGACTTCGAAAGCGCAAGACAAATATGACGTCGTGATTGTCGGCGCAAGCATTGCTGGATGCGCCGCCGCAATCATGTACGCCCAGCAAGGTCTGCGAACAGCGCTTCTCGACGCCCGCTCCGACGCCCGAGCCCACAAGGTCCTGTGCACTCACCATCTACAACCGTGCGGCGCCCCGATCCTGCAAAGGCTCGGCGCCACGGAAAAACTGCTCGCCCTGGGAATGGTGCAAACCGTTCCGAAGTTCTGGACTCCGTGGGGATGGATCACCCCTGACGCCACCGACGCCTCGTCGCCACCGGGATTCAATGTCCGAAGGGAGACGCTCGACCCGCTCCTGCGGCAACTCGCGAACGACTACCCGAACGTCGACCTTCTTCTCGGACATCGCGTTTCCGGGCTGCTGACCAAGAACGGCACCACGGCCGGCGTGTACGGAACCGCACAGGGCTCGGCCTTCACTCTCGAAGCGAAATTGACCGTCGGAGCGGACGGCAAGGATTCGACAGTCGCACGATCCGCGCGATGCGACTCGGAGACCGTGACAAACGGTCGCTTCAGCTACTTCGCCCAACTCTCCGGACTCGAACGACTCGACGAAGAATCTTCACTGTCGTGGTTCATGGATCCCGACGTCGCCTATCTGCTCCCCAACGACGGCGGGATCAGCGTGCTGGTCGTCTTCCCCGCCCTCGACAAACTCGATTCGTTCACTGACGACCTGTCTACCGCTTTCCTCGAATACGCCAACGCTTTACCCGGCGCTCCGCCGATTCGCCGCGAGCACATCGTCGGGAAGATCGTTGGTACCAAACACTTCTCCACAACCCTCACCGAACCGGTAGGTAACGGGTTCGCACTCATCGGCGACGCCGCGGCGACAAACGACCCGTTGTGGGGCATCGGATGCTCGTGGGCACTAGAGACCGCGCAGATGCTGGTCGACGCCACCGCGCAAGTACTGGTGGAGACGACGGCACACACACTCGATTCACATCGCAACATGAAAGCTGCACTGACCGAATACCGCAGTGCCAGAGCGAGTATGACGAGTCACATCGACTATATGAGTGGTTACGCCGGTGGGCGAAAGTTCACCGTATTCGAACGTCTGCTCATCTCCGCGGCCACCCATGACCAAGGCGAAGCCCAAAGGTTCTACTTGTTCGGTTCCCGGTTGATACCTGCCGAGCAGTATCTCTCGGCTCGCTCGGTCGTTCGGGCAGCACAAAAACATCTCAGGCACCGTCTGCGTCGTGGATCTGTGGCCGGGACGTAATCTGCCAAGCGTTTTTTCGGCACCGGCAATGGGGAACCCTCCGATCGCAACCGAGCCGGAGGAGCGACCATGCGTGCACACATCGCCATTCCGAGTGAATCGACTTGTCACAGGTACGTAGTCGCTGTCGCCAGCTCCACCTTCGCCGAATCGGTGATCTGGTGCGACGGTCCCGCGTTCGACGCGGTGATCGTGCTGGGTAGCGAAATTCCGCAGCACAGCGGCCACCGAGCGGTGCTCGCCTGGAATCACTACTTCGGGTGGGCTCTCGGTGTGGAAACCACACCGGATACGTCGTTCGCCGTTGTCGAATGCCTCGGTATCGGGAGAATGCCGGATCCGGAACTGTGCGCCGACCGCGCCGTCGAGTTGATTGCACAGGCGGGTAGTTAAGGAACTCGTCGCGCGGCGCTCAGTCCAGCGGGCATAAGATCGAGCGCGAGTTTCGCACGCCCGACGAAAGAGAGCCCGACATGGACCCGCTGAGCAGGCCTGCCGGTCAGTTGGCTCTCGAGAACGAACCGGACGGCAGGGCGACTTTGCGGGCGCGTCAGACACCCCGCAGCGAGCGTCGCAAGATCGGGAAAGGCCTGCGCAAGCGAGTGGCACGATCGTCGCTCGGCGATTGGACGCCACCACTCAACCGACGTGACCCGGTCGATCAGGTCAACACAGCACACGAGGGACGACTCGACTGGTTGGTTCCGATCCGTGTGGGACGCATGGTCGCTTCGCCTTACGGATTCCTGCGTGGTACTGCCGGATTGATGGCCGAGGACATGGCGCAGCTCCCGTCCACCGGCATCACACCCGTCATCTGCGGAGATGCACACGTCGGAAACTTCGGGTTCTACGGATCCCCGGAACGCGAACTTGTCATAGACCTCAACGATTTCGACGAAGCACATCCAGGCCCCTGGGAATGGGATTTGAGAAGGCTGGCCGCGAGCATCTGGGTGGCCGGTCGGCAGAACGGCCTCACCGAAGCTCAGTGCGAGACAGCAACAACCTCGTGTGTGTCCGCGTATCGCCTCCACCTGGCAAAGCTGTCCGAGCGTCCACTGTTCGATCGTTCATTCGACCGGGTCGATCTCGACGGACTCACCGATCACGTCACCGATCCCGGATTGCTGGCCGAGATCCGCCGCGCCGCGGAGCGGGCACGACGGCGCACGAGCGATCACGCGGTTCCCCGGTTCACCGTCGAGGACCACGGCCGACGCCAGCTACTCGAGAACCCGCCGCTCACAACACGACTCACCCCACAGGACACCGACTTCCTCCTGGAGGGTCTCGACGAGTATCTCGAAACCCTTGCACCACACTGGCGTCGAGTTGTCTCGGGTTACAACGTCATCGACGTGGCGCACCGAGTCGTCGGAGTCGGAAGCGTCGCCCTGCGAGCCTATGTCGCTCTGTGCGAAGGGAGCATCCCGGACGACGTCATCTTCTTGCAGCTCAAACAGGCTCGCAGATCCGTAGTTGCACCCTTCGTCCACGGCGACTCGGCCTGGCACGACCACCAAGGACGACGCGTCGCGGAATACCAGCAAGCACTCCAGACGGTCAGCGATCCACTGCTCGGTTGGTGCACCGTCGACGACCGCCAGTACTACGTCCGTCAGTTCCGGAACATGAAAGGTTCTGTGGACCTGAACAATATCGACGCAGCAGCGTTGACCGACTATGTCGCGATCTGCGGTCGCCTCCTGGCGAAGGGACACGCCCGAACCAGTGGCGCGTCACTGATTTCCGGTTACCTGGGAACCTCGGACGCGGTCGATACCGCCCTCACCCGGTTTGCTCGGCTTTACGCCGATCAGACCGAACGTGACCACGACGCCCTGTGTCGGGCGGTATCAGCGGGCACGATCGCCGCGGAGCCGGGAATCTGATCCCTCACGCCGCGACGATCCTGCCCTGCTCGAATTTCACTCCACCCCAGATTCCGCTCTGGCCAGTGGCAGAGGCGAATTCACGACATGAATCCGCAATCGGGCACCTGCTGCACACGTCGGTCGCGTAGGAATACCCCTCGGACGGAAAAGGGAACCAGCGGTCCGGCTCGGGGTCCCCTCTGCATTCCGCCTGCCACCAAACCCGGTCGTCCGAAATCGGCAGAAGCTCAGCCAGATTCGAGATCTCGTCTGCGTACATCACTTGCTCCCTTCGGCCGTCACGTCCGACTCAATTCACGCCAGATCTTCTGCTGCACTTTCTCGATGCGCCGAGGTGCCTTTGGTTCCCACAGCAGCCGCATACCGGCCTCAGCCGGTGTGCGATCCGCCTTGCGCTGATTACAGGAACTGCAGCACGCCACCAGATTTCCCCACGTGTTCGGGCCGTTACGGCTTCGAGGCTGGACGTGGTCGATGGTTGTCGCCCGGGCGGCGCAGTACGCACATTGACGACCGTCCCGGTCGAAAACACCGGCAAAAGTGGCCCGACTGGAATCGGTGACCGTCACCCGGTGAGCAACGTACACGTACTCGGCGAGCAGAATCGTCCGAGGCAGTGGGATCTCGATGTGCTTGGAGCGCACCGGAAATACCGGGATCACGTCTTCGGTGGACTGCGCGGAGCCGGTGGCGATCAGGACGACCGCCCGATCGGCGCTCACTTCACCGAGGTACTCGTACGTGGCGTTGAGTACGTGGACGGACCGGTTCATCCAACTGTGAGAGGCGGCGGCGGGTGCGCGGTTCGGGTTCCGCATGAGAGTTCTCAGTTCGTGTCGAGGAGTGAAACTCCTGGACACGAAGGCGGGTCAGGAGCAAGTGCAAGAATTGGGGAACGGCATGTATTCAGCGCCACTCTGTTCCCCGAATGCGGGATGGGAAATGCCGCGGGGTGAGTGCCCGCGCAGGTGCAACGCTTGCTTCCAGTCGCGCATGCCTGTCCCCTTCCACTTCTTGTTCTCTTCACCGGCGCTTGCCGGCGCCCATCATCACACGGAAGGCATCCTCAGCGATATCGATTTATCAGTCCGGAAGAGCCGTCCTGGAAATACCGCGGTTTGACGCCGGAACACGCGGCTTGATCGAATGAGCCATGACTTCGTCGTACATCGACCTTCGCTCGGACACCGTCACCAAGCCTGACGCGGAGATGCGCAAGGCAATGGCCGACGCAGAGGTCGGTGACGACGTCCTCGATCACGACCCGACCATGGCGGCGCTCGAGGAAGAAGTGGCGCACACTCTGGGGTTCACAGCCGCACTGTGGGTGCCGAGCGGATCGATGGGCAACCTGATTGCGCTGATGCTGCACCTTCGCCGCGGCGATCAGTTCCTGGCACCGGAGCACTCTCACATCCTGGGTTCCGAATTGGGCACCGCCGCCTGGCTCGCCCAGGGAATGCCGATGGCCTTGCCGCACGACGGCGGACCCGGGCGTCCCAGCCCCGAGACCGTCGTGAAGGCGGCAGGCTCCCCCGGCCCGTATTTCACGTTGAACACCACGCTGCTCTGTCTCGAGAACACTCACAACTTCGCCGGCGGTGCCGTCATGAATCCGACCGAGTGGACGACACTGGTCGACGCCGCGCGATCACGTGGCTTGAAGATTCACCTCGACGGCGCCCGTCTCTGGAATGCCGCTGCTGCACTAGCTGTTTCGCCCACCGAACTGACTTCCGGCGCTGATACCGTTCAGGTATGCCTGAGCAAGGGACTCGGTGCGCCGGTCGGCTCGATACTCGCCGCATCACCCGAATTGATCACAGAAGCCCGAAGGATCCGCAAGATGCTCGGCGGCGGTGTTCGCCAGGGCGGAGTGCTGGCCGCAGCCGGCATCGTCGCGCTGCGCTCACAAGCTCGCCTCTCCGACGATCACGACAACGCGCAGCGCCTCGCATCGGGGCTTCGTGAACGCGGTTGGGCTGTCGACGAACCCGCCACCAACATCGTTCTCGCCGCAACACCCGATCCGTCGGCCACCGTTGCACAGCTCGCCGCTGTCGACGTCGGCGCGGTCACTGTTGCCGGGAAGGTTCGGTTCGTGACACATCGCGACGTGAGCACTGCCGACATCGACGCGGTTTTGTCCAGAGTAACCTTCTGAGCTACGTCACCAGGGGTTGAACCTCCTGCGCGACAAAGCGAATGAACTCGCGGACATCCGGCTCGTCAACAGTCGGTTGGAGTACCACGGTGGTAGCACCTGCTGCCGCCCATCGCCGTGCTGCTGCCGCGACTTCGGACGCGGTGCCCGCGGCAATCGCATCCTCCGGCGACTCGCTACCGGTCGCTGCGGCCTCGGCAAGGGCGCGCTCACGACCGCCGGAACCGAAAGCACAGATGACATAAACGACAACCTCGTGATCCGACGCCCCGATGTGAGCGATCGCCCGACGCACGCCGTCCGGGGTCGTCCCACCCGAGAGCACAGTGCCCTGCGCCAACTCGCCACTGAGCGCCAAAGTCTTTGGCCCCGTCGCACCGACGAGCAACTGCGGCACCTTCTCCGGTGGCCACGCCAGCGTGACGTCCGTGAGATTCACGTATCGACCGGACACCGTCACCGACTCACCGCGCAGTAGCCGCTCGACTGCTCCGAACTGCTCCCGCAGGAGAGTCAACGGCGATTCGGCCTTGGCCCCGATCTGCCGCATCCAACTCTGAACGCCGTGACCGAAGCCAACCCGCAGTCGATCCGGATGAACTCTTGCGAGCGCCGAAATCTCCATCGCCGTGATCGCGGTGTTGCGCATCGGGGTCGGCAGCACGCCGATCGCCACTCCCAGGCGCTCACTTGCAGCCAATACAGCTGCAGCAGTGGCTATTCCTCCGCCGAAGAAGCAGTCCTCCCACAGCCAGACCTCACCGATACCACTCTCGTCGGCATACCTCGCATGGCTGACAAGGTCCTCCGGGGGCTGTTCCGGGCGCAGGACGACAGCAATCCGTGCGGTACTCATGCCGTCACCAGAAAAGCGGCGATCTCGTCGGCTGTTCGCCGGCCCTGTTCACGGCCGAGTTCAGCTGCCGGGCGCCTGGTTGTCGGCGAGAGCGAGTTCGTTCCGATCGCTTCCACGACGGCGTCGTCGGCGAAGATCGGCAGTACGCGCGCGGGCGCCAACACATCGATTTCCTCTCGTAGACTGCCGCCCAGCAGATTCGGGGCAGGGTCTGCCGCGGGTGAAAAACCACGACTACATCGCAGTCGGCAGCCAGAAGAACATTCGAGCCACTGGCCATTCCGCCGTCCATGTACCGGTGACCGTCGATCGTGACTACCGGCCACACCCCGGGGACAGCGCAACTCGCTCCGACTGCGTCGATCAGGTCGACGCCGGAGGCATTGCCGAACACCCTCAACTCACCGGTCTCCGCGTTGATCGCCGGGATGCGCAACTCCCGGTCGGGCCACAACCGATTCGGCAGCCGCGCCTCGATGACCGCACGACGCACGGCGGGTTCGACGGTGTCGGCTCCCATCGCTGCCTCGCCGAGCAAACGGAGCTGCTCGGCCCGGTCCTGCGATCCTGCGATCGCGTCCACGAACATCTGACCGAGTACCTCGACATCGACCTTCGGATCGATTTCGCCGGTCGCGTCCGCTGTTTGTGCGTCGAAAAGTTCTTGCAGTGTTGCACCGCCCGCAATCTGAGCGCTCACCGTGGAACCTGCGGACGTGCCGATCAACACGTCCGCAGTCAGCAGCGATGCTGCAGTGTCAGGCGATTTGTCCTGAACGCCCAACAGAAAACCGGTTTCCCAGGCGATTCCCGCAACGCCGCCGCCGGCAAGTACCAACCCCAATTTCACGCCGTCCACCTCTCGTCGATCGTGATCCGTGCCCGAAGTCGACGTTAGACCTACTCTGAAGTGATGTTCATGCGCAGCGCAAAGACATTTGTTCCCGACGCACTCCGCGGGTTGATCGCATCCACCGACGACATCGCCTGGAATCCCGACCCTGGATATCTCACACGGGCGAGGCCGCTTCCTCGCGGACGGGTCGCACTCGTCTCCGGCGGCGGCTCCGGTCACGAACCCATGCACGCCGGATTCATCGGCGAAGGAATGCTCACGGCCGTCTGCCCGGGATTGGTTTTCAGCTCACCCAATGCACTTCAGATCCACGAGGGATCCAAGGCTGCCGACGCCGGCGGCGGCGTCCTTCACATCGTGAAGAACTACACCGGCGACGTGATGAACTTCGGTATCGCCCGAGAGTTGCTACGCGAGGACAAGATCGATACGGACGTCGTCCTGGTCGACGACGACGTCGCGACCGAACGCGCAGACGGCAGCGGCCCGGGGCGACGCGGTACTGCGGCAACCATCGTGGTGGAGAAGGTCTGCGGCGCATCCGCCGCCCGCGGCGACGACCTGGCCGAGGTGACCCGGATCGGACAACACGTCGCGCACTCCGCTCGGAGCATGGCCGTCGCTCTTCACCCGTGCACTTTGCCGGGGGCTGACGAGCCGTCGTTCGACTTGCCGGCGGGTCAGATGGAACTCGGTATCGGCATCCACGGCGAACGCGGCACAGAACGCGTGGACGCCCTGCCCGCACCGGAATTGGTGCGGCGGCTGACGGACCCGATCATCAAGTCCTTGAGTCTCGCCGAAGGTGACCGCGTCATCGCCGTCGTCAACGGTCTCGGCGCCACCCACCCGCTGGAGTTGCAACTACTGTTCGCCGAACTCGGAGATTATCTGGACGAACAGGGAATTCACATCGAGCGGACATTGATCGGAACTTTTGTCACTGCATTGAACATGGCAGGCGCGTCCATCACTCTTGTTCGCACAGACAAAGAAATCCTCGAATTATGGGACGCACCAACAAAAGCGCCCGCCTGGCCGAATGCTAGGGCGCGCGAGTACACCGGCATGGGCAAGCGCGAATCTTTCGGTCCCACATTCACACCCGACATCTCACGCACTGCCGAAAGCAGCTTCGTCGGCGGCTGGATTGCGGACTGGGCCGAGAAGGTACTGGAGCAGGAACCGGCCCTCACCGATCTCGACAGACGAGCGGGTGACG
This sequence comes from Rhodococcus sp. NPDC056506, assembly GCF_042794945.1. Taxonomy (NCBI): domain Bacteria; kingdom Bacillati; phylum Actinomycetota; class Actinomycetes; order Mycobacteriales; family Nocardiaceae; genus Rhodococcus; species Rhodococcus sp. NPDC056506. The sequence continues at coordinate 197,066 of NZ_JBHTSW010000002.1, read as the reverse complement.
GTGATTTCGGGACCAACATGGTGGCCGCGCTGGATCAGCTCGACATCTCAGCGATCCGTGACACCTATTCCACTGCAACGATATTCGACGCGGTCTCGCAGGCCTACCTCGGCCACGCCGGCGGTACCTCCGGCGCTTTGTTCGGCATCTGGTTCAGGCATTTCTTCCGCGTTGCCGCAGACTCGGCGGACTCCGAACTCGACCTCGGGGCGATCGCGGCTGCAGCGCGGGCGGGACTCGACAACATCACCTCGCTCGGCGGCGCACGCGTCGGCGACAAGACGATGGTCGACGCGATAGTTCCGGCGGTCGAGTCGTTGGAGCAGTCCGTGAGCTCGGAAGCCGATCGGGAGGCTGCTCTGGCGAGCGCAGCGGAAGCCGCAGCGGCCGGGGCGGAGTCGACCGAAACCATGCTCGCAAACCGCGGACGTGCAAGTTATGTGGGAGAAGCCGCTCGCGGAGTGGTCGATCCGGGAGCGCTACTCATAGCGTGGTTCTTCGCTTGTGCAGTGGGGCACTAGCGAGCACTTCTGTGCTGTGACTAATCTGGCAGCCACAGCACATCGTTTGTGACGGCCCGTGGGCAAAAGCACCGGTCTCACACACCACACAGGAGCAGCCCATGCTGAGCACCATGCAAGACGCCCCCCTCTCCATTGCGCAACTTCTCCGCCACGGCGCCTCCGTTCACGGCGCCTCCGAGGTTGTCACGTGGACTGAGTCCGGCCCGCGCCGTGTGTCCTACGCTGACGTCGGCAAGCGTTGTGCACAGCTTGCGCACGCCCTGCGCGGGCTCGGCGTCGAGGGCGACGAGCGAGTCGCCACGTTCATGTGGAACAACTCCGAGCATCTCGAGGCGTACCTGGCGATCCCCTCGATGGGCGCTGTGCTCCACACGCTGAACATTCGTCTGTTCCCCGAGCAGTTGATCCACGTCGCCAATCACGCCGAGGACCGCGTGATCATCGTCGACCCGTCCCTGATTCCGCTTCTCTCTCCGCAGCTTCCGTCGCTGACGACCGTCAAGCACATCATCGTCACCGGCACCTCCACTGCGGGACTCGAAGCTCCCGAGGGCGTGCAGGTTCACACCTACGAGGGCTTGATCGCCGATCAGCCCACCGAATTCGACTGGCCCGAGGTCGACGAACTCAGCGCTGCCGCAATGTGTTACACATCCGGCACCACGGGTGATCCCAAGGGCGTCGTCTACTCCCACCGTTCGATCTACCTGCACTCCATGCAGGTCTGCATGAGCGACGGCCCCAACCTCGCCCAGGGCGATCGTGCGCTTGCCGTGGTGCCTCAGTTCCACGCCATGTCGTGGGGACTTCCCTACGCCGCGTTCATGATCGGCGCCTCGCTGATCATGCCCGACCGCTTCCTCCAGCCTGCCCCGTTGGCTGCGATCATCGCCAGCGAGCAGCCGACGTTCGCCGCAGCCGTACCCACCATCTGGCAGGGCCTGCACCTCTACCTCGAGCAGAACCCTCAGGACATCTCCTCGATGCGTGAGGTTCTGATCGGCGGCTCCGCGGTACCGCCCGCCCTCATGCACGCATTCGAGGCCGATCACAACGTCTCCGTCCTGCACGCCTGGGGCATGACCGAAACCTCCCCGCTCGGATCCGTTGCCCGCCCGCCGGCCGGTGTCACCGGCGACGCGATGTGGAAGTACCGCTACTCGCAGGGTCGATTCCCGGCATCTGTCGAGGCGCGTCTCATCGACGACGACGGCAAAGTTGTTGCACACGACGGAGTTTCCGTAGGCGAACTCGAAGTGCGCGGCCCTTGGATCACCGGGTCGTACTACGGCGTCGACGCGGAAGACAAGTTCAACGACGGCTGGCTCAAGACCGGCGACGTCGGATCCATCACGTCCGACGGCTTCCTGAGCCTGTCCGACCGCTCCAAGGACATCATCAAGTCCGGCGGCGAATGGATCTCCTCGGTCGACCTCGAGAACGCCGTCATGGGCCACCCCGACGTCACCGAAGCTGCCGTCATCGGCGTGCCGGACGAGAAGTGGGACGAGCGCCCGTTGGTTGCGGTTGTTCTTCGCGCTGGTTCCGAAACCACCATGTCCGAACTGCAACAGTATCTTTCGGACAAGGTTGCCAAGTGGCAGCTGCCCGAGAACTGGGCTGTGGTCCAGGAAGTCCCGAAGACGAGCGTCGGCAAGTTCGACAAGAAGCGCTTGCGGGCCGACTACCACGAGGGTGGACTCGAAGTCACGCGACTCTGACACGTATCAAATTCTGAAGGCGGGCAACAGGTTTTCGACCTGTTGCCCGCCTTCGTTTACGGACGAGACACCTTACGGTCGATACCCGACCGTATGAAAAGCGATGTCGACGTACTTCTGCGCCAATTGCGACGGTGACATCGGACCGCCGGTCTGGAACCAACGCGGCAGTGACTGTGCCATACCGAGTATTGCCCGGACGGTCTCCTCGGTATCGGTGACCGCGAAATCTCCTGATGCCACACCGTCGTCGACGATCCTGCGCATCAGCAACTCGAGCCGTTTACGGCTGGCGGCGTATCGGCTTCGGCTTTCCGGTGAGACATGCCGGATCTCGGTGTCCAACGCTGCATGCCGCGACCGGTGGGTCATGTAGAGAACAATCGCCTCCACCACCAAGGCAAAGCGTCGTACCGGATTCTCACCGGCCTCCGCTTCTGCCGCTTCGGTTCTGGTATTCAGTTCGCTCATCGAGATCTCGAACAAAGCGACCAGGACCGCCTCTTTGTTCGCGTGGTGATAGTAGAGCGCGGGAACGGTTACCCCGACGCGGTTGGCGATCTGTCGCACCGTCGTACCGTGGTAACCGTTCTCGTCGAACAGCTCGAGCGAAGCCGTCAGGATGTCGGTCATCACCAGCGGCGGGAAGGACCTCCAGTCCACTGCCACCGAATTCACCGACTCCACCTCACCAGTCATGTGATGCCCGAAATTAACGCGGTGCCATACGGATTGCACCGTCGAGGCGGATCGTCTCACCGTTGAGCATGGGGTTGGAAACGATGTGTGCAGCAAGCGCGCCGTACTCGCTGGGATCGCCCAGGCGTGAGGGGTGGGGCACCTGCTGACCCAACGATGCCTGGGCTGCTTCGGGCAGTCCGGCCAGCAACGGGGTCTTGAACAGACCGGGCGCAATGGTGTTGACGCGGATCAGCAGCGACGCGAGGTCGCGGGCGATGGGGAGCGTCATACCGACGACGCCGCCCTTCGACGCGGAGTACGCAGCCTGCCCGATCTGGCCGTCGTAGGCTGCAACCGAGGCGGTGTTGATGATGACGCCACGTTCACCGTCGATGGGTTCGGTCTTCGAAATACGTTCCGCAGCAAGACGAAGGACGTTGAAGGTGCCGATCAGGTTGACGTCGATGACCTTCTTGAAAGCGTCGAGCGGGAAGGCCCCCTTCTTGCTGACCGTCTTGACTGCGTTGCCGATTCCGGCGCAGTTGACTGCCACGCGCAGGGGTCCGAGGGACTCGGCCACGTCGAGTGCAGCGGTGACCGCGGCCTCGTCGGTGACATCTGCGGCCGCGAAGCGGACCCGGTCGCCGAGTTCCTTGGCGATGGCTTCACCGTTCGACGACGGCAGGTCGATGATGACGACGCTGGCGCCGTCGGCAAGAAGGGCTTTGGTGGTGGCCAGGCCGAGGCCGGATGCTCCACCGGTGACGACGGCGACGCTGTCGTTGACGATCATGAGAGTTCCTTTCGAAAGGTTATGTGTTTCAGATGCGTTCGATGATGGTGGCGTTGGCCATGCCGGCGCCCTCGCACATGGTCTGCAGACCGTAGCGTCCCCCGGTGGCCTCGAGGTGGTTGACCATCGTGGTCAGCAGGCGTGTACCCGAGGACCCCAAGGCGTGGCCGAGAGCAATGGCGCCGCCCCACGGATTGAGCTTTGCCGGGTCGGCACCGAACTCGTGAGCCCAGGCGAGCGGCACGGGAGCAAACGCCTCGTTGACCTCGTACGTGTCGATGTCGTCGATGCTCAGGCCGGCGCGAGCGAGCACCTTGTGGGTCGCCGGGATGGGCGCGGTGAGCATGAAGATCGGGTCGTCGCCCGCGACGGAGAAGGAATGGAAGCGTGCTCGCGGGGTCAGCCCCAACTTCGACGCCATTTCTTCGCTCATGATCAGTGCCGCGGATGCACCGTCGGTGAGCGGCGACGAGTTACCGGGAGTGATCGACCACTGTGCCTCAGGGAAACGCTGCGCGTACTTCTCCGAGTAGAACGACGGCTTCAAGCCGGCGAGACCCTCGGCGGTAGTGGACGCGCGAACCGTCTCGTCGACGGTGTGCGAGACGGTCTCACCGGCGGCATCGATCACCGAGATCGGCAGGATCTCCTTGTCGAAGAGCCCCTTCGCCGCTGCCTCCGCTGCCCGCTGGTGGGACTGCGCAGCGAATGCGTCGAGAGCCTCGCGGTCGAACTTCCACTTCGCGGCGATCAACTCCGCGGAGATGCCCTGATTGACCAGGCCTTCGGGGTAGCGAGCCGCGACGCCCGGACCGGAAGCGTCCTTCCCCATCGTCGTAGTGCCCATCGGGACACGACTCATCGACTCGACACCTGCCGCGATCACGATGTCGTATGCACCGGCGATCACGCCCTGCGCGGCAAAGTGCGCAGCCTGCTGACTTGATCCGCACTGGCGATCGATCGTGGTGGCGGGTACCGACTCGGGGAATCCGGCCGAGAGGACCGCGCTGCGGGTGATGTTGAGAGCCTGCTCACCGGCCTGTCCGACGCAACCGCCGATAACGTCGTCCACCAGGGCGGGGTCCAGGCCGTTTCGATCGACGATGGAACGTAGAACATGGGCCATCAGTTCGACAGGGTGCGTCCCGGACAGTGCTCCGCCCGGCTTGCCCTTGCCTGATGCGATCCGGACTACATCGACGATCACTGCCTTGGTCATCTTCGTTCCCTTCGAGGACGTGTACTGCTGGGGCGGTCCGGCACCCGAGTTTCGTGGCGCCGAGCGCCGGACCGAGATCGAGGGAGCACCCTGACTTAGCGCTCGCTAAAGGATTACCATCGACGCAACCCGCGCGTCAAGAGGAGCTGCCGGGCTTCGAATCAGATGCTCACCAACGACCGTTCACACGATCAGTAACCTCGTCGGGCCTCAGCCAACCGTTAGTACTTTCGAATGATAGGTTTTCAATCTTCGCCCGAAATGTCCGGAATCGGATAACCTTCCGCCACAAGCAATCCAAGCCACATGGGGATTCGGGACGTGGCACCAATCGATGACAAACCGCAGGGGGACTGACCGGGAGGTTGAGCGTGGACCTGCGATACGTTGCCTTCACTCGTGCCGACTCGCATTTCTACGACCGAATCAGAACGGTGATTCGACCTGACACACCGACTGACCAGCACTTTGTCCCCGCAAAGTCGGTGGAGTGGTCACTCTGGCGGCGCGGTCCCCAAAGCGGACCGTGGAACTACTTCCAACCGCCTGGAAATCCGCTGCCCGAACAGGGATGGAAGATCCACTGCTCCGCTACCCAGGCGAACGCACAGGAGTTGCTCGATACCGTTTCCGCGTATTGCGGCCACAATCTGGTGCCGTTCAAATTTCTTCGGACGGCGACAGACCTCATGTTGTCCAACAGCAAGCAGGCCAATCGAACTTCCAGCGGAAAATTCATCACGATCTATCCGCCGGATGGTGTTGCCACACAACGTGTCATCACCGAACTGGACGGGCTTGTCGCGGGTGCCGACGGACCCTACATCCTCAGCGATGTGCGCTGGAACCGTGGACCGCTCTACCTACGATACGGCGCGTACCTGCCCATGCAGACCTACGATTCGTTCGGCGATCGTGTCCCGGCAATTCGGCGTCCTGACGGATCGCTCGAACCAGATCTGCGCGGCACTTCCTTCAGGACTCCCGACTGGGTACAAATCCCGGACTTTGTTCGTGCACAACAAGACAAACTCAAATCACCAGGTGAGTTCCCCTTCTCGATTCGAGAAGCCCTGCACTTCAGCAACAGTGGAGGAATCTACTCTGCGTTCGACAGCAACGGCGTCAATCTGGTCATCAAAGAAGGCCGTCCCTTTACCGCCCCGGACGCCAACGGCCGGTACGCAATCGACCGGATCCGTAACGAGTACGACAAATTGACTCACCTGGCCGACAACCCGTACCCACCTTCTGCGATCAGCTTGTTCGAGCGCGAGGGACATCACTTCCTTGTCACCGAGCGCGCTCCCGGCACTCCCCTGAATCAGGAAATTGCGCTCCGCTACCCACTGATACGCGCGGACCAGACACTCGGTTCCCGAACGGAATACAGAACCTGGGCACTCGAAATTGCACAACAGTTGACCACCGCGGTCGAGAGCTTCCACAACGCCGGAATCGTTCACGCCGATCTACACCCTGGCAACGTCATGTGCTCACCGTCCGGTATTCGGATCATCGACTTCGAGATGGCCCACAACATCGACGAGCATCCGCCCCGGTCCACCGGAGCTCCCGGATACACCGCACCTCGACAGTTGACAGGAATCGAGGCGGATCGATACTCCTTGGGATGCATCGAGCTGGGACTCTTTGTCCCACTTACTACATTGTTCCCTCTCGATTGCAACAAGATCCCCGAACTCATCGACTATGCGGTGTCTCGATTCGATCTTCCTCGTGCCTTCCGTGCCTCGCTCTACTCGATGCTCGACGTACTCCCGCCGGAACCGGAGAATCGCCCGCATCGTTGGGACACGTCGTCGAACGAAACCTTGCAACGCACGGCCGCTCTATTGCGCTGCGGCATCCTCGCCTCGCTTGATCTCGCCCGCGCTGATCGACTCTTTCCCGGCGACATCGCCCAGTTCGAGGTGAACGGCTACGGCATTGCGCACGGCTCGTGCGGAAACCTGCTCGCCGATGATCTTCCCACCGACACCTTGGAGTCAGTCCTGGAATGGACTGAACATCAGGTTGATTCGGATACGCAACCACAGTTCGGTTTCTTCGACGGGCTGGCGGGTGCGGTGCACACCTTTCGGCATCACGGGCGACATTCGACTGCCGACAGATGGGTCGAGACTTTGTGTCGAGCCCCACTCGACGAGCTCGACTCCAGCCTCTTCAGCGGCCTTTCCGGAATCGGTTGCCTACTACTCGAGGAATCGGTTTCACGACCGATCGTGTCACCCACTCTCGCCGTCGTGACTGAAACTCTGAGCGAACGAATTTCAGCTGCTCGCGCGCATGTCCGCGTCGCCGACGGGCCGCCTTGGGCAGTGGCCGGCCGAGGTGGGTTGATGCGGGGACCGAGCGGACAAGCGCTGTTCTGGACTCGCCACTACGAACTGAGCGGTGATCCTCGATCGCTGGAACACGCACGCCAGCTCGTCGACATCGATCTGTCGGTGATGTCGATGTGCCCTGACGGGTCGATGCAGCTGCGAGAGGAGCGCCGGACAATGCCGTATCTCGGATCGGGATCGGTCGGTGTGGGCCTGGTACTTCTACAACTTCTGCGCCATGTCGACGAACCGCGCTACGCAGCTGCGGTGCGTGCGATATCCCGCGCCGCCACAGTCGAATTCACTGCCCAAGCGGGGCTGGTCAACGGTCGAGCTGGATTGATTCTCTTTCTGGTCGAGCTCTCCAAGACCCCCTATGCCGACTCCGATTACGAAAGCGCATTGGTCCAACAGTTGGGACTTCTAGGCCTTCACTCCGTCAATCACCAAGGAAGCCTGCACTTTCCAGGCGAGCAAAACCTGAGACTGTCGACAGATTGGGCAACCGGATCTGCAGGAATACTGGCATTGCTCCGACATGCCGGATCGTCAACTGCCCGGCAGTCGTTTCCACTGATGTGCGCGTCGAACTGCCACATCTCCTAATTGTTCGGAAGAAATCACCCCCGGAAGATTGGAGCACAGAAGTATCAGGCCAAAAACCTGAAATGAAATCAGCACCGCAAGAAAATTCGATCGATCAAATCCATCGGTAAACATGCCGATCAACAAAGGAAATGACAATGGACGCTATTCTCTCCCTTCAGGATCTGTCAGTCGCCGCCGGCAACGTCGGAGATGCCGGCCAACTCGAGCAGAACGCGGCAATCAGTTCGCTCAGTTTCTTCTGCCTCTGACCTCCGGCCGATACCTCGGACAAAGGTCCGGGGTATCGGCTTTTGAAATCCATGCGAATTACCAAACGAACAGTATTGTTTGATCATGAGACGCATCAACACATCACCGAGCCGCATACGCCGATGATTTACGCGACCTGGCGGCAATGCCGAGGGCAGATCGTATGGTCATTGGCGGTAATCTTTCTCCTGATCCTGACCGTCGCAATTTCAGGGTGGTTCGTTCAGCGTTCAGGCGAGAGTTGGGTTTTCGGAGAAATCTGCTCACGCTGGTACGACGGAGGTGGCGGTTGCCGCGCCGACACCGCTCTCACCTTGACGACGCTTCTCGCACTCCTGCTTCCCTTCGCCTCAGGAATGCTGGTCGGCGTCACCACGTTCGCCCGAGACTTCGAGCAAGGCCCCGAAAACCTCGATTTTCTCGAGTCCACCAGCCTTGTTCGATGGTATTTCTTGCGGGTCCTGGTGGTCTTCGTTCCCATCACGCTGGGGCTGGCAGTCCTGGGCCTGGTGCTCGGCTGGACCCATTCGCTGGGCCGGGGAGCAACCGCAACAGATGAAATGACCTCGTTCTCGTTGATGGAGTTCCCCAATTTTCACACGACGGGAATCGTCCTCGGCGCCTACACCTTTGTCGCCATGGTCACCGGCAGCGCGGCCGCATTGCTCGTACGCAACACCGTCGTCGCGATGGTCACGACTCTTCTCGTGTTCTTGATCGTGCCCGTCGCGTTGAGCGCAATGGTCCGCGAGCATTACTCGGCTCCCGACATCGAAGTCCAACCCATCGACGGACGGGCACGTGCCGCAGAATACGCACCGTCTCCGTACCAAAATCTCGACTCGAGGTGGGTCATCGGTGCCGGCTTCGCCGATATGGACAGCAACATGATCGACGCCGACTACTCAGTGTGCAGGGCCTCGGATACTTCCGATCAAAAGCAGCAAGACCGCGAGATCGACGACTGCCTTCGAGAACAGGGAATCGATCACTACGCCGTGGCCTATCACCCGCAGAGTCGGTACTGGCAATTTCAGTTCATCGAGACTGCCGTGATGCTGTTGTGCTCCGGGTTGATGGTGGCGCTCGCACTCGTCGGCGCACGTGGACTACGTCGGCAACCCGCCCACAACCGAATGTCTGAAATGTCGAAATCGATTTGATAGCAGCCATTTTCGATCCACATTCCCTTGTGTTCGAAACTTTGTTCGATTAAACTTTCGGCATGGACAGTCGGGAAGCGTGGCAGCTGGATGGCGAGGACCTCAAGAGTGAGGTTCTGGATCTGGTGCGCGTCCGGCACGAATTGCAGTCGCGGATGGTGTTGTTGATCGTGGAGATGTTTTCCCGGGAGACTGTGGTCGGGAAGGGTTTTCGGGCGATCGCGCAGTGGTTGCACGGTTCGACGAATTTGGAGATCGGTGAGTGCAGTCTGTTGGTCAGTCTGGCGCGGTTGCTGTTGCTCGAACCTGTTGTCGCCGATGCTTTTCACCGTGGTGACGTGGATGCGTTGAAGGCCCGTCAGGTGGCGTCGTTTTGTCAGCATCCACCCAAGAACATGACCCCGGCGGACGTCGACAAGGCCCGCAGGATCCTGCTTGATCTGGCCTCGAAGAACATTGCCGATTGTGATGCGGTGCGGGCGGCGATCCGGCGGATCGAGAAGCAGTACGGAAAACGCGAAGACGGCGTCCCGGTCGGGGAGGATTCGGAGCGCAACGAGTTCTACGCCTCGAAAGGCCTGTACGGGCGCGTGTCAGTGAAGGGTGATCTGGATGCGGTCAACGGTGCCCGTCTGATCACGTTGTTGTCGAGTCTGTCGGCGCCGACGCCGGAGAAGGACGGCGTCAAAGACACCCGCACTCCGGCGCTGCGACGGGCGGACGGGTTTTGCGAGTTGTTGCGGCGGTACGAGCGGGCGGGGTTGGGTCCGATCGAGGGTGGGGTGAAACCGCACATCACGGTGACTGCGTCGGCGAAAGACATGACCGACCTCAAAGCCTTGAAGGATCTGTTGCCCTCCACGGAGGAGTTGGGGTTTGCGTGGACGGATTGGGTGGGACCGATCAGCATCGACACCGCCCGGATGTTGGCTTGTGATTGCTCGGTCACCCGGATTCTGTTGGATGAGAACGGTGTTCCGCTCGACTGCGGTAAGGAAGCGAGAACCGCGACGGTACCCCAACGGCGCGCGTTGGCCGTCCGGGATGGTGGGTGCGCGTTTCCGGGGTGCGGGACTCCATCGGGGTGGTGCGATGCTCATCATATTGTTCACTGGAACGATGGTGGCCCAACAGATCTCGACAATCTGATCTTGTTGTGCGGTCATCATCATCGGACGATGCACCACACCGAATGGCGGGTCGAGATCGGCCCCGACCGAAAAACAGTGTTCTATCCACCGATGTCGATTGATCCGTATCAGCATCCGATCGGCGGGAACAGCCCACCGACAGCGGCGTGAATCGCGACAATCGAACACATCAGCACCGGGGCATCACCATGCCCCGGTGCTCGACGTACGTTCAGGTCAGATCCCGGCCCTGCGCACGAGAGCGTCAGTAGCAGAAGGGGATACAACATCGATCGCCCGGAGAAGCCCCGCGTATCGCGGATACATCTCGGCGGGGCGAGTATTGATCGCCCGCAAGATCCACGACGCAGCTTGATCGGCTGTCAGCGCCGGCTGGCTCACGTAATCTGCCGTCGGCGCGATCATCGGTGTTCGTATGAGCGGGAATTGCACTGTCGTGACATCGACACCGGTGCCGTGACACTCCGCTCCGAGGCTTCGGCCGAAGGCACTGAGCGCAGACTTCGACGCGTGATAGGCGCTGAACCTGGGCATCACCCCGGCAGTAACTCCCCAGGTTCCGACGTTGATGATGTGTCCGGATTTCGCCTCGAGCATCGCGGGCAGCAGACGCAGCGTCAGTCGTGTAGGTCCGAAATAGTTCAGTGCCATGGTGCGCTCGTAGTCGTGGAATCGGTCGACCGAATCCAACGCGGTACGCCGGATCGAGCGACCCGCATTGTTGACGAGTATGTCGACCGACCCGAATCGATCGGCGATGGTCTCCGCGAGTTCGTCCACCGCTTCCCCTCGAGAGAGGTCCGCAGGCACGATATGCGCCCACCCTCCCTGGCGGTGGATCGCGTCCCGCACGTGTTCGAGGTTTTCCTCACCACGCGCGACCAGGATCATCTCGGCTCCTCGCCGGGCCAAGAGGTGGGCGGTCGCCTCACCGATCCCCGAGGAGGCTCCCGTCAGAACGATTGTCTTGTCGGAGAGCGTGACGCCACGCGACGGAACAAGTGAGCGCAGACGCGTCGGCGGACTCAATGCGAGATTGCTGAGAATCGATCTGATCACGTCGGCCTCGGTTCGATCTTCGCGTGCGATTCGGTGCGAACCCGTCCCTGAACAGCCCACTTCGGACGCACCGCGGAAATTACTCAAAAGTAAGTTATGGCGCCGTTTCGACCGTGTCAAGAATTCGTCGAGATCCAGGAGTATCTGCCACTAGCTTTTCCTGATACCTCGGGTTACATTAAATCCAGACCGAGTGCCAGCGATCACACAACCGGCCCTCGATTCCACCGAATACCGCGAGAAACACCAGCGGTGACCGAAACGAAGAGGAGACGCCATGACGCTCACATCGCCGCTCGACAAGCGCGCAGAAGCATCCGACGACTCGTACAACGAGACGCTTCGACTCCTGTCCGAGGGCTCGGTGCACAAGCACTTCGACCCGTACCTCGACATCGACTGGGATTCCCCCGAGTTCGCCGTCGTCCCGAACGATCGCCGCTGGATCCTCCCGGCCGAGACGGACCCGCTGGGTGCACACCCCTGGTACCAGGCGCAGTCCGAGGCCAAGCAGATCGAAATCGGCATGTGGCGCCAGGCCAACGTCGCGAAGGTCGGTCTCCAGTTCGAGAACATCCTGATCCGCGGCATGATGCAGTACGTCTTCTCGCTGCCCAACGATTCGGCCGAGGCACGCTACTGCACGCACGAGTCCGTCGAAGAGTGCAACCACACGATGATGTTCCAGGAGATGGTCAACCGCATCGGTGCCGACGCTCCGGGCATGAGCCGTCCGATGAAGATGCTTGCACCCTTCATCCCCCTCGCCGCGGGTCCGTTCCCCGAACTGTTCTTCGTCGGTGTCCTCGCCGGTGAAGAGCCGATCGACCACATCCAGAAGAGCATCCTGCGCGCCGGCGGCCAGATCCACCCGATCATGCAGTCGGTCATGGCCATCCACGTGGCCGAGGAAGCGCGCCACATCTCGTTCGCGCACAAGCTTCTGAGCCGTCGCATCCCGCTGATGTCACGCCCGAACCGGTTTGTCCTCTCGCTGCTGTTCCCGATCGTCATGCGCATTCTCTGTGACGCCATCGTCATCCCGCCGAAGTCGTTCTGGAAGCAGTTCGACATCCCGAAGTCCGTGAAGAAGGACCTGTTCTGGGATCTGCCAGAATCGCGTCAGACCCTGCGCAACTACTTCGGTGACGTCCGCATGCTGGCCACCGACACCGGACTGATGAACCGTGCCTCGCGCTTGGTGTGGAAGGCCTGCAAGATGGACGGCCGGGCATCACGCTTCCGTAGCGAACCTCACCGCAGCTCGCACAACGCCGCCGCGTAGCTCCCGGACAGTCGAGATCGGACTCATAGCGCCATGCCACACGTAGTCACGCAGTCCTGTTGCAGCGACGCCTCGTGCGTCTACGCCTGCCCGGTCAACTGCATCCATCCGACGCCGGACGAGCCGGACTTCCTCACCGCCGAGATGCTGCACATCGATCCGCAGGCCTGCGTCGACTGCGGGGCATGTGTCTCGGCCTGCCCGGTCGATGCCATCGTCCCCGAATCGAAGCTGACCGACCCGCAGCGAGTGTTCCTGTCCATCAATGCGGACTTCTACAAGGAAGAGCGGCCTCGGCCACTTCTCGCCAAGGTCATCCCGGCAGCCCATGTCGACAAGGGCCGCCCGCCGTTGCGAGTGGCGATCGTCGGTTCCGGCCCGTCGGCGATGTACGCCGCGGACGAGTTGCTGACGCAGCCCGATGTGCAGGTCAACGTCTTCGATCGCCTTCCGGTCCCGTACGGCTTGGTCAGAGCCGGCGTTGCTCCGGATCATCAGAAGACCAAGCAGGTCACCCGCCTGTTCGACAAGATCGCCGCGCAAAAGGGTTTCGAGTTCTACCTCAACGTCGAGATCGGCAAGCACATCTCGCACAGCGAACTGCTCGAAAATCACCATGCGGTGCTCTACGCAGTCGGCGCATCGTCCGACCGTGGTCTCGGCATTCCGGGTGCTGATCTGCGTGGCACGGCTTCGGCCACGGACTTCGTGGCCTGGTACAACGGCCACCCTGATCACGCAGACGACGTCTTCGACCTCTCGCATCGCCGCGCGGTCATCATCGGAAACGGAAACGTCGCCCTCGACGTCGCTCGCATCCTGACGGCCGATCCCGAGAAGTTGGCGGGTACCGACATCTCCGCTCACGCACTCGCCGCTCTGCGGAAGAGTCGTGTCGAAGAAGTTGTCATCGTGGGTCGCCGCGGAATCGCGCAGTCAGCGTTCACAGTTCCCGAGTTCACCGGTCTGATGGCACTGCCGGACATCGAACTGTCCGTCGGACCCGACGACATGGTTCTCGACTCGGCAACCGAAGAACTGGCAAAACGCGGCGAGCTTCCACACGCCGTCGAGCAGAAGTTGCGTCTACTCGAAGCCCTGAAAAACCGCGATCACGTCGACGTCGGCAACAAGCGCATCACGTTGCGCTACCTGCTCACGCCGACGTCTATCACCGGCGACGACCAGGTCAGTGGAATCGAATTCGCTCGCAACGCCCTGGTCGACGTCAACGGAACCGTGCAGATCGAGGCGACCGGCGATACCGAGACCATCGACGCCGGGCTCGTTCTCACCTCGATCGGCTACCGCGGAGTGCCCATCGCCGGCGTCCCGTTCGACGAGCGTGGTTCGGTCATTCCGAACGAGCGCGGCCGCGTCCTCGAGGCTCCGAACGGTGATCCCGCCACCGGCGTCTACGCAACCGGATGGATCAAGCGTGGACCGAGTGGGTTCATCGGCACCAACAAGTCCTGTGCGCAGGAAACCATCAGGATGCTCGTCGACGACTTCAACGACGGCCGCTTGACCAACCCTGTCGCCGACGACTCCGCCGTCGATCGTCTGGTCCGAGCTCGGCAGTCCGACGTTGTCGACCGCGAGGGTTGGCACTCCATCGACAAGGCAGAGTTGGAACGCGGCGCTGCCCACGATCGCGTCCGCGAGAAGATTCTCGATCAAGGCGAGGTCACGTCGATCCTCCAAGCCGCAGCTCGGGTGAAGCCGGCCCGTCGATTCGGTCGACCCGTTCGCGCTCGCTGATCCACCACAGGTAAACAGCTACTTTCACGCACACAGCCCCGCCTGCAGACTCGTCTGCCCGGCGGGGCTGTCTGCGTTGAGCCGGGCGTCCCACTCAGCGAAAATTTTTGCCCGTCAGCGGCGGAAATCGTGTAATACTGCAACCTGTTCCAGTAAGCGGCACAGCGGGCCACGATCTCAGGATCAGGCGCGCCAACCAGATGAGGATTGCATGAGCGAGACTGCAACGCCGGCGCCGAACGGGAGTGTGACACCTGCAGTAGAGGGTTGGTTCACCACCGGCGACGAACCTGCTCTGATCGGCACGAAGTGCCAATCCTGCGGCACCATTTCCTTCCCTCGTGAGGCGACGTTCTGCAAGAACCCGAGCTGCTTCAGCGAGGAGTTCGACGACGTGGAACTTTCCCGCCGCGGCACCGTCTGGTCGTACACCGACGCGCAGTACCAGCCGCCACCGCCGTACATCCCGCGCTCGGATCCGTACGAGCCCTTCGCTCTGGCAGCAGTCGAGCTGCCTGAGGGCATCGTCATCCTCGGCCAGGTGGCCGACGGTTACGGCGTCGACGATCTCAAGGTCGGCAATACCGTCGAATTGGTTGTCGAGCCGCTGTACACGGACGAAACCGGAGTTCGTACGACGTGGCGCTGGAAGCCTGTCGCCGCCGATCAGGAGTCGCAGTCATGAGCAAGGACGTCGCAGTACTGGGTGTGGGCATGCACCCCTGGGGCAAGTGGGGCCAGTCGTTCGTGAAGTACGGCGTCGCCGCCGCTCGCGCCGCGCTCGCCGATTCGGGTGTCGACTGGCAGGACGTCGACTTCATCGTCGGCGGCGAGACCGTCCGCAACGGGTACGGCGGATACGTCGCCGGAGCCACGTTCGCCCAGGCACTCGGCTGGAACGGCGCTCGCGTCGCCACGTCGTACGCCGCGTGTGCGACGGGGGCCCAGGCACTCGACACTGCGCGCGCTCGAATCCTGGCCGGCCTCAGTGAGGTTGCCTTGGTCGTCGGCGCCGACACCACGCCCAAGGGTTTCCTCGCTCCCGTTGCCGGTGAGCGTTGGGACGACCCGGACTGGCTGCGCTTCCGCCTCATGGGCATGACCAACCCGGCGTACTTCGCGCTCAACGCGCGTCGTCGCATCGACCTCTACGGCGCAACCGCTGAGGACTTCGCCAACGTGAAGGTCAAGAACGCCAAGCACGGGCTGGCCAATCCGAATGCGCGCTACCGCAAGGAAGTCACCGTCGAAAACGTGTTGGCCTCCCCCGTCGTGTCCAATCCCCTGCACCTGCTCGACATCTGCGCAACTTCTGACGGTGGCGCCGCAATCTTGCTGACGTCGATGGAATACGCCCGCAAGATGGGTATCGCGGAACCTGTTCGAATCAAGGCTATTTCGACAGTCACGCCGACGTTCCCGCAGACGATCATGGACATGCCGAACTTCTCCACCGATTCCAGCTCCGCCGTCCCCGCTCCGGAGCGCACGTTCAAGGAGTCCATCGGCTACGCCGCATACGAAGAAGCCGGGATCTCTCCCGAGGACGTCGACGTCGCCGAGGTTTACGACCTCGCCACCTCGGTGGAACTGGACTGGATCGAAGACCTCGCCCTGTGCAAGCGCGGCGAGGCCGAGCACCTACTGCGTGCGGGTGACACCAGCATCGGGGGCCGCATCCCGGTCAATCCGTCCGGCGGTCTCGCATGCTTCGGCGAAGCCGTTCCCGCACAGGCACTTGCGCAGGTGTGCGAGCTCACTTGGCAGCTTCGTGGACAGGCCGAAGGCCGTCAGGTCGAAGGCGCTCGCATCGGTATCACCGCCAACCAGGGCCTGTTCGGCCACGGCTCCTCGGTGATCGTTTCCGCCTGACCCTGTTCTGCTTTCGTGGCGGTCGCTCACTCAACCGTGAGCTGCCGCCACGATCACGTCTGCCACTGCCCCTGGCTGTGAAACCAGCGATGCGTGCGAGGTCGGGAGTTCGCTGGTGCTCGCGCCCATGCGATTTGCCATGAACCGCTGCGCTGTCGGCGGAATCACGCGATCGTCACCGGCGACCAAATACCAGCTCGGTGTGTTCGCCCACGATGGCGCACCACCCGGTTCCAGATTTGCCCACAGCGCGATCGACTTCTGATGCGCCAACATCGTTGCCGCTGTTTCGTCCGAAACATCTTGAGCGAAGACCGAATGGAAATACTCGTCGGTGACGTAGCCGTCGACGTTCTTGCCGCCGATCGCGTGAGGATCGTCCACGATCTTCAATCCCAACGCCGGAGGCAGCAATTGACTGCCCGGGAACCTGATGGGATCGATCGTGATCTGCACCGGCTCACCCTGAACCGGAGCAAACGCCGCGATGTACACCAACGACTGAACCTTCGGGTCGTGGACATTGGTGATCACCGCGCCGCCGTACGAGTGGCCGACGAGCACGACAGGCCCGTCGATATCCGCAACCGTCTTCTCGATCACGGATGCGTCGTAAGCGGGCCCGCGTAGAGGATTGTCCGGCACCACGACGCGATAGCCACGCGAACGGAGGTCGGCGGCAACGCCGTCCCAACTGGTCGCGTCGGCAAAGGCGCCGTGAACGAGAACGACAGTTGGCATGGGGCTTGCCACCGCGGCACCAGAGCCGAAGATCAGTCCGGCCGCAACTGTCATGAGCAACGCCAGAACTGCTGTGAATACACGTGAGATCTTCATGCGTTTCCTTCACTCTCGTCGAAAAGCGAGAAACTGCGGTAAGCCGGGACATGCCCGTTTCGATCCTAGAAATACCTGGTGCGACGGACGTGACTGTCCGTGCAGACTTCTGGGCTCACACTGCACAACTTCTGGTTGAGCGTCCGCATCGCGGGGTATCAGGGCTGCATGGCTTTGCTCCTGGATACATCCGTGCTGGAGCCTGACCAACGCACGGACGCCTTTGTCGACGCGATGGGTCGTGCCTCGGTTCCGTGCGCAATCCACTTGGAGACCCCGGAACGGGTGAGCGCAAGAATGAACGTGTGGAACCTCGGTGCAGCATCACTGTTCCGCTCCGAGTCGACTGGTATGCGGTTGGCCCGAACACCACGCCACGTCCGGTCCGCATCGATGCCCGTCCTTGCGATTGCCCTGCAGGAGAGCGGGATCGGCCATCTCGACCAACACGACGAACAACGCAGAGTGCCCGCCGGTGAACTGTTGATGACGGACCTGACGTCGACCTACGATTTCTCCTGGTCGGGAGCGGGCGCTTCCCAGTGCCTCTACGTTCCGATGGATCGTCTGGGATTGCCGATCGAGACCGTCCGCGACGCAGCGACCCGGCCTCATCACAGCAATCTGTACCCCTTGATGATCGCGCACGTTCGCGAATTGTTCCGCTGCGCCGACCTGTTGGACACCGATCCCGCGGCCGAACAACTGGGTGAGGCTTCGATCGAACTCGCGCGCGCGTTGGTCACCTCCATCGCGCATTCCAATCCCGACGCTTCGGCCCCGAGATCGACACTCGCCGCGGCTTCGATCCGTCGATACATCCGCGAACACCTTCACGATCCAGCACTGCATCCCGCACGAATTGCTCACGCCCACAACATCTCACTGCGACAGCTGTACAAGATCTGCTCGGACAACGGATTTCGGATCGAGCAATGGATCATCACCCAGCGTCTGCAGAAGGCTCGCGAAGAACTTCGTGGACCGGCCACCGCCGACCTGCCGATCGCGACCATCGCGCACCGGGCGGGCTTTGTCGACGCCGGCCACTTCAGCCGACGCTTTCGGCTGGCCTACGGAATCAGCCCGACTCGTTGGCGTCAGCTCCGCGATTCAAGTAGCGCCACAACGTCTGACTGACCACGACTTTCGGCATTGTCCAACGCGGTCTTTCCTGACGCATCCCGGATCGAGGGATCTGCCCCAGCGTCGAGGAGCTGAGTGATCACATCGATATAGCGCGCGGAACCGTCGCCGTAGACAACAGCTTCGAGTAGCGCCGTCCACCCCGGATCATTGACGTGATTGACCGGGACCCCGGCAGCGATCAGCATCCGGACGGTCTCGACATGAGCGTATTCACTCGCGGGAATCAGAGCCGTACCGCCGTAACGGTTCACGCTGTCGACGTCCGCGCCGTGGGCGAGCGTGAGCGCCAGAATCTCGTTCAATCCCTCGGCTCCGGAATACAGGAAGGCCGAATCCTGCATGGAATCCTTCGCGTTCACGTCTGCACCAGCGAGAATCAACGTGGACGCCGCAGCGACGGCGTTGTTCTTGGTGGCCTCGACGAGCGGAGTCCGATCGTCCTGATCGCGGGCTTCGATGTTCGCACCGGAAGCCAGGGCAGCGGTGATCGCTGCCGGATCATTGCGGTCCACCGCATCGAAGAGTGCCCGTTCGGATTCCGGCGACGACGGCGGCTTGGCATCTGCAGGCGGTGCCGTCGCTGACGACGACGCGGTGGTCGGCGCCACCGAGGTGTCGGAAGAACTGCAACCCACCAAGGCTCCGGTTACCGACGCTGCGATTATTCCGCCTGCGAGGACAGCTCTCGACATCCGCTTCATGGAACCAGTCTTCCACAGCCGGCCGAATGGCCCGAGAATCACAGATAGGGCGACATCTTCAACATCGATCGTCTCACCACCGGTTTGATCGCCGGAATGATCCACCGTTTCCAGCCGAGCGTGGCTGCGATGTCCGCGGTGATGTCGTCGAAGCTACGGCTCTGATACCGCAACAGCCGCTGACTCTCTTCGGTATCCACCCAGTCCGTCACATATTCGTTGCCGCTGAAAGCTGTCTCGGGCAACGGTTCCAACCCCATGGCGCCAAGCATCCTCGCCAGATAGTCACGGTAGGTCACCTGACAGGACTCACCACCACCGACAAACAGCACCCGGCCCCACACCTGTGGCGTCTCCAGTGCGTTGGCGAGAGCGACGGCCGCATCATCTGGGTGCAGCACCTCGATCCTGTTGTCCAAGCCGATCTCGAACATGATGGGATCGGCCCCACGTGCGGCGATGATCGGAACGTCGGCGAACCGCGGGATGAACCACGTCAGACCGGACTCTCGCACTATGCGTTCGGCTTCGATCTTCTGGGCTGTGTAACCATCCGTCGCCTCGAGTGGATCATCCACTCTACGAGGCGGTTTCCGATCCATCGTTCGACCGTGAACATCGAATGTCGACGCAAAGAGAACTTTCGGTGGACCGCTCTGCGCCAGCGCTGCCGTGACGACGTTACGAGTTCCCTCGACATTGACCTTCGCCGCACCAGCAACGTCGAGTTCACTGGCAGGCGGAATGACTGCGGCCAAGTGAACTACGACATCTACCCCTGCCACCGCGGCCTCGACGGTCTGGTAGTCACGAATGTCGCCCCAGATCGTCTCGATCCCGTGAAAGGCGTTCGCCCGCTTGCGATCCTCGGGAGTTGCCAGCGCAAGACAACGAACGTCGTGACCTCTGCGCACGAGTTCCGTCAGAACGTGCGAACCGATGTTCCCGAAGGCTCCCGTCAAGAGCACCTTCATGATCGGATGGTGCCTCGCCCGGCGATGAGGGGAAGATCCAGCGCTGAAACGAGCCCGGCGTCGATGTCGTCGAGCATCGGAATGGCGTTGATCGCTCGCATTCCCGTCGCCAGGCAACCTCCGGTGATCGGATCTCCGTCGAGCGCCCCACGGAACGCGGTCTCCTGCGTGATGTCCGGACTGCCTTTGATGATCACGCGGTAGACGTCGTTCTCCACGGAAGTTGCTCTGGGCCAGTGTGTTGCGGCATCGTTGGTGATGCGGTTGACGTGCTCGATCACGATCTTCGCCTCGTCACCCACCCAACCGCGGATCTCGAATCGCACTGCGGCACATTGACCGGGTTCGATGACACCGAACGGATACGTGATCGGCTCGGTGGCGGCCCACTTCTCGTACACGGTGTCGATACGGTCCAACTTGACTCCGACGGCGTCGGCGATCATCGGAATGGTGTGACCCCAGGCGAAGATCAACACCTCGGGAATCTCGAGTACCGCCGGAGTATCGACCGACACGCCGATTCCCATCGTGGAGCTGTAGTCGCCTGCATAGTTCGCGTAGTCCAACAGTTCCTGCACGCGGACGCTGTCCACCCGGCCACAGACGCCCATGAGCGTCAACGGGAAGAGATCGTTGGCAAATCCCGGATCGATTCCCGTGGTGAAGCACGACTTTCCGCTTTCACGACAAGCCTTTTCGAGGTCCTCCAGCATTTCTTTCGGGCACACCTGCGGGTAGACCAACGGCGTCATCGACGTCGACACCACATGCTTACCTGACAGCAGAGAGCGAGACATGTTCGCGATGTTCTCGATGGCGAATTCAGCAGTCGGACCGAAGTATGCAACCGCGTCAGCATCGACGGCGAGTGCTGCCTCGCTGTCGATCGTGGCGGCCAACCCCACCGGCTCGACTCCGATGAGTGTGCCGACGTCGACGCCGTCCTTCTCCGGGTTGTGCACGATCACGCCGACCAGTTCGAATTCGGGATGATCGAGCAGTTCGCGGATGACCAACTTCCCCACGACGCCCGTTCCCCAGACGATGACCTTGTGTTTCATTGCAGTACAGTCCTTTCCAGAGCAGAGTCAACAGATGGTGTATCGACGATCAGCGGAAGAACTCGCCGCCGTTGACGAACAGCGTCTGCCCGGTCAACATTCGCGCGCGATTGGACGCGAAGAAGACCACGGCATCCGCTACGTCGTCGTCTGCCGGGATTTCACCGAGCGGCATGTTCTTGCTGATCTCGGCGATGATGTCTTCTTCGGGGACCCGACGGTCGGCCGCCGCGAGGCCGACGTAGAGCTGTACCGGCGGTCCCCACATCCATGTCGGAACTACAGTGTTGACACGGATTCGATACTGTCCCAGTTCTTTTGCCAGCGACCACATCGCTGCGTACAGCGCACCCTTGGACGTCGCGTATGCCGATTGGGGCAACTGCGGATGAAACATGGCCTGCGAGCCGATCATGACGACAGAGCCGCCGCGCTTCTTCAATTCGGGCAACGCCGCCTGCGTCAAAGTGAGAGTTCCGATGACGTTGACGTCCAGCATCGCCTTCCAGGCACTCAGATCAGCGCCTTCGAGTCCGCCGAACACGTCTTCCTTGGCCGCGACGTTGACCAGCGCATCCACCCGGCCGAAACGTTCGGTGGCAGTATCGATCAAGCGCGAGCACGACTCCGGATCGGCGATGTCCGTCACTGAATAGGCGACGTGAGCGCCGGTCGGGTCGATCTCCTCGCAGACGGACTTCAAATTCTCTTCGGTTCTTGCGCCGAGCACCACATTGGCCCCGTCACGGACTGCAGCCAAAGCGATTTCACGCCCCAAACCGGTTCCGACACCGGAAACAACCACGGTCGAGTCTTCGAGCAATTGAGTCATGACGCGCACCTCCACAGGGCACCCGAGGGATAACGTAACGCCGTGTTACGAATATGGAGAAACGTAACACTGCGTTACGCTATTCACAATGGATTTCGAAGAAGTCACCCCAGACATCGTCACCCCAGACGAAGACACCGAACGGCTACGCGGGAGGCCCCGCGATCCCGCCATCGGTGATTCAGCCCTGGCCGCAGCACGCGAGTTGCTGGCCGAGGTCGGCTGGGACAAAACGACGATGGTGGCGATCTCCGAGCGCGCCGGCGTCGGCAAGCCCGCCCTGTACCGTCGGTGGCCGTCCAAGACCCACCTGGTTTTCGAAGCAGTCTTCGGTTGGGTCGACGAGCCTCCGCCCGTCGCCGACGCCACCGACCCCGAAGAATGGGTACGGGCTTCGTGCAACTACACCCTGGAACTCTTTGCAAAGCCGGAGGTGAAGGCCGCATTGCCGGGCCTGCTCTCCGCATTCGCCGAGCGCGGCGACCTGCCGTCGACATTGTGGTCGGAGTTCGGCGGCCCCGGCATCGCCATGCTCGCGCAGATGCTGAACCGCGGCGACGGTGATACCGACGCGATGCGGGACGCTCAGGCAACGATGCTGTTCATCGTCGGCGGCACGATGGTCCTGAGAATGCTGATGCCCGAGGACGAATCCGCACCCCTGGTCGAACGAATGCCGGACATATTGCTCCATGGCGTCACGCCGAAGGACCAGGACATCACCTGAGCGCGGTAGAGCCGAACGGACGATTCGTGGAGTTCGAAATCGGGACTCGCTAAATCAGGGACTTTGGTCCGAATTTTTGATTTGGACGCTTAACAAGTGTCCGAATTGGGTAGTTTCACATCATCTAACTCGTTCAAAATGTCGATCCAGCGGTCACGTCCAGTGCAGCCAGTCGAACAGGAGTCGGATGAGCAGCCCATTTCGTGATGCCGCTGCACTAACGCTCGACGCGTCTCACCGCGTCGGGCAAGCGCACGTGCCAGGTGCCGTACTCAACGGTCGTTTTCACCCGCCATCTGCCGTCAAAGGACTGGTCCCGCGTCCGCGCCTGCATCGCAAGCTCACCGCCTCCACAGCCACCAAAGGCTCGGGACCCGGGCCCGTCGGGCTGCTCTCGGCTCCGGCCGGGGCGGGGAAGACCTTGCTGCTGGCCGATTGGGCTCGCGAATATTCGCGCGCCTCCCCTGATGTTGCGCTGGCCTGGCTGACACTGGCCGAGCGCGACAACAACGTGTCGATACTGTGTGAATCCCTCGCCGAGGCGATCGCGACATCCGTCGACACGTCAGGCCAGAGGCTTCCCGCGCAGACGGGATCCAGGCCACCTGTCGAGCAATGGCTCGCGCACTTCGCGGAGACCCTCGAAACGCACGAGCGCCGAACAACGTTGATCCTCGACGACGTTCACACCCTCCACGATCCGATGTCTATCAGTCTGCTCGATCGAATTCTCACCCAGACGCCGGGCAACCTGTCGGTCATCGTCGCCGCCCGCTACGAACCACCGCTCACGTGGCATCGCCTGGCTCTCGACGGCCGACTCACCCGCTTCGCATCCACCGATCTTGCTTTCGACCGCTCCGAGATCACCGCGATATTCGGTGAGTACAACATCACGCTGCGCGACGACGAGCTTGCAATCGTCGAGAACTTCACCAAGGGGTGGGGCGCCGTCGTTCGCCTCACCGCAGCGTTTCTGGCGGGCCGCAGCGACATCGGCGATGCGCTCGACGAGTTCACGCACACGCCCCGCCCGATCGCAGACTTTCTCGTCGACGAGGTACTGACGTCCTTGCCCGAACATGTCACCTCGTTCATGCTGCGGACATCGGTGGTCGATTCTTTCTCCGCCCAATTGGCGGAAACTCTGACCGACTCGAACGCACGGTCCGAGATCGACTCGCTGATTCAGTTCAACTTCCCTGTCACCCGTACCGACTCCGCCGATCACACAACGTGGTTCAGTTATCACCCGCTGTTGCGCGAACATCTTCGGGCAGAGTTCCGTCGCGTCGATCACGACGAGAGAAATCGCGCACACCTGCGAGCCGCGTCCTGGTTCGAAAGCAATCACCTCGAACTCGAAGCGCTCGAACTCGAGGTGTCGATCGGCGACCCACGCCGCATTATCGCGTTTCTCGAACGCTGCGGGCTGGGCCTCGTACTCGACGGGCACTGTGGAGACGTCGTGCGAGTCCTCGAATCCGTGTCGACGCAGGTCTCTGAAGCCCCGATCACCCGGCTGGTGCTGGCGGCGGCCGCCCTCCATTCCGGTGACGTCACCTCGGCGACGACGTGCCTCGATCTTCTCGAAGCAACTCATCCACCGATTGCAGACGACCCACTGTTTCAGGCAATGAGCCTGGAAATATCCTGCGTTACGGTAACTTCCGACAGCGAGCCGCTGGCGTCACGTCTGGAGCAGCGTCAGAACAGCACCCACTCCGACGTCGAAGCCTACGCACACATGGAGTTGGCGACTGCGCACTTACTTCGACGTGAGTTCGACAGGGCGACTGTCGAATACACTCAAGCCGTCGCACTCGGGACGCTGCGGGGCAGGGCGCGATTCGTCTTGAAGTCGCTGACCGGACTGGGTTATGTCGCTTCCCTCAGCGGAGACATCGGGGCCATGAGGGCTCACTCCATCTACGCTCTGGACTACGCGGTCGAGCATCGCATCACGACGACTGCGGAGTACGAGTTGTCCGCGTCGGTGGCCGCCTTTGCTGCATATCTCTGCGCTTCGAGTGAGCTTCCGTACCGCATCCCGACGATCGGAAACTACCGGAGCACAGACGTTCTCGGCGCCAGCACGCCGGCATTCGGGTGGCACTCCGTCGTAACCTTCGGCCTTCACAGTCTCGACGGCTCGACCGACCGACGCTCGACCGCCGCCGATGTCCGCGACGCGATGCTCAGCGCGATCGAATTACGTACCTTCGCGTTCGCGACCTTGGCTCTTCTACCGCCCGTCGTCAACGCGTGCCTTTCCGTCGGCGAAGTGGAATGGGCAGCCCGACTCGTACGGGATGCGGCCGATCGGTTCGGCGAGACCGCGGAGATACATCTCGCGCGGGGTGCCGTCGCCTTCTCGTCCAACAAGTTCGCGGAAGCACTCGCCGAAGTTTCCGAAGCTCTCGGGTCCTCCGAAATCCCGCTGCTCGCACATCACGTCTACGCCTGGACACTCGAAGCCGGGATCCACGCTGCAACAGGTCACGAGCGCAAGTCGTTTCGTTCCCTTCACAAAGCGCTACGCGCCGCGGAAGCCGGTAACTTGCTGCGTCCCTTCCTCGACTACGGCCCATCCCTGCGGCCGGTGTTCGACGAGTTCAGTGGGCATTTCGGTGATCAGGAAACATTCGCCGAACAGGTACGCAACCGCATACGTCCACAAGAATTGGTGAGTGCACCGATCCTCACCCCGGGCGAATACACCGTGCTGCGTGAACTCGCTTCGGGAGACACCACCGAGTCGATTGCCGACACGCTGTTCCTGTCCGTCAACACCATCAAGACGCATCTTCGTGGGATCTATCGCAAGTTGGAAGTGAGCAACCGACGCGACGCACTCAAGGCTGCGCGACGCGGCGGACTCATCTGAGCAAGACTGCCTCCATGCCCCCGAAGCTGTATTCCGATACGCGCGATCGACTGACCGTCTGGGCGAGAGGCACACCGAGTCGACGGTTGGCGACCGATGCAACCATCGGGGTCTTCGAAGTCGGACTCGTGGACAGCGCCATGACGTTGGCAGCCCAGGCCTTCACTTCCTTGCTGCCGGTCATGATCGCGGCGTCCACCCTGGAGCAGCTGAAGCCGTTGGCCGATGCCGCAAAGGATGACCTCGGCGTCCAACTCCCCAACGCCGAAATCACCAGTACCTCCACTGCTGCGGCTTTCGGGATCGTCGGCTTGCTCATGCTGCTGATCAGTTCCACGTCCTACGCGCGCGCTCTCGGCCGCATGTACGGACGTATCTGGAGCGTGCCGACCGCGACGCTTCGTCAGGCGTGGCGATGGATCGCTGTCGTCTTCGTCGTGGCCGGGTCGGTGGTCGGCGCGGCCCTGTGCCGAGAACTGAACAGCGTTCCGGGAGTGGGCAATCTCTTGGAATTTTTTGCGGTCTATGGGGTGTGGGCACTCGTCTGGACCGCCGTGCCCATGCTACTGACGGCCAATCGCATGACCACTCGCATGTGCGTCGGGTCCGGACTGCTCACCGCGACGGGTCTGACCGGCCTGCACGTGGCCGGCACTCTTTTTCTGCCGCGGATGACCAAGACGTCTCAGGACGAGTTCGGTCTCCTGGGCGTGATGTTCACCGTCATCGGCTGGCTGTTCATCTTCTCGGCCATCGTGGTTGTCGCGTCGTCGATCGTCGGATCAGTGGCCAAAGATTCCGGTCCGCTGGGAATCTGGCTGCGAACCTCACGCTGAGGTGTTGTCCCGACCTGCAAGCGCTTGCGAGACAGTCGGGTAGACGTCGACCTTCAGCGCGCCCTGGTCAGCGCCGGACAGAACGTCGCGGAATTGTCCGATGTCGCGTGCCACACGGAAACTCACATTCTTGCGAGCCAACGAATCTCGAAGCTGAGCCAGCATCTGGGCCGCGCTGACATCGATGAACGGTGACGTCTCGGCGTCGAGGACGACCATGGTGGTGCCGGCAGTCACCAAATCGGTGATCTGATCACGCACGTGGTCGGCATTGGCGAAGAACATCCCCGCTTCAACCCTGACCACTACGACGCCGTCGAGTGTCTTCAGATCAGGATGACTGCTGGTGTCGACCCAGCGCGTGCCGTCCTTGGCCAGAGCGGCCACATGCGGTTTGGAGACTCGATACAGGAGCAGCAACATCGAGACGGCGATTCCGATGATCAATCCGGGCAAGGTGTCGAACAGCAGGACTCCGAACATCGCCGCGATCGCTGCGGCGAAATCGGCCCGCGCGGCGTGCCCGTAGATGCTGCCCAACCGCTTCGTCCACACCCGGTACAGCGCTGCGAGAGAAGAGAAATCGACCAGTTCGATCACTGCTGCGATGACCACCGCCGAGAGCGTCGCCTCTGGCAACTTCTCGAACAACCCAGTCAGGAACAACAGCGTCACAAGAGTCAGTGCAGCGACCACCAATCCACTGACCTGAGATTTGGCCCCCGCTCCCCCGTTGACAGCAGTCTTCGAAAGGCTGCCGTTTACTACCATTCCCGAGCAGAGGCCCGATCCCAGGTTTGCCGCGCCCAGTCCAGCCAGTTCACGATTGGCGTCGATTGTGTAACCGGCCTTGGCCGCGTACGTCTTTGCAGCGCCCAGACCTTCCGCAAATCCGATGAGCAGAACACCCACCGCCGGTCCGACCAGATCGAGGTAGTCCTCGGCTCCAACGCCACTAGGCAGACCCATCGACGGCAGGCCCGAGTCGATGTGCCCGACGATGTCGATGCCACGATCATCGAGGCCGAACAACGCGACTGCGGTAATGCCCAGCAGTACGACGAGGAGCGAACCCGGCACAAGCGGAAGCCATCTCTTGACGCCCAGGACCATTGCCAGGCTGAGCAATCCGATGATCACGGTCGGTCCGTCGACCTCGCCCAGTTCCTTCACCACTGTCCACGCCTGGACGAAGAAGTTTCCCTCACCCTTGTCCACGCCCAGAAGTTTGGGCACCTGACCGATGATGATCGTGAGCGCCAGACCGACGATGAATCCCTTCAGAACCGGTTCGGAGATGAAGGAGGCGATGAATCCGAGACGCATGAATCCCGCCAGCAGCCCGACGAGCCCGGTGACGATCGCCAACCCGACCGACAACGCAATGAAACGCTCGTCGTCACCCGAGGCCAGTGGCGCGATCATCGTCGCGGACAGGGCTGCGGTCGCCGACATCGGCCCGACGATCAGATGGCGCGAACTGCCAGCCGCTGCATACAGAATCAGCGACGGCACCGCAGCATAAAGTCCGACCACCGGTGGAACTCCGGCTATGGTGGCGTAGGCGAGCGCTTCCGGGACAAGGACAGCCCACACCGTAAGGCCCGCAATGATGTCGGGGCGAAGCCAAGCGCGTTGGTAGTCGGACAACGACCCGAAGACCCACCAGGTCCGCGTGTGCGGAGCACTCATAGTCCTTGCACCCCTTTACTGATCTGCATCGCCGCGATCAGGACGAGGAGCCCGACGTTCAGCAAGTGCGTGTTGGTGGCTATCCAGGTGCGGATCTTCTGCAACGGTTCGGTTGCCTCCTCCTTCTTGACCAGTAGGAGCGCGACGGGCACCGCAACCGAGGTCACGGACACCAGCGAGAAGATCACGGCCGAGACGATCTGCGACGTGGGCGCCACGGTGCTGAGCCGAAAGTTCATGGCGGCGGCGATGGCACACGACATGTCGATGGGGTTGAGAACGAAAAGAGCGAAACCGAGCACACCTGACCGCGCCGGTTGGAAATGCTCCACCGACTGGAGCATTTTAGGCAGCTGAGGTGCCGCAGCCACGACGTCGCCGGGCGCCACTGCAGCCGCCATCGCCTGGACGCCACGGCGGCTGCGCGAGTAGACGAACCAAGCTCCCGCCAGCAGCGTCGCCCCGAGAACGAGATGGAGGAGGGGGACCCACAGCGGCGGGTGTGTGCGCTGGTGAACTTGCAGTGCGGTCAAGATGATGTACGAACCGGCCAGCGCGACAACTATTCCGAGATACCACCCGATCAGGTACGCAATGCTGTTGACACGCGCTCGTTCGGAAAAGAGTACGGCCACAACGGCGACAACCGCCAGCGGGCTCATGATGATCCCGAGCGCCAGCGGGATCTGTTGCAGTAGCAGCGATCCCATAACTACCTCCAGTTGTCAGAGACCGCCGATGCCCTTGCCGATGAGAACGACGCCGATGACCAGGATCAGCACGCTCATCACGGTGGCATTGTTGTCCTGCAACCACACCTTCAGCTTCGCCAACGGACTGCGCAGCCGCTCCGCGGCAACGAGATAGCCGATCACGGGTACGCATACCGTGGAGGCGGCGATGATCGTGAAGACCACAACAGCGACAATCACTTCTCCGGATCCAAGCGAGGCGGATCCGATCGAGATTCCGGCCGCGATACACATCATGAGATTCTTCGGATTGATCGCGGCCAGAGCGAAGCCCAAGCCCAGGCCCTTGGCAGCAGTCATGTCGTCGATGGCTTGCATCCACTTCGGGGTTTCGTGCTCACCTCCGCGGCCGCGCCATTGCTTGGCTCCGAACGCAAGTAGCAGCACACCCAACGCCAGCTTGATCCACGACACCGTCGCTGACGGATCGCCCTCGGAGTCGCCGAGCTTGCTGGACAGGAGCACGAAGATCACAGTGGCGACGATGATTCCGAGTATCCAGCCCAAGGCGAATCCGACGCTGGTACTGCCGGCACGCTTGGACAACAACATCAAGATTGCCGCGATGATCGGGATCGGCGATACCGCAACGCCGACCGCGAGGGGTAACAGATCCCCGATGACAGATCCCATGCCGACCTCTTCTCTCTCCCGGTCGACACTAGGGGTGACGGCTCTGCGGAGCCTCACACAAAAGGGATGAACGGAACTGCGACGACTTTCACCCGTTGGGGATGACGCCTCGGAAGCGTGCGGGAGTAAGACTGGATCTCACGGATGCGGAGTCCTGGATCGAGCAGCGACGCCGATTACATTTGACGACATGTGATTTCGAGGCTCGGAGCGGTGCCGTCCCGGACCTCATGGCCCTACGAAATGGAGCGGACACTGATGAATGCTCCCACTCGGTATCAATTCCTCATCGACGGCGAAGTGTCGGACCGTGTCAAGGCCGCGTTTCCCGAACTCAGTGTTGCCAGTGCGGCCGGTGGATTCACCAGTTTGTACGGCCCCGTCGCGGACCACACTGCTATGCGAAGCATCATGGCCCGTCTCGATTCCCTCGGCTTGACCGTCGCCGAAATGCGTCGACTCCCAGACTGATCCGAGCCGCCATCCGACGGATTGCCCGCGCACGAGCGATGGTCCCGACCGAGTCGATTCGGTCGGGACCAACTGCTCTCGAGTTGTTCGGCGCCTAGACTCTGTCTCCATCCCAGGTCGCGACGGCCCAGATCACCACGACATCGAGCGCGATGACCAGGATCGACCACAGTGGGTAATACGGCATCCACAAGAAGTTGGCGATGATCGAGAGCGACGCAATGACGATTGCCGCCGCCCTGGCCCACACTGCACCGGTGAAGAGGCCGAGGGCCACCAAAATTCCGATGATGCCCAAGATGATGTGGATCCAACCCCACGTCGTGATGTCGAACTTGTACGTGTAGTTGATACCCACGACAAACAGATTGTTGTCGGCGACGGCCGCGATGCCCTGAAGCAGAGCGACAATGCCTGCGGTGAGCAGCAGAATTGCTGCTGCAAACGTCGTACCGACCGCGAAACCCTGCCGGACAGGGTGATTCGCGGGTTCCCGCGGTGGAGCAGTCATCAGCGTTCCTTTCGACAGAATGCACTTCCCTTACTCAGTCTCGAGGGGCTGGAAAGCGAAAACATCACCCGTCGCGGATGAACCGCAGGTCACCGACCCGTACCCGCTTGTCGGCAACGCAAACCAGACCTGACACCCTTTTCCTCGACTGAACACAGGCTGTGGCGTACTTGTAAGGGTGTTCACTCAACTGAATCTGTGCTCGGGCACCTGGCACTGAGGTTGGCTGTCGCCCCCTATCTGCGGCGTCTTCTCGAGCAACGGGCCGCGCACATCAAGAGCCGTGCAGAAGCCGGCACCCCTTTCACCGAGTGAGCACCCTCTCTGACGCGCCGCAGAGGGTGCCCACTCGACAAAACCAGTGCCCACTCAGCAGCAGTCGCACTCATGCCCGCCCTCGGGCACAGCCACAACCGGGCAGCACGGATCGCCCTTCCACGCGTTGACGCCTTCTTTCACCGCGATGACGGCGATGACCAGTGCGGCAATCGGATCCGCCCACGACCAGCCGAGCAGCGAGTTGAGCAGCAAACCGACCAACAAGACAGCAGAGAGGTAAGTGCAAAGCAGCGTCTGCTTCGAGTCCGCGACCGCCGAGAGCGAACCCAACTCCCGACCCGCTCGGCGCTGCGCATAGGACAGGGCCGGCATGATCGCCAAACTCACTGCAGCCAAGACTATTCCGACAGTAGTGTGCTGCGCTTCGCCCAGACCGAACAGTGACCGGATCGCGTCGAACGACACATACGCAGCGAGCCCGAAGAACGAGAAGGCAATCACTCGCAGTGCCGTCTTCTCACGACTCGCCGGATCTGGAGCCGAAAACTGCCAGGCGACCGCTGCCGCCGAGGACACTTCGATCACCGAATCAAGACCGAACCCGAACAGGGCCGCGGAAGACACTCGCGTCCCCTCCGTCAACGCGATGATCGCCTCGACGACGTTGTAGCTGATCGTGATCGCCACGAAGATGCGAATTCTTCTCGACAAGAGCGCTCGTCGGGCAGCCGACTGACCGACGTGATCGAGCGGCGCAACCATCAGCAGCACCCCTCTGACTCGCTGTCCGGGCAGTACGACGGATCCACCGCGAGAACGACCCCGAGCAGGTCGTCGAGAGCCTGACCGATATGTGCGTCGGCGAGTTCGTACCTGGTCCGGCGCCCTTCGGGGACGGCCACCACCAAGCCGCAGCCACGCAGGCAGGCCAGATGGTTGGACAGCTTCTGCCTGGTCACAGCCAACTTTTCAGCAAGGTCGGACGGATACCGGGGCGCGGACTTCAGCTCGAGCAGTATCCGTGTCCGAGTCTCATCGGACAGTGCATGCCCAAACCTCGCAAGCACCGCCACGTTGGTCACCACATTCATGCCCTCGACATCCATGCGAACGACAGTACATCGAAATCTGTATTGAGAAAACAGTGAACTCCAATGGTTCAAGATCCAGCCATCGGGTACCGCAAGCCTGGAACGCTCGACCAGACTTCGACCAGCGGGAGCCCGCATCAGATGAACCGCACAAAAATCGACGATCACATAGCGATGCCAGAACTTCCGACGGCCGGCAGCATCTTTCATGCCTCCTGGCCGGTGCGAACAGGGGACATTCACACCGACAAAAGCCTGCGCCTCGACGCGATCGCGCGATACCTCCAAGACGCGGGCTTCGACAATCTTGTCGACCGCGGCGCCATGGAGACCCATCCACTGTGGATGGTGCGGAGGACGGTGATCGACGTACTCGAACCCGTCGTCTGGCCGGATCGAGTTCACCTGCAGCGCTGGTGTTCCGGGCTGTCGAGCAAGTGGTGTTCGATGCGGGTTCGCATCAGGTCCGATGCAGGTGGGTTGATCGAAACCGAGGCGTTCTGGATCAACATCGACCCGAAGACGGGAATGCCCGCAACCATCAGTGAAAAGTTCACCGCCGCGCTTGCGTCGACCGCAATCGACCAGCATCTCCACTGGCGTCGGTGGATCGACCCGGCCCCTGACACGACGCCGTCAACGGATACGCCGTTCCCATTGCGCTCGAGCGATTTCGATCCCTTCGATCACGTGAACAACGCGATCTACTGGCAGCCTGTGGAAGATGCGCTGACCGATGACCTGAGGCGCGGACCCTTTCGGGCGATCCTCGAGTACACGCAGCCCATCAAAAGAGGTGAGCAGGTGACTGCGCGAGGGGCCACGAACACCCTCCACATCGACGCCGGCGGTGAAGCGCGTGCGTCGGCGCGCTGGTTCGCCTTGACTCCGAAGAGCAGCGATCAGGGGTGAAGTTTTCCGAATCCCACAACGGCAGAGTCGGATTGCCAGTCCAGATCGTGCACCCGCACCTTGCCGAACTCGTTGCCGCCAACCGTGATCGCTGTATCGCCGTCCACTGCCACCACGATGTTGGTGTGCTGACCGACCCATCTCGAACTGTCGTAGATCACCACATCACCCACGTTCGGGGTGTATCCGCTGCCGTTCTCGGCGTATGAGCCGATCCCCTGGTAGTACTCCTGCAAGGTGTACACCCCCGGGATGCGCCAGCTGCCGGAGTTCGGGTTCGACAACTGTCGACCCGCTTCCCTCATGATCCAGCTGACAAAATCGGCGCACCACTCTTCGTCGATACCGTCGGAATAGAAGGTGCCCGGGCGATCCTGCTCGTGCTCGGATCGGAGTAGTTCGAGCACACGAGCCTGGTCCGAAGTCACCGAACTGGCGTCGACCGTCGGGAACTCGGCGGTATCCCAGGGCAGATATCGCGATGGCGCGACCGCGACGGCCACCGCACCAACCACGATGACGACGCCGAGCACTCCGGCAATCCAGAGCAAGATACGGCGGCGACGGTCGGGTTCGGCAGGACTCACCCTTACAAGTGTGCCAGTTGGCCACGCACTAAATCCCCGACCGTGCGGTTGACCTGGCCATTCACAACAAACCCACACGAATGTGCCACCAAACTATTGCTATGGCACCAAAGTGGTGCCATAGTGATGCCATGGACTTGACACCGTACGTCGACAACCTTCGCCACGAACTCGCGGTGGCAGCCGAAGCAGGCGGAGACGACGCAAAGGCACTCGCCGATCGTTTGACCGCACCGCTGGAATCAGCAGTGCGACTCACCCTTCTCGACGCATTGTCTGCGGCAGCTGCCGAGATCACGCGTGACCTCGCCCCGGGTTCGGTGGACCTGCGCCTGCGGGGACGCGAACCCGAATTCGTGGTGGCACCGGCCATCAGTGAACCGGCTCCAGCCCCCATCGAAGAGGAACCGACTCCGGCACCGCGTCCTGTCACGGAGTCCGACGACGCCTCGATGACTCGAATCAACCTGCGTCTGGGGCAAGACCTCAAAGACCGGATCGAGGCGGCGGCCCGGGAAGCCGGGATCTCCGTCAACGCGTGGCTGGTTCGCTCGGCTGCAACGGCTCTGGAAGGCGGCATGAACAGAAGCATTCCGAGACAGCGCACGTCCCAAGGTTCCGAAAGCTTCACCGGCTGGGTGCACTGACACCGGCCCACTTTTTCGCACCACCCTCTTTCACCAACCGAGACAACCTCATCGGGAGTATCACCATGCCTA
Organism: Rhodococcus sp. NPDC056506; assembly: GCF_042794945.1. Taxonomy (NCBI): domain Bacteria; kingdom Bacillati; phylum Actinomycetota; class Actinomycetes; order Mycobacteriales; family Nocardiaceae; genus Rhodococcus; species Rhodococcus sp. NPDC056506. Next base: position 162,974 of record NZ_JBHTSW010000002.1, on the reverse strand, counting down.
CATTCAGCACACCTGACCCCATCACCTTGAACTTCGACGTGGCAGTCGGGCACATCCGGATCGCTGCGAGCGACCGCAACGACACTGTCGTGGAAGTGCTGCCCAGCAACTCGTCTCGCGAGGTCGACGTTCGAGTCGCCGAACAAACGCGCGTCGAATTCGCCGGTGGCCGGCTGCAGATCAAGACTCCGAAGCAGCGCGGCCTCGGCATTTTCGGGAAGACAGGATCTGTCGACATCTCCGTTCAACTTCCGTCCGCCTCGGAACTCGAAGGCACTGCCGCAGTTGCCAGCCTCCGCGCCGACGGCACTCTCGGACGATCACGCGTGAAGGTCTCGGCCGGCGATTGCACACTGGACACCACGGGACCGCTCAACGTCAGCACCGGGGCCGGCGCGATCACCGTCGAGCATGTAGCCGGTGACATCGACACGAGCACCGGGTCCGGAAGCATCCGCATCGGCCGCGTCGACGGCAACGCGGAGGTCAAGAATTCCAACGGCGACATCAACATCGGCACGATCACAGGCGCGCTGAAGGCAAAGACCGCCAACGGCAGTGTCGCCGTGGAGCACGCCGAGTCCGACGCAACGACCGCAACCGCCAACGGCGACATACGTTTCGAGACCATCGAGAGCGGTGTCGTATCTGCAAAGACGGCTGCCGGGCGAATCCATATCGGCGTTCGATCCGGAACCGCCGCGCGATTCGACGCTCATACGTCCTTCGGTCGCGTCGACAACCAGATGAATGCCACGCACGGACCGGCTTCGACCGAACGCCAAGTAGACGTCCGGGCGCACACCAGCTACGGCGACATCGTCATTCGACGTTCGGAGCCTCGAGAAGAATCCAACAAGAAGATCTAGCGAAAGGAACGCTGATGTCCCGTAAACCAGCCATCACCGCGACGGGCCTGAAGAAGGCCTACGACGACAAGACGGTACTGGACGGAATCGACATCTCCGTCGACCGCGGAACCGTCTTTGCGCTCCTCGGTCCCAACGGCGCCGGCAAGACCACCATCGTGGAAATTCTCTCGACCCTCGTTCCGGCAGACGGCGGCGACATCCGCATCGCCGGGTACAACCCTTCCGACGATCCCGACGCGGTGCGTTCGCGCATCGGCGTCACCGGGCAGTTCTCGGCGGTCGACGACTATCTGTCCGGTGAGGAAAACCTTCTCCTCATGGCCGACCTACATCATCTCGGTAAAGACGAACGCCGAACTCGCACTGACGAACTCCTGAAGATGTTCGATCTGGTCGACTCCGCAGACAAGCTGGCCTCGACCTACTCGGGCGGCATGCGCCGACGGCTCGACCTGGCAATGACGTTGATCGGGCGGCCGGAGATCATCTTCCTGGACGAACCCACCACCGGTCTCGACCCCCGGAGTCGACGCACAATGTGGCAGATCATCCGGGAGTTGGTCAAGGGCGGTGTCACCGTCTTCCTCACGACGCAGTACCTCGAGGAAGCTGATCAGCTGGCCGACCACATCGCCGTCCTCGACCAGGGACGGATAGTCGCCCAAGGTACGGCGGCGGAACTCAAGCGGCACATCCCCGGCGGCCACATTCGACTCCATTTCTTCGACCGAGATCAGCTCGATTCTGCTGCAGCTTTTTTCGACGATTCATCGCGTGATGACGCCGCCTATGTCCTCCAGGTCCCCAGCGACGGGGGTGTCCGCTCGCTGCGTTCTCTTCTCGACCAACTCGACGCCCACTCGATCGACGTCAAGGAACTCTCCGTACACACACCGGACCTGGACGACGTGTTCCTGACTCTGACCGCCACCGAAAGGACCGACGCGCGATGACCACCATGACGCTTGCCTATCAGGACTCGAAAACCATGCTGCGTCGCAGTATTCGACACATCCTTCGATATCCGTCGATGACCGTGATGCTTGTCGGGATGCCAGTCGTCTTCCTGCTGCTGTTCGTCTACGTGCTCGGTGGGACGCTCGGGAACGGCCTCGGCCCCGGCGGTGGTGGCCGAGCCGAGTACGTCAATTACGTTGCACCGGCGATCATTCTGATGACCGTGGCATCTGCGGCACAAGGTACTGCCATCTCCGTCGCAACCGATATGACCGCGGGGATCATTGCACGATTCCGCACGATGGCGATCACGCGCACGTCCGTCCTGACCGGTCACGTTCTCGGCAGTCTCCTTCAGACGATTGTCAGCCTCGTTGTTGTCATCGCCGTGGCGATAGCCGTCGGCTTCCGGCCGACTGCAGGCTTCGTGGAATGGGTCGCGGCGTTTGCACTTCTCATCCTGGTCTCCATCGCCATGATCTGGTTGTCCGTTGCCTTCGGTCTCGTCAGCAAGAGCGTCGAGACGGCCAGCAATCTCCCGATGGTGTTGATCCTCTTACCTTTCCTGGGAAGCGGATTTGTCCCCACCGACTCGATGCCGACCGTGTTGCGATGGTTCGCCGAGTATCAGCCGTTCACTCCGATCATCGAGACTCTTCGAGGACTTCTTCTCGGCGAAGCTATCGGGAACAACGCGATACTCGCGATCGGATGGTGCGTCGCCATCACCATCCTCTCCTACCTCTGGGCGCGGAGTTTGTTCAACCGACGCCCGGTGCGCTGACCTCGAAACACATGTTCTTCGAGAACGGGTACGGTGTCGCTGTCGTCGAGTTCCGAGGCGATGGCGACGTCGTGTGGAAACCCCATGGCGATCAACTCGCGTCCTGAGGCACAGTCCCGCAGGCGGTCCTCGTATGAATCCGACACCGCCGCCCACGCATCCGCCGCCATCCGCGCCTCGGGCGATACCTCACCGCTCCAACCAGTCGAGGCAAGAGCCGTCACAACAGCGCCAACGCCCCACAAATCCTCCACGGCAGGACGCAACTCTCCACCGGGCCACTTCTCCCCGGATGCGACTATCGCAACTCGCGATCCCGGACCATGTTCGTGCACAATCCAATCCGCGACGGCGGAAGCGTTCCTCAATGAAGCGCCGACACACACCGCAACCTGAGACGCCAACGCAAACGCGATAGTCGACCCGTTCGGCGACGGCAGCACCAGCCGACTCGGCACCTCGGTCTCGCGAATCGTCCGGGGAGACAGACTGATCTGCCCCTCTCTGGCCACACTTCGTCGTACAGCCAGAACCGCATCGGCATCACGCGCGTAATCGAACGCGCGCTCGTCGTTCCAGGAAAAGGGAAGTACGTCGATTCCCGCGTCGGCGGCAACGCTCAGCGTCGTCGTGAACGAGAGAACGTCTACCACCACTGCCACATCGACGCCGGCAGCAATCGCTTCGGCGCCGCGCAACCCCCAGTCGAATCGAAGTCCGTACTCGAGTTGGCGGTGCTCCTGATTCATGTGGGCAAGTCTCTCAGAAAGTAAGCAGCTTCTCCGGCACGCGTAAATCCTCGTGCTCGTACATTGCTCGCACGGCAGCGGAATCGTCGGCGGCGCACACGGCGGCGATGTCGTCGAGCAGTGCGTCGTACTCCTCTCCTGTCTTTCCGTCGTAGGCATCGGTCATGCGGCCCCACTCGTCCCACGGCAGAGTTTCGACTTTGTTCACCGCGGCAAGATCTTTCACAGCGTTGCCGCGGATCTCGGCTGCTCCCCAGTTCTGGGTTCCGTACACCCCGAACTGGGACGCGTCGATCTCGCCGCGTCGATACGCCAGCCACGCCTCACCACCACTGAGGAATTCTCCCGGTTGCAGATCATGGGCGTGAGGAAGGACGTTCTGTCCGAGGATCTCGGAATCGATGCGGATCCACCGCTTGCCCGCGTCGTCCCAGTACTCGGTGATCCAGTGGTCCACGCCCTGTCCCGGTTGAAAGTAGGTGGCAAAACCACAACGGACCCGGGCGGCAAAACCGCGGTAGCGCAAAAACGCACAACTCAAAACTGCAAAGTGCCGACAGGTTCCGACGACCCGCTTGTCGGGTTCCCGGGCGGCGGTCACCGGTGCCGGATCGAGCGCAAGCAGGCGTTGGAGCAGAACGCTTACCGGCCGGATCTGGTTTTCGTCGAATCGGTCGGCAGGCAGATTCAGCGACTGAGCATCGGCGGGTTGGACCACCAGGTACGGCACTACCCGGCATATTTTCACGGGGTCGGTGGAGATCGACTCGAGGGCGAGCAGGTCCACCTTGTCGATGCGGGTGAACGGTCCTGCTGATGTGTAGTCGAGAACCGCCGTCATGGGCGGAGGTTAACAAACACTGCCGACACAGCCACTCCACTATGGTTAGGGTCCCATAACAATGAAACCCGAGGTTGCCGTGAACCCTATGTTGAGTCGCCGTGCCATGCTGTCCGTCACCTTCGCCACGGCAGCAGGTTTTGCCCTTGCTGCCTGCGGCGACAGTGCGAAGGACGAATCCACTCCCGGCACCGAAGGTGGTCACGCCGAGGCCAACGCCTTCCCGGTGACGATCGACCACAAGTTCGGCTCCACCACCATCGAGCAGGCACCCAGCCGCATCGCAGCGGTCGGCATCGGCGACGCAGACGTACTGCTCTCCCTCGGACTGACTCCCGTCCTGGTCCCGGTGTGGAAGGGCTCGACCGACGACGGAATCGGCGTCTGGGCCGACTCTGCAGTCCAGGGCGCCGAGCCGACGCCATTGGCCAACGCCACCACCGATTTCGACATCGAAACGATCGTGGCTGCAGCGCCTGACTTGATCATCGCCGTCAACAACGCGATCGACGAGGATCTGTACAAGCAGCTCAGCGCCATCGCGCCGACGGTGCTGCACGCCGCGGATCAGACGGATTGGGTTCTGCCCTGGCAGGAAGTCACGACCCGCATCGGCACCGCTGTCGGCGTTCCCGCGCAGGCAAAGCAAGAGGTCCAGGAAGTCGAAGACCTCATCGTTCGCACCCGCGCGGAGAATCCCCAGTTCGAAGGCAAGACGGCAGCTCTCGTCATTCGCTGGAGTGATGGAAATCTTCGAGCGTTCAGCCCCGAGGCGGCGCGCGCTCAGCTGCTCACGCAACTGGGGTTCACGGCGCCTGCCGCACTGAAGGATCGGTTCGCGAGCAAGCTGAACTACGAGATCTCCGCCGAGAACTACGACCTTCTCGAGTGCGACTACCTGCTCTTCGACAACTACGAGAAGGCTCGTCCCGAGATGGAGTCGCAGCCGGCATTCACCAATCTGAACGTGGTCAAGACCGGCGGCCTGATCAGCTTGGACCCCATCGTCAGCGACGCGGTGTCCATGCCGAACCCGCTCACCATTCCGTTTGTGCTGGAAGATTTCGTCGCAAAGATCAATCAGACGATCGCGGGTCGATAACCTTCGTTCGGCCGGACCACACCCACAACACCACAGCCGACACGGCCACGCAGAGCGCAACCATCACCCACGGTGACGCCGGCGCTGCGTGGCCGTTGTCGACGAGGTCGTACGCGAATCCGACTCCCACCGTTCCCAGGAGCGCGAGCAGACCGCCGATCGTGTTGAGCATGCCGAAGTGCGCTCCGAGGTTGCTTTCACGACCGAGAATCGCGATGGTGTCCCTCATCGGCGGCACCATCAACATCTGTCCCAGGTGCAGCAGCCCGATCCACACCGCCAGACCGACTATCTGCGTCGACGCCGAAGCTGCGGCGCTGACGCCGGTGACGAGCGGAACCAGGAACGACACCGAAATGAGCACAAGCCCGAAGGTGATCGCGCGCCGATGGCCGATGCGGTGGGCCACCGCGACCGTCGGTCCCTGCCCGACGATCACCAATACCGCCGCGCCCACGTAGAACCATCCCAGCGCCGCCTGCGAACCGATTCCGCGCTCGAGCTGTTCCGGAAGCATCAGGTACAGCTGGCTGTACGCAACCAGCTGAAAACTGCAGAGCGTCGCGAAGAGCAGAAAGTTGTTGTTGGTCAGGACGCTTCGCCAGACGTCGCGCAGCGTATAGGTCGACACCGGGCCGTCGTGTGCATCGCCCGGTCGGGGGAACCAGATGAAGAACCCGACCCACATGATCGCGAAGAGCAACGCGGCGCTCGACGCCGTCCACGAGAACGGAAACATCAGGAGAGCAGCTCCCAGCGCGGGACCGATCACGCTTCCCAGTCGACTGCACATCTGTTCCACTGCAAACAAATCGGTACGGCGCATCACTCCGGCGGACTCGAGTTCGCGTCCGTATTCCGCGTTGGCCGACTCCACGGCGGGTGCGAAGAGCGCGGCAGCGAAGCCGACCAGGAGCACGCCGACGATCACGGCGGTCATGCTTTCGGCCAGACCGAGCATCAGGAAACCGACCACACGAACGGCTATGCCCAGCAGGATGATCGGACGCTTGCCGAACCTGTCGGCGAGGCTTCCACCGATGAAGAACATTCCCTGCTGACTGAACATCCGAAGCCCGAGGACCAGGCCGACAATCCAGGCCGCAAATCCGAGGTCCCCCGAAAGGTGTACCGCCAGAAAGGGGACAACCAGATAGAACCCGATGTTGAACAGCACCATCGAGAGGAGGAGCAGCTTCACCACCGGCGGCAGGACACGAACCTTGGCGAAGGTCTTGTTACCGGGGAAACGCTCACTGAGTACCACGATCAGAAGACTATTGCCCGCACGGCGTTCTGTGGAAATCTGCCATTTTGCAATTGGTTAACTGTCCGTTTAGGTAGCGATGGTAATCATCTTCCGGGGGTTCGAGCACACGACAACGAGAGCCGGGATTTGATGAATGGATTGACGCGCCGCCAGATGGTCAAGGCGATGGCGGTAGCCGCGGGCACAGTCACCGCGAGCGCATTTACATTGGGTGCCAATACCTCCGTCGCGGGGGCGAACCCCGCACACGAGATCAAAGTGCTCTCCCTCAATACCTGGCACGGCGGAACCAAGATCAACGGTGGCCTGCAGCTGATCGCCGACATGATCATCTCGACACAGGCGTCGATTATTCTCCTGTCGGAAGCCGGTACTGCGACAACTGCATTGGCCGACATGCTGACCAAATCAGGAACCACCTTCTACGGAGCAGCGTCCTCCGACGTGGGGATTCTCTCCAAGTTTCCGATCGAGGAAACAGCCAACCTGAACTCGATGATCAAGGCAGTCGTGACGGTCGACGGCAAACAAATCGCTGCTTACTCGGCACATCTGGCCTACACGTCCTACGCGACGTATCTACCGCGCGGATACGGCGCGGGTGTTCCCAAGCCTGGAGAGTTCTCCGAGTTCGGCTGGAACAAGATGTCGTCCGGTCCGGTCACGGACCCCGAAACGGTTCAGCGTGTGAACGTCAATTCGGGACGACCCAAGGCAATTTCGACGTTCATCGACGATGCGGCTAAAGAACGGGCCAAGGGAAGATCCGTCATCCTCGGTGGCGATTTCAACGAACCGTCGGCCCTGGATTGGACCGACGGCACGCGAAATCTGTTCGACCACAACGGTGTCGTCATTCCCTGGGAATCCACTCGTCTGCTCGACCAAGCCGGATTCGTCGACGCTTACCGCAGTAAGTATCCGAACCCGGCCACACACCCGGGCTTCACCTGGCCGTCCGACAATCCCGACGTCGACACCTCACAGCTCACCTGGGCGCCCGAGGCGGACGAACGCGATCGGATCGACTACATCTTCGCCGACCGCGCTTCCGACCTGAAGCTGGGATCAGTCGGAATCATCGGTCCGCGAAAGACGATCGTGCACAACAAAAGAGTGGAAGAGAACTCCCAGGACAACTTCATCGCTTCGCCGACGCCGTGGCCGACCGATCACAAGGCCGTTCTCGCGACGTATCGATTTGCCACGTTCGGCGGCGGATCATCGACCGGCTCGTGGAGCGGGTCCTGACAGGGCATCTCGTAGCCAGTCGATCATCATCGGCGTCAACTCGGGCAGCTTGGTCACTGCGCAGTGCCCCGCATCCGGGATGACGTGTACCTGCGTGTTCGGACGCTCCTCGAAGAGAGTGGTGTCCGAGAGCGGAATGTGAACGTCGTCGGCCCCGTTGACCACAAGCATCGGGGTCTGGCCGTCGTCTGCGGCCATCAAGGCACTGCGATCGAAGGCGCGAAGACCCTGTACCAGTGCCTCTTTGGTTGCCGGTGCATCGAAACCCAGTGCGTTTCCGACGATGTCACCCATGCCGTAGACCAGGCGCTCTGCGTTCGCGGTCTCGAATGCACCCTTGACCGGGGCGCCGATGTTGATCACCGCATCGACGGCGCCGGTCAGCCCCGACCGCACGGCGAAGTTGCCACCGAAAGAGACTCCCAGGTGCGCCACCTGGCCATTGCCGAGTGTGCGAGCCGTCGCCACCAATCCGTCGATCACCTCGTCACCGAAAGCATCGAGAGGAACCGGTGATTCACCAGTTCCGGGCTGATCGAAGGCAACAACAGTCACGCCGGCGTTCTTCGCGAACGCACTGACCAACGGATGCATGTCCATCTTCCAGCCGTCAACGCCTCCGCTGAACAACAGGACGGGTGCGTCTTCGTACCTTCCGTCCACGGAGAGAATGTGTACCGGTAGCTCGATCTCGCCGGATCGGTAAGCCAGGGACAGGATTCGACGCTCGAACTCGAGCCCGAATCCTGGAGCTGCCTTGACGTATTCGTCCACCTGATTCTGCAGGGCCCGGCGCCGCGACTCGTTGGCCAGCACGGGAAACTTGGCGATTCCGTAGATCATCGCCGCGAGTGAATGATTGCCGTCGGCGGAGTACTTTGCCGCCAGCGCAGACCACTCGTACGACCAACCACCCGGCGCGTCGGCCCAGGTCGAGTCGATGGTCACGCGCAATTCCTCGAGATCCGAGACGGGGAGCCCGAAGCTCAGGAACTGACCTGTTCGCTCTTCGAAGAGGCCTCGGTGATCGACAGGAAATTCGTATGACATGGGAAAACACCCCTCAATTCATCTCTAATGCAACGATCAGTTGCATTAGCTCAGTGAACCACGCGGCTAGAACTAACACAACACCTTGTTGCGATAAGGTTGGCCCATGACCTCGACACCACAACGGCCCGGAGGGCGCAGCGCCAGGGTGCGCGAGGCCGTCCTGGCAGCCACCGCGGCCGAACTGTCCGAACGCGGATTCGCAGCGATGACCATCGAGGACATAGCCGCCCGCTCTGGAGTCCACAAGACCACGATCTACCGGCGGTGGAGCACGCTCGCCCAACTGGTGGCCGACGCTGCCGTCGAGGTGTCGGCAACCACCGTTCCCATCCCGGATACCGGTTTCATCGAATCCGACCTACGCGAGATGGCCAGATCGATAGTCGCACTGGTGACCAGCGAGTCGGGCGGCGCATTGGTGGCTGCACTGTTCTCGGACGCCGTCCGCACGCCCGAGGTTGCGACACTCAAGCGCGAGTTCTATTCCGCACGTTACGAACTGGCAGACATCGTGGTCCGCAGGGCGGTCGAACGCGGGGAAATCTCCGAGAAGGTCTCAGCCGCTGATTTTCTGGCGGCCGTCGCCGCCCCCATCTACTATCGCCTGCTGGTCGCCGATCTACCCGTCGACCAGTCGGTTGCCGATCGTGCTGCTGCCGGCGCGCTCGCCGCGGCCCGCGCCGGTGCACTCGATCAGACCGAATGAGCCAGTGAATTCAGAGCTTCCACGATTGCCTCGTTGAATCCGCCACCGCCATGCCCGGCGTCGTCGAGCACCACCAACTGACTACCCGGCCACCGCTGGTGGATCGCCCAGGCAGTGTCCAGTGGCCCGGAAATGTCATAGCGTCCGTGCACGAGAATCGCGGGAATCTCAGCGAGACGGTCCATTCCGTCCAATATCTGATTCGGCGCCAGGAAGCAGTCGTTACCCCAGTAATGCGTGACCAGCCTGGTCATCACGCGGCGGAAGTCCGGATTCTGGTATCGAACACTCGGAGTCCAACCCGGCATCAGCGACACGTGCACGTCTTCCCAACGGCACCACTGCAACGCAGCATTCTCCCGCACAACAGGATCCGGGTCGGCGAGCAGTCGCGCGTATGCAGCGGGGAGGTAACCGTCACGCTCGTCCACGGGCAGCGGCGCAACGAACTCTTCCCACTCGCGCGGAAACACTCTGCCCATAGCGCGGGTGATCCACTCGATTTCGACCCTCGTCCCTCCGGTGATTGCGCCCAAGGCCATCGCGATCACCCGCTCGGGAAACGCCTGGGCGTACACCAGTCCCAAACTGACGCCCCAGGAAAGTCCCGTGACGATCCATCGCTCGATACCGAGATGCTCACGGAGGCGCTCGATATCGTCGAGGATGTGCGCCGTGGTGTTCACGGTCAGATCGACGTCCGGACTGCTCGCAAGCGGAAGACTGCGCCCACAGCCCCGCTGATCGAACAGAACTGCGCGAAAGGCTTCGGGATCGAAGAAGCGCCTGGCGCCGACAGTGCATCCCGAACCTGGACCGCCGTGGAGATAGAGGACAGGAATACCCGTCGGATTCCCGAGTGTCTCCCAGTAGAGGCTCTGACCATCCGCCACTTCCAACAGACCGGACTCGTACGGTTCGACAGGCGGGTACAGGACAGCACTCATAGGCGGTGATTCTTCCATCAAGCCCCCTACTCGAGTAGGCAGCACGCAGCCGGGCAATGGCCTAGCGTGGACAGGACACCTCTGCGACGGGAGTACACCAGATGCGTGACGGGTTCAGGTTGCCGGGGTACGGCGGCGCCGCGGTCTTCCTTCGCAGTCATGCGGTTCCCGCCACTGTCTTCGAATCCGACGTGCCCACACTTGTTTTCGACGTCGGACTGCTCAGCCCCGATCGGTTCAATCAGTACCTCAGCCGGCACACGGACGAGGGGTTTGTCGAACGACTGGCGGCGTTCTTCTTTCACGCGGCCGCAGACTTCCATCCCGAGAATTCGCTCCCGTCGTTCACCGACGAACGACTCGGGCTGATGATCTCGGTCTGTTCCAGCACTGATCGAGAGGTGGAACTCGACTTCTCACTGGCCGAGGATCCCGAATCGGAGGACACCGAACGCGACGAGATGACTTTCGAGACAAGCCGAGTCGTCCTCGCGACCTCGGCGCAGACGGTTTCTCGATTGACCGGTGGAGTAACCACCCACTTCGACGGGGAGTTGTAGAGACATGGGTTTTCTCTTCGAGGTACTCGATTTTCCCGAAGGCAGTCGGATGACCGATCTGTGGAACAACACATGGGCCGAGCCGGCAATGGGCGAGGAGATTGCGTCCGGTCACTTCATTCATCTGGGCGACGATCAGCACGTCGACGTGGAGACCGATTTTCTCAGTAGCCACCTACCGTTCAACGTGGCAGGCTTCGGCGGAGTCTTTCCCGACGGCAAACCCTGGATGTTCGTCATGCAGAAGGCGCCGGCCGATCTCGCGACCAGGCTTCGCGGCGAGGACGATCCACACTCACTTTTGCGCGGATCACTCGACCGCGCCATGTCTTTCAACCCTGATGCACTGGTAGCCGAGGAATTGTCCTGGAGACACGCCGATCTGGTGAAGGTCTACGAGGAAGAGGGGATCCCTGCGGTATCCGTTGCCGGTTGGTCGGCTGCAGATCTCCTGCGTGGCCTCTTGGCACAGTGTTGCAACGTCGAACTTGCCACCGTCGTCGCCGGATACCCGGAGTGCGCCTACCCCCAATCGGCGCATGCGTGCGAAGCGGACGTCTTCTCCGACGTGTTCGCCGGTTGGGTCAGCGGACTGCGGTGATGTGACGGAGGAGACTCCACCCCACCCACATTTCGGAGTAGACTCATTTATGAGCGTGATCCGAAATGAAGCGAGGTGAGCGGGATGACGAAGCCGGACCAGGAGTTGGGCCGTCGCGAACGCAACAAGCTCGAGAAGCAGACACGCATCTTCGACGCCGCGGCCGATCTGTTCGCGGAAAAGGGCTACAGCGCGGTCACAACTCAAGAAATCGCCGACCGCGCCGATGTAGCCGGCGGCACACTCTTTCGTTACGCCGCAAGCAAAGCCGAGTTACTTCTCATGGTGTACAACGCGGAGTACCGCAAGCAGATCGAACTGGGAGAAGAGCGTGAGGCCAAGTCGACGGGCACAGAAGACCGTGTGCTCGAGCTTGTTTCACCCCTGCTGATCGCAAGTCGCCGAAACGACGAGAACACCGGCATCTACCAACGCGAAGTGCTGTTCGGCGAGCCCAGCGAATGTTTCCGGGCCGAAGGCCTCGAACTCTCGCAACGCCTGCAAACGCGGATTGCACAAATCCTGCACGAGGGTCACCCCCACCACCCCACCCGAACCACCACTGCAGCGCGAACGATTTCCAACGTGCTGCACTTCGAAATAGCCCGCGCGGCATTGGACCGGATCACGGCAGACGAGCTCACGAACATCGTTGCCGCACAGGTCCGATTGACCCTTGCCGGACTACCCACCTAAAAGGATTGAGGATCGAAAATGACTGAACTGAAGCAGATCACCGTTCTGGGTACCGGAGTTCTCGGCTCGCAGATCGCCTATCAGACCGCCTACCACGGCTTCGACGTCGTCGCGTACGACATCAATGCGGAGGTCATCGAGAAGGCCAAGACTCGGTTCGATTCGTTGGCCGCGGCCTACAAGGCCGAGAACGTCGAGGGCGCCAAGGACGGCAAGGCCGACGAAGCGCTGCAACGGATTACGTACTCGTACGATCTCGCCGAAGCCGTCGCCAAGGCCGATCTGATCATCGAGGCAATTCCCGAGGACATCGCCATCAAGCGCGACACCTACGAGAAGCTCACCACAGTAGCCCCTGAGCACACCGTGTTCGCAACGAACTCCTCGACGCTTCTGCCGAGCGACCTCAAGGAGTTCACCGGCCGCCCCGAGAAGTTCCTCGCACTGCACTTCGCAAATCACGTGTGGGTCAACAACACTGCCGAGGTCATGGGCACCGAGTCCACCGACCCCGCCGTGTACCGCGAGGTCGTCGAGTTCGCGAAGAACATCGGCATGGTGCCGATCGAACTCAAGAAGGAGAAGGCGGGCTACGTACTCAACTCGCTCCTGGTCCCGCTCCTCAACGCGGCCTCCGACTTGCTGATCGACGGCATCGCTGATCCCGACATGGTCGACAAGACTTGGCGCATCGGCACCGGAGCCCCGTTCGGCCCCTTCCAGATCATGGATGTCGTCGGGTTGACCACCGTCTACAACATCTCCTCCCAGGGCGGCGAGAAGCAGCGCGAATTCGCCGACTACATCAAAAAGAACTACATCGACGAAGGCAAGCTCGGCGTTGCTGTCGGCGAGGGCTTCTACAACTACAAGGGCTGACCGACTGCAGGGCTGACCGACTGCAGGGCTGACCGACTTACCGGCTCACCGCGCGGTGGCTACGACGTGAATTCACGTGGTAGCCACCGCGCGGACGTCTGTTGTCAGTAAGTCCGAAACCACCCTGAGCGATTGTGACGCAAGCTTCTTCACGTGCGAACCCATTCTCAGGAGAGATCCCCACATGCGTCGTTCCGTCATCTCGGCACTAACAACACTGGCACTGCTCGGTGCCGGAACACTGGCCGGCACACCCGCCGTCGCCGCTCCCCTCGCGTGTGGCGGCATCTCCACCGGTTCGTTCTCAGGTTCCGCCGGTGGCTCGGAGTACCTGTGCGCCAAGGAAGGTGATCTCCTGGACGTGCGCATCGGCGACGTTCACGCGACGCAACCTTCCCTCGGCCACGACGAGGTGTACTACAAGCTCGGGCGATACACGCTCGGAAAAGACACGATCAACAAGAAGTTCGACGACTGGTGTGAGGCGAACGGCCAGATCCAGGCCGCGACCGCCACTGCGGCGTCGACGCTGAAGGACCCGTCGTCCTTCACCTGCCAGCTCCCGGTCGGTCAGGAAACCGCCGAGAGCATCGCACCCATGAAGACCGTGGTCGTCGGCCCCCGCGGCGATCTCTACCTGACCGACGGCCACCACACCCTCACGTCCTTCATCGAGACGGCAGACGGGGGTCCCGACCTTCACGTGCGACTTCGAGTTCTCGGCAACCTCAGCGGCCTGAGTGAAGGTGCCTTCTGGACCGAGATGGAGAAGAACAAGTGGGTCTGGTCGCGTGACGTCGACGGAAACCAGGTGCCGGTCCAGTCCCTGCCGAAGAGCGTCGGCCTGGCGAACTTCGCCGACGACAAGTACCGCAGCTTGATGTACTTCTCCCGCGACATCGGATTTGCCGCAGGCTCGATCCCCTTCCAGGAGTTCTACTGGGGTGCGTGGGTCCGCGACACCGCGCCCGTCGACCTCACCAACTGGAATCGCGACGATCTCTCCAGCTACCTGAGCACCGTGAAGTCGGTGACCAAAGCACAGACTGCGTTGACGGGCGATGCCGTCGTCGACAGCGGATTCACGGCCACCGATCTTGGCGTCCTGTCGGCCTGGAACGACGGCAAAGCCGAGTCCAAGGGAGAGTTCGCAAAGCTGTCGAAGCCGTACACCGACGACAAGCCGGGCAAGATCGCTTACGCACTTGCCTACCAAGCAACCCTCTGACCTGCTCGGATCCAAGTCACACCCAACAGACTTGACTAAGGTAAGCCTCTACTCAGTAGTCTGATCCCATTCGGGTGCCGCTTCATCGAAGCAGCGACGCCCTGCCCTGACGGAATACATGCCGTCGTATCTGCCCGGTCGAACAATCTCCGGGCAACCAGGACAGGGAGAAGGTTGCTGCAGTGAGCACGTCCATCGTCGGTTTGTACGACCCCGCAGATGACAAGAGCAGTTGCGGGGTCGGGTTCATCACGCGCAAGGACGGCGTGCAGACCCACGATGTCCTGATCAAGGGCAGCGAAGCTCTCTGCTCGGTTCCGCACCGCGGCGGTATGTCCTCCGAGGGCGTCGGCGACGGCGGCGGCGTCTCGGTGGACCTCTCCCTCCGGTTCTTCCGCAAGGTCACCGGGCGCTCCGACCTACGTGCCGGACGCTTCTGCGTCGGCAACTTCTTCCTTCCCGACGACGACGCTCAGCATGCTCGCGCAGCCGCACTGGTAGAACGCGAACTACTCGACCGAGGATTCACCCCTCTCGCAGTGCGCGACGTTCCGGTCGACAACTCGGCGATTCGGCCGGCTGCGATCGCACATCAGCTTCCGATCAGGCAGTGGATCTTCGAGGTCCCCACTCCGCGTCCCCAACCTGCGGTCGTCGATCGCCTCGTTCACGAAGCCCTACTCGCTATAGAAGCCATCGCGTACAACACGCCTGCGCTGCGCGGGTTGTACCCACTCTCACTCAGCGCGAGAACTCAGGTTCTCAAGGGCCGCTTGAACTCCGACGAAGTGATCCCGTACTTCCGCGACCTGATCGACCCCGATCACGCGGTGCACACGATGTACTTCCACACGCGATTTTCGACCAACACGGACCCGCATCCCACGATGGCGCAGCCGTTCCGCTTCATGGCTCACAACGGAGAACTGAACACCGACAAGAAGAATCGGCTCTCCGAAGCTGCAGTCGCCAGCGCAAAACGACGTGCGATCGTCCGTCCGCCCGGCCAGTCCGACAGTTGCCGACTCGATCAGACTCTGGAAGCTCGCGTCATCGAGGACAGCGTCGACCTGGTGACGGCTGTGGTCTCGATGATGCCGCCGGCCTGGGAGAACGACACCACCCTCTCCCCCGCAGTGCGGGCGATGTTCGAGTACTTCTCGCTGTACGAGGAGAAGAACGACGGACCGGCAGCGCTGGTGTTCGGCGACGGCACCATCATCGGTGCGCGCCTGGATCGCCTCGGTCTGCGTCCACTGCGCACGATCGAGACACACGACTACGTATGCGCATTCTCCGAGGCCGGACAGATCGCATTCCCACCCGAGACGGTGATCCACCGTGGCCGCGTCGAAGCCGGCGGAATGCTCTACTTCGATCATCGAGATCGCCATACCTACACTGCACGTGAAGCTCTGGCGAAGATTGCCGCGCAGCGTGACTACCAGTCGTTGCTCGCGCACTCGCGAATCCTGATCGAAGACATTCCCGCCGTACCTGCGGAGAAGGTGAGCTCTCCGACCCGCTACAACGGCACCTTCGAAGTTCATCAGCGCTACATGGCGTACTCCCTGGATCAGGAGAGCTTCAAATTCCTGATGGATCCGATGCTCACGCACGGAGCCGAGAAGGTATCGGCCATGGGATACGGCAACGCCATCAACGCGCTCAGCGACCGTGAAGGCGGTGTGGCACGGTACTTCTCGCAACGATTCGCCCAGGTCACAAACCCTCCGCTGGACAGCATCCGTGAGGCGGACGGCATGACTCTCCGGGTCGCATTGGGAGCGAAGATGACGGCCGGACAAGGCAAGCAGATCGTCATCTCGTCACCGATCCTCGGGCATCTGGACATGCTCAAGATCCGCGAGCAGAACCACACGCCGCACCGCCGTTTCGAAATGCTCTATCCCGCCGAGGGTGAAGCGCAGGTGATGGTCGACGCGATGACCGCACTCGGCGACGCAGTTGTAGCCTTCGCGGCCGAGCAGGGCGGAATCGCAGTCCTGACCGACCGCCACGTATCTCACGAGCGTGCAGCACTTCCCGCGATCATGGTCGTCGGAGCACTGAACCAGCGCCTCATCGACGCAGGCCTGCGATTGCGTGTCTCGCTCATCGTGGAGAGCGGCCAGATCGAGTCTTCGCACCACGTTGCGGCTGCACTCGGATTCGGCGCTTCCGCCGTCTACCCGCTCTCCGTTCAGTTACGGGCTGAGGAGAAGTTCGCCGCTGACCCGGATGCCGCGTTCCGGCGCTTCGCGAAAGCTGCCGAAAAATCCCTCATGAAGACGATGGGACGCGTCGGCCTGTGCACCGTCGAGAGCTACATCGGCGGCGAATTCTTCGAACCCAACTTCCTCGATACGTCCGACCCTGTTCTGCGCCAGTGGTTCCCCAACATGAAGTCACCGGTGGGCGGCGTCGGATTCGAGACGGTTGCGGTGACCTCGAAGCAGTGGCACGAGCGTGCGAGCGAAGTCGGGGGTGAGAAGGACCTACCACTGCTCGGCCTGTTCAAGGAGCGTGCAGACGGCGCGGGGCATTCGTTCGGTACCACTGCGGTCCGCAAGTACGTCGAGCTCACCGAGGAGAAGATCGCGTTCGACAGCCCCTCGGGAACAGAACAATTCGAGGCTCTGCGTCTCCTTCCCCTCGGACGGCTCGACGACGCATTCCGCCTCGACGCCGGGGCATACCGGGCGACGAGCTTCGACCGGCTGACCACCGAGCAGATCGACGACTTCGACATCACCGCCGGGTACCGGGACTTTTCCACTGTGATGGCTGCGGAACGATCGCGTCGTCCCGCCGCGTTGCGCGACGTCATCTCCGGTCCCGCCGATGTCACGTTTGCGGTGACGACAGCCGAGTTCACCGACCAGATCAGTCGATTCTCGGTGCGCGGCAATAAGACGATCGTGATGCGCGGAATCCAGTGCGAATCCGACGCAGACGACCGGTACACGCTTGGCCTGGACGGTCCCCTGGCCGACGACGCCGCTCGGGTGGTAGCACTCGGCGATGCTCTCTCCGCCGCCTTTGCCGACGACGTCACCATCGAAGCCACCGCGCCGGATCTGGTGCTGAAGGCAACCGGTGTTGCGGCAGAGTTCCTGTCCAAGCTGAGGGTCGCACCGGCAGGCGTGCCACTCTCCGAAGTACAGAGTGCCAGCGACATCACCCCGAAGTTGGCATCGGGAGCCATGAGTCACGGCGCTCTCAATGCTCCGGCACACGAAGCAGTCGCACATGGCACGAACATGGTCGGCGCGATGTCCAACAGCGGCGAGGGTGGTGAACACCTGTCTCGTTACAACACAATTCGAGCTTCGCGTATCAAGCAGTTTGCATCGGGCCGCTTCGGAATCTGGGCGGGATACCTCGCCGATCCGATGCTCGAAGAGATCGAGATCAAACTCGGCCAGGGCGCAAAACCCGGTGAGGGCGGGCAGCTTCCCGCCGCCAAGGTCACCGTCGACATCGCTGCGGCCCGCGGCGGAACGCCCGGCGTCGAACTGGTTTCTCCACCGCCGCACCATGACACGTACTCCATCGAGGACCTCGCTCAGCTCATCCACGACTGCAAAGCAGCGCGCATCCGAGTGATCGTGAAGTTGGTGTCCTCGGAAGGAATCGGCACTATCGCCGTCGGCGTTGCCAAGGCCGGCGCGGACGTCATCAACGTCGCCGGAAACACCGGTGGCACCGGCGCTGCCTCGGTCACCAGCCTCAAGTACGCGGGCCGTGCGGCGGAGGTCGGTATCGCCGAGGTCCATCAAGCTCTGTGCGCCAACGGCCTTCGCCAGAAGGTTGTTCTGCGATGCTCAGGCGCGCATCAGACCGGTAGTGACATCATCACCTCTGCACTACTCGGCGCGGACAGCTTCGAGTTCGGCACGTCGGCGCTGATGATGATGGGCTGCGTCATGGCCAAGAACTGCAACATCAAGTGCCCCGCAGGACTGACCACCAACCCTGAACTGTTCGACGGCGATCCCCGCGCCATGGCGCAGTACCTTCTCAACATCGCCCACGAAACTCGGGAACTGTTGGCAAATCTGGGAATGCGATCCCTTCAGGAGGCGCGAGGCCGAACCGATCTCCTGCATCTGATCGATCACCCGTCCATCGTCGGAAATCTGAACCTGGACGCGATGTTCGCGTCGGCGCCGGACATCACTATCGCCAATCCCGTGTACCTCGAGCGCGAGTACGCGCTCGACGAGAAGATCATGGACGAGGTTCGCGCGGCGCTCTTCGACCGCGGCGAGGCCTCGGTCACCGTGTCCGGACCCGAATTCGCCGAAGGTGCACTGCACCTGGGTAACCGGAACAAGAGCGTCGGCGGGCAGTTGGCGGTCGACCTCGAACGTGAACTCAACTACGGAGCGGCCGGACTTCTCGCTCCGGGAGTACTGACCGACGAGCGCGGGCGACGGTATCTGGCTCCGGGCAGCGTTCGCGTCCTGACGACTGGATCGGCGGGCCTCTCGTTCGGCGCATTCTGCAATGACGGCATGCACCTGGAGCACACCGGGACGTGCAACGACGGTGTGGGAAAGAGCATGAGCGGCGGAGTGATTGCCGTGCGCAGCCCAGGCGGCGGCTCCAGTGACGCCGGCGGCAACGTGTTGATCGGCAACTTCGCGCTCTTCGGCGCCACCGGTGGACGAGTGTTCGTCGAAGGTGAAGCAGGCGATCGCTTTGCGGTCCGCAATTCTGGCGCCGGTGCTGTCGTCGAAGGTGTCGGCGACTTCGCCGGCGAATACATGACAAACGGTGCTGTCGTGAATCTCGGCGAGTTCGGCAAAGGCGTCGGCAACGGCATGAGTGGCGGGTTCTTCTATCAGTACGACCCTCGCGGCGAACTGGCACTGCGAGCAAGTACCGATTCCGTGCTACTGGGTTCGATCACCGCTGCGACCGACCCTCTTGCCGCCGTCCACAACCACGCAGTGCAACTCT
This sequence comes from Rhodococcus sp. NPDC056506, assembly GCF_042794945.1. Classification (NCBI taxonomy): domain Bacteria; kingdom Bacillati; phylum Actinomycetota; class Actinomycetes; order Mycobacteriales; family Nocardiaceae; genus Rhodococcus; species Rhodococcus sp. NPDC056506. Next base: position 143,510 of record NZ_JBHTSW010000002.1, on the reverse strand, counting down.
TGCTCGAACTGCATGTGGAGGCAACGGGATCCGCGCTCGGAACCCGGCTGCTCGAGAACTGGGAAGTCGAACAGCACTCGTTTGTCTACGCGATGCCCAAGGCGCTGATGCTCTACCAGGACAGCGACGCCATCCTGGCTGCCAAAACGCACAAGGAACTTCTCGAAGAATTGGCGTCCGCCATCGCGGCACGGCAGGTTCGAACGTTCAAACTCGCTGTGCGCGACGGGCGCCCTGCACTGGGCGGTGCGGTCCCCGGCTACGGCGAGACCGATACTGCGACGATGTATGCGCTGCTCAGTGAGTACACCGTGCTTCACTTTGCGCAACAACTCGCCGCCGCCCGCACACCGGGTGCGTCCGGACCCGACGATCCGGCGCTGCAGAAAGCTGCCCGCAACCTGGTGCTGACCGAGGACTTTGCACTCGTCCAACACCTGGTCAAGTACTCGAAAGAGATTCTGGCCGGCTACGACGACGAACAATTGGCAGCGCTGATTGCAGCCAAGCGGGTCGACGACTACAAGCAGGCGTTGAGTCTGCGCAACGTGCTGGCGATGGACAGCCCGGCAACGTACGGGTGGATTCTGTTTCAAGACAACAAGAACCGGGACAAGCTCGGATCGCTGCCGAACTTCGACGAGTTGTTCGCCTCGCGTGCGATCCCCGACCTGGTCTCCTGACCTCCTCCCCCCGAACGTAGGTGAGCTTCACATCATGGAAATTCCGTACATCCCCGAATACGCACCCTTCACCGGCGACCAGCGCGCGTGGCTTTCCGGATTCCTGGCCGGCCTACACTCACGAACCGTCATGCCCGGTCAAACCGGTACTGCAACAGCAACAGTGGAGAGAACTGCCGGCGCAGCCGTGCACATCCTCTTCGGAAGCCAGACCGGTAATGCGGAGTCCGTCGCCGAGGACGTGGCCGCTGCTGCCCGTGCCCACGGTTTGGAACCGCTCGTCGCCGGCCTCGATACCGTGGACATAGGCGACCTGTCGGCGATGCGCCGGGTACTGGTGATCACCTCGACGTACGGCGAGGGCGAAATGCCTGACAACGCGCAACTGTTCTGGGAAGCAGTCGAATCCGAGAGTGCACCCAGATTGGACGGTCTCTACTTCGGCGTGCTCGCGCTCGGTGACACCAGCTACGACGGCTACTGCCAGTCGGGCAAGAACATCGACGCCCGCTTCGAAGCGCTCGGCGGGACCAGGGTTGTCGACCGCACCGATTGCGACGTCGACTACGAGGATACCGCTGCCGAGTGGATCGTTCGTGCAGTCGCTGCGGTGGCCGGCGTCGACGGTGATATGGGGGCCGCTGTCTCGCCGGTTGCGCCCGCTCCGACGAAGACCAAGTCCCAATGGACACGCAAGAACCCCTATCCTGCAACAGTCCTCGCCAACCGACTGTTGTCCGGCGAGGACTCCGCCAAGGAAGTCCGCCACTTCACCTTCGCGCTCGGCGAGGACGGTCTGAACTACGAGGCCGGAGATGGATTGGGCATCCGCCCGATCAACGACCCCGCTCTCGTCGAGGCGATCATCCATCAGCTCGGTGTCAGCAGTGACTACGTCGTCACCGCGAAAGACGGCTCTTCCGCACCGTTGGACCAGGCGTTGACCAGCGATTACGAGATCTCGATTCCCTCGCGCGATTTGATCGACGACATCGCCCGACGCAGCGGAGACGCCGAACTGCAACACATTCTCGACACCGAAGATCGGGAAGCGCTCGACGCGTGGCTGTGGGGCAAGGACGTTCTCGATCTCCTGCGGTTGGACAGCAGCGTTCGGATGAATCCCGAAGAGTTTCTTGCTCTCCTGCGTCCGCTTCAGCATCGGGTCTACTCGATCTCGTCCAGTCCGCTGGCCCACGACGGCACCGTGCATCTGACGGTAGCGAGTGTGCGCTACCGCTCCGGCGAGCGGGATCGCGGTGGCGTCTGCTCGACCTATTTGGCAGATCGTGTCTCCGAGGGCGATCGGGTCGGAGTTTTTGTCTCCAAGAACAATTCGTTCCGCCTACCCGCGGATGATACTGCTCCCGTCGTGATGATCGGCCCGGGAACCGGAATCGCTCCCTTCCGTGCTTTCCTGCACGAGCGTCGCGCACGCAAAGCGTCGGGGCAGAATTGGCTCTTCTTCGGTGATCAGCATCAGTCGAGCGACTTCATCTACGAGGACGAGTTGACCGGGCTGACCCGTGACGGCGTCCTGACGCGTCTCGATCTGGCCTTCTCGCGCGATCAATCCGAGAAGATCTATGTCCAGACCCGCATGCGCGAGCAGGGCCGGGAGTTGTTCGCCTGGCTCGAAAAGGGCGCGCACGTGTACGTGTGCGGCGACGCCACGCGGATGGCGAAGGACGTCGACGACGCGTTGCACGAGGTGATCGCGGAGCACGGCGGATTGGATGCGGATGCCGCTGAGGACTACGTCAACAACCTCAAACGATCGAAGCGGTATCTACGGGATGTCTACTGAGATGTGCCCGCACCGTGGCGAATGTCGTTGCGCAGCTTTAGCGCGCATGTCGGACCTGGACGTGCTGCTTGCGCGCCCAGGATTCCGCGGTGGCCTGATCGACACTGCACCCGCGGTAGTCGGCGAAATGCTGCCACTCTTGGGCGACGTCGTCGCCATCACCGTTGCGGGGCCAGCGGCTGTCAACAACTCGGGCACGTACGCCGTTCCCACGTTTCCCGGTGATCCACTGGTCTGCACGCCCGGACTTGTCTCTCTGCGTTTGAACACTTCCGCCCTCGGTTCGGTGGTGACCACTGACGCAGAGCAGTACCTCCCGCCAACACTTCGGATGTTCGATACCCACGGATCCAGTTCACACACCACCTATTTGACCCCGACGTCAGATCGTCTCGCCTTCGAGGCGATGCGAGCCGCACCGGAGACTACAAGGGAGACAGGCCCTCCCGTCCAGTCAGCGAATACACCCGCTTTCTGGGCCGAAGCCGATCAACTGACACAACTCGACTTCATCCTCGCGGACGGCGGCAGCGAACGCCGCAGCGGATTGGTCGCTCTGGGCGCCCTCGGTTACCGGCGAATCGATCCACACCTCATGGCTGCCGGGATGGAGCACCTGTCCTACCACCAACTGCCCGTCACGACCGTCGTCGCAGGCAACGGTTGCCTGCAGATCCACCGTGGCGATCTCGACGCCGCAGCGATGTTCGGGGGGACGTTGACTTTGGCGTCGGACACCTGCCGGACGATGATCGATCTGAACGGCGTCTCGGAGTGCTGGCTGACCCGCGCCCACGGCGTTCACGGACTGACCAGTTCGATCGAGGTGTACGACTTCCGCCGCAAGTGCGTAGCCGTGTTCACTCAGACTGGCCCAACCGAATCCGCGGTCATGGGTGTGTGGGAAGACGTCATGAGTTCGATTTCGGCCGCGTCCTGACACCGACAGCTGCTGATCGAGTGTAAGAAATCGGCGTACCGCGATAACCAAACAGGATGGCTGAAGCCTAGCCTTGGGTTTCGGTCACTTGTCGTGCCTGCATCCTGATGCTGATTCAAGGAGTTATCCATGCCCCGCCCTCTCGTCGAACCGTCGCTGGTCCCGGCCTTGCGCCCGGCGCTGCCTGCATTGGCAGCCGGGGTGGTCTCGGCGGCGGCGTCGGGAATCGCGATGCTCGGTGCGCTCTGGTGCGTCGTGCAGCTCATCGGTGAACCGTCGATGAGCTGGGCTGGATGGGCATGTGCGCTCTGGTTCGTCGGCGTAACGCTCGCGGCCACGTCGTCGTGGCTCTCGCACCACGCCGAGTCGCTCTTCGAAGCCAGGCTTCGACGCCAACTCGCAGCCCACCTCGTTCGCCTGCCGGCAAGTGCGCTGTCCCGCTACAGCGGAGACGCGCTGAGGAGGCTTGTCTCGGATGACATCTCGGCGCTGCACCATATGACCGCGCACCTACCGGCCGAGTTCGCGACGCTGATCGTGGTCCCCGCGGTCACGATCACGGTGCTGGTCATCTCGGCCGGCCCCGTGGCGCTTCTCGCTCTGGTCCCCGGCATCGTGGCCGCACTGTTCTACCTGATCGTGATCCCCCGAATGGCCGCGCGGCACAGCGCTGAAAGCGCGGATGTCATGGGCGACATCGTGACCTCCGTGGACGACTATGCCCGCGGCATCCGCGTCTGTCGGATCTACGGTGCGCAGACCGGTGCTGCCGCCGACTATGCAGCATCGACGGCACGGTTCACTCGCGGAATGCAGGAGCGCGTTCGACTCGTGGCTACCCCTGCGGCCGTCGCAGTTTCCCTCATGCAGGCGACGGCGACGTTCGCGATCGCCTATGCCGTCGGATTCCGCTGGGATGCAACGACGTTAGCCGCAACCATCCTCTTCAGCCTCGCAATCGTGACACCGGCCCTGCGGCTCGGGCACGGCCTCGACTACGTCACGGCGGGACGCTCTGCTGCAGTCCGACTCGCAGCAGCTCTGGACGAACCCACCCTCCCTGCCGGTGAAGCGCCAACCGTTCCGGCCTCGAGTCCCTCCGATCGACTGGAGATCGTCGACCTGACTGTCACGATCGCGGACCGCAGAGTCATCGACGACGTTACGCATGCATTCCGCCCAGCCACGATCACTGCGATCACGGGACCGAGTGGAGCGGGCAAGTCGACGCTCCTGAAAGCATTGGCCGGCTTCGAAGTCCCGGAACTGGGTACCGTCCGCTACGCAGGTCGTTGCATCACCGCGATCGACGAGAACCTGCGGCCACAGTCCATTCTGCTCACACCCCAGGGCGCAGACGTGTTGCCTGCCACGGTGCGCGAGAACATCGCATTGGCCGCACCCGATGCAACGGACGCGGAATACACCGCTGCACTACGCCGGGCACAGATCGACGTCAGCCTCGATGCCGACGCCACATCACTCTCGGGAGGAGAACGCCAGCGCGTCGGGCTTGCTCGTGTATTCCTCTCGCCCGCAGCAGTACTGCTGCTCGACGAGCCGACCAGTGCACTTGACGATCGCACGGCCGCCGAACTGCTGAAGGAATTGCGACACCTCGCACATGACGAAGGAAAAACGATTGTGATCGTCACCCACGACCCCGCTCTCGCAGATGATGCCGACGATCGACTCGACCTCGGCGGTCGAAATGTGCACGATGCCACCTCGCACAATGCAGCCCTGACTGGAGCCGAATAATGAACAGCGCCAATGCGGCCCGCCGACGCTTGATCACCATCGGATTCGGCTGGGTGTCCGTTGCCGTCCTCGAAGCGATCGCGTACACCACCCTCGCGCTCTCGATCGCCGATCACCGGTCACCGGTTCTTGTCCTGGCCACGGCGGCGATCGCGCTCTTCGTGACCGTGCTCGTCTCGCGAGCCGGATACTTCACCGGCGCCCGACTCGTCGGCGATCTCTACGATGCCCTCGGTGGCGCGTTCGCCCGCGCGAAGCTGTCCTGGTTCACCGACGACAACCGGGCACTGCTCGCCACCGTCGCCGGCCGCGGAATCCCGTCACTGATGAGCGTTCCTGCGCACCAACTTCAGACGTTCCTCGTTGCACCACTGATCCCGCTGCTCCTGCTTCCTGGAATCGCGGTCGTCGCGGGGCCAGGCGTCATGCTGCTCGTCGGCGGGCTGCTCGCCGTGTCGCTCGCCGCTCAGACGCTGGCCCAACGCGCGCTCAGCCGAGCGGACGAGCGCCGACACGAAGCCGAACTCGCAGCAACGCAGTCGACACTCGAGCTCACCGACCATCTCGAATTACTGCGTACGGCAGCCGGTCCCACGCGTGCCGTCGATCGCATCGAGCGAAGCTGGCGGGATCAGGAAGCTGCGCTCGCACGGACAAATCTCGCCGCGGCACCAGCGACATTCATCTCGGCGATCGCCACCATTGTGCCGCTGGCAGGTGCAGTGATTTTCCTCGCCGCCACCGGATTCGACGATCCCGCAGCCGCTCTCGCCCTCGTCATCCTCACTGCTCGCGCCGCTGCGCCGCTCGACGAACTCGCCCTGGCCGGAATCGGAGTCAACGAACTGCGCGCAACGGTTCGCGACTACCGCACAGCGACTTCGGCTCCCGCACTGCCTGAGTCCGCACCCCAGGACGCCGCGCGCCCTGTTGGAACGGACATCAAGGTCGTCGTGGTGGACCACGCTCCGGTTCTGCATGGCATCAACGCGGAGATCCCCGCTGGTGAACGTGTTCTCGTCGCAGGGCGCTCCGGTACGGGCAAGAGCACACTTCTCGGGCTACTCATGCGCTTCGACGACCCGGACCAAGGCAGCGTCACTCTCGGCGGAGTTTCATTGCGCGACTTGCCCTACGACGACCTGGCGGCGCACATCGGCTACGTCCCCCAGGATCCACTCGTGTTCTCGGGCACTCTCGGTGAGAACATCGGACTCGGAAGACCGGGCGCTTCCGAAACCGAGATCGAGGACGCCGCCAGGCGTGCTGCCCTCGGTGCCGTTCTCGATCGCTCGACGCTAGGAATCCATCAGGACATCGGACACCAGGGTGCCGCTCTCTCCGGCGGCGAACGTCAGCGGGTGGCGATCGCTCGCGCCTTCCTCAAAGACGCTCCCGTCCTGGTGCTCGACGAGGCGACCTCGGCTCTCGACGAGGGCACCGAACGCCGCATCGCCTACGCCGTGCGGGAATTGGCGGCAACCGTCTTCGTCGTCACCCACCGCGACCCTGCCATCTGGGAGCCCACCCGCAGGATCACTCTCTGACATCGCATACCCTAGTGCTCGCGTTGCAGTCCCTCGACTTCGGCAGGTGTACGACGGATAACCCTTGCAGGTGTTCCAGCAGCCACGACGTGATCCGGAATGTCTTGCAGCACCACACTTCCGGCACCGATGACAGCGTTCTGACCGATCGAGACTCCCGCACCGACGGTGACGGAGGCACCAAGCCACGTGTTCTCACCGATGACGATCGGAGCGGCTCGCTCCCACCCCTCGCGACGCCGGCGATGATCATCGACAGGGTGCAACGCTGTCATCAGTTGGGCTCCAGGCCCGATCCTCACGTCCGCGCCGATTGTGATCAGCGCGTCATCCATGAAGAACCCGTTCGCGTTGACGAATGCGTTGGCTCCAAGCCGAATGTTGTATCCGTAGCTGCATTGGAACCGCGGCACCACCGATGCTCCCACGCCTACCTCACCAAAAAGGCTGGCGAGAGCCTGCGAGCGGACAGCATCGTCGTCCGCCGAAGCCCCATTGAACGAGTCGAGTCGACGCCAACACTCCAGTCGCCGCTGCCTCAGCTCGTCATCATCGAGATACCACTCACCACGAGCAAGACGATCCGCCTGTTCTCCCACACTCGGATCGTCGCACATCGCGCAACGGCACCCCTGTTGGGCGCGTTGCACTCGACAAAGCGCTACAACAGAGCGGCTTCCATCCCGCCCAATTTCTCGAGCTCAGCTAAGCCGCTCGATGATAGTGACGTTCGCGGTCCCGCCACCCTCACACATGGTTTGGAGTCCGTACCGTCCATCAATGCGGTCCAACTCGTGCAACATCGTGGCGAACAATTTGGTGCCAGTCGCCCCAAGCGGGTGACCCAATGCGATTCCACCACCGTTGGGATTGACCCTGGAGGGATCTGCACCCGTCTCGATCAACCAGCTCAGAACCACCGAAGCGAATGCCTCGTTCATTTCCACGGTATCCATCTGGCCGATCGCCATGCCGGATTTCGCCAGTGCATACTTCGTCGCGGGTATCGGCGCCGAGAGCTGCAGCATCGGATCGTCGCCGCGCACGGTCATATGATGAATACGCGCTCGCGGCTTCAATCCATGAACATCGAGCGCCTTCTCGGAGACGATCAGGGCCGCTGATGCGCCGTCACAGATCTGCGAGGCCACGGCAGCCGTCAGCAACGAGCCTTCCCTCAGCGCGGGCAATGCAGCCATCTGCTCCATAGACGTCTCTCTTGGGCATTCGTCAACGACGCAACGCCCCAATGGCACTGTCTCACGATCGAATCGACCCGCTGCGATGGCAGCACGGGCACGCTGATGCGATTGCAGTGCCCATTCCTCCATGTCTTCACGGCTGATGCCCCATTTCTTGGCAATGAGGTCGGCGCCGACGGACTGTGAGATTTCAGCCGCGCCGAATCGTGCAGCCCACCCCCGGGACTTACTGAAGGGCGTGTCGAATCCGTATTCGTTGCCGGCACGCATCGCCGCAGAGATAGGAATCGCGGACATGTTCTGCACGCCGCCGACAAGCACCACGTCTTGGGTCCCGCTCATGACCGCCTGCGCTGCGAAATGGATGGCTTGCTGTGAAGATCCGCATTGTCTGTCGACTGTCGTTCCTGGGATGTCCAGCGGTAGGCCTGCTGAAAGCCAGGCAGTGCGGGCGATGTTGCCCGATTGCGGCCCGATCGCGTCGACACAACCGAAGATCACATCGTCGACGGCCATCGGGTCCAGTTGGGTGCGGTCGAGAATCGATGTGATCACGTGGGCCCCCATGTCCGCTGGGTGCTCTCCTGCGAGCGCGCCGTGCCGTTTACCCACGGGAGTGCGGAGCGCATCGACGACATACGCCTGGGGTGCAACCATACGAACTCCTCCGAATCGAGCTTTGGTCGGGCTTTCGATGTCCACACTCTAGCGATCAAGCGTTTGCTTGGTTTGTGAAACGATATTCAATCTCGAACATCTCATCCAATGAAATCCATTGCTGTCGCAAATATTCGACAGTTCGATGATCGATCACCCCACCTGACATGGCGGCCGAAGTCGCATCCACACCTATAAATGCGCATTGACAGGATTGTGAAAATAGCTGCGCTCGTTGAACTTCGAGCAGAACGAGTACAAGATTCATATCAATTGTCGTGCCCACAGAAATCCTTCGTTTACCTCGCAAACCGGGCTTTGCTCCGCCACAAGTCGGTTGGACGATGGATGAAAAGTTAGTACTTTCGGTGGAGCCAACTGCGATATGGCCTTTCATCGCCGAACGCAGAGTTCACATGCCGATACACGTTGCAGGACAACTCTTCTGTAAATTGCGACCAATTCAGCGATTCACGAACCCCCGCTGACTCGAAAACTGGATACCCTTGCGGTAATGGCACTCCGGGTAGAGCATGGGCACCACACCGTCTTCGATTACCGGAGGTTACCGTGACGAATCTCGTACGCCGACTATCTGCCTGCGTATCCATAGTGGCCGTTTCGGTTCTCGCGCCCGCAGCCATTGCCTCCGCTTCTGTCACCGTTCCGTTCCAAATCAACCCGGCACCGTTCGGGAACCCAAACGGCAGCTTCGACGCACCCCCCGTCCACTGTGTGGCGGTAGTCGGCGAACAACCTGGCACGGTGACGATCACCGGCGCAAAAGACCAGCGTTGGGGTTGCATGCTTTCGACCGAAGTGCGCTGGATGAACCTCTCGACAGGAACGTCCGGCGCCGGTCGGCTTTCGGGCGACAACCAAGGAACCCCGGGGGAGGCAACCCTGCAGACTGGAGCCGGGCAAGTCGCCGTCGCCATATTGCCTGCCGCCGGACCGATCACCCCGGGCTTCGCGACCTTCTTCGTCCCATAGGCAACCCCCAAAAATAGGCAACCCCCAAAAAAACCGGGACATCTGCTGCACGAACAAACCCGTCGCCACATGATCATGTGGCGACGGGTGAGTGCTTTCCGATCTGCAGTGGTGTACCTACAGCTTCGCGCTGATGAGCGGCACGATATGTTCAGCCGCCCACATCGTTCCGATCGGGCCTCCGCTCGTGATTGCCCACAGAACATCCCCTCCGTCGGCGGTGCGAGGAGGCAGGCCAACCCAGTGCCCGGAGGACACAGCTCCAAGTGCTTGGAAGAGCTTCCCGCCGGTCAGCTTGTCGAAATCCTCTTCGCTGCCGGCGGCACTGCGACCGATCAGCAGGAAATCCGCATCGATGTTCTCGAGAAGTTCCTCTCCGACCGTGCTCTGGGTAAGGAACTCTTGTGCGCGCGGGTTCTCGGCAAAACCGAGCTCACCCAGGAATGTTGCCGGCGCCGAACCTGGCGCTGAAAGATACTGCAGCCCATTGCCGGTGCCGTAGAAGATCGCCCAAGTCGCAGTCAGACCCGCGAGTTGCGGGTTCTCCTCACGCACTTTGGCGAAGTACTGATCATGCTCTGCCACAACCTTTTCAGCCGCATTCGAGAGATCGAGGGTCTCGCCCAGAACACGGATCGACTCCTTCCACGGCACGAGCATCCGCGACTTCGTGTCGGGGCTCGTCACCACCGGTGCGATGGAGGATAAACGCTCGTAGTAGTCGCCCATGGACAAACCACCCAGGCCGTCAGCCCAGCCGACGGCGACGATGAGGTCCGGTTCGCTCGCGGCGATCGCTTCGACGGGAAGTGTGCCGCCCATCGCGAACTCGAAGGTGTCGAGATCCTCTGCGCCGTAAGGCAACAAGTACGACTGGGAAGCCGATTCCTTCACCATCGACGAGGAGAGGACGGGTTTGACGCCGAGCGCGAGGAGCATTTCCGTGTCGACGGCATTGGGCACGATCGCGGCGATCCGCTCCGGCCGCTTCTCGAGAATGCTTGTACCGTAGGGCGATTCCAAGGTGATCGGGTAGGTGGTTGTTCCTTCCGCCGCAGGAAGGGCACTCCCTTCCGAACCGGGAGAGGATGCCGTTTTCGAGTCTTCGGCCGAGGCCGAGCACCCGGTTACGAGGAGCGCTGCGGCGAGCGCGGCCCCGATCAGTCCGGTGATCCGTGATCGTCTGGTGCGCAGGACTGTCATTTCTGCCTTTCGGTGTTATCGAACACTTTCGGTGTTATTGAGCGCCTTGGGTGTTACCGAGTGATGGATCCAGGTCAGGAATCTGCGCGCACGGTGTCCCCGCGCTTCCAATAGCCGGTGAAGTCGATGTCGGTCTTCGCGATCCCCCGATCACGGATGAGGTATCGACGGAGCGATCGAACCGTCGCCTGCTCTCCTGCAAGCCAAGCGAATACGCGTCCGTCAGACCATTCGGCAGCACGGACCGCATCGAGCAACAAAGAAGTAATGCCGGGCTCGGCCTCCTCGCGTGGCAACCACGTGATGCTCACCCCGGGCAACTCGCGCACCGATTGAATGTGAACCGAGTCCGCAATTTCGACGAACACCTGCCCCCTGGCGTCGGCGGGCAATTCCTCGAGCAGACGTGCGATCGCAGGCAGCGCCGTCTCGTCACCGACGACCAACAGATGCTCGTAATCATGCGGAAGTCCCTGTGATACCGAGGGACCCGCGATATGTATCCGGCCGCCCGGGCTGGCGTCGCGCGCCCAAGTGGTAGCCACTCCACCGCCGTGAACGACAAAATCGACGTCGAGTTCCCTTGTTCGCGGGTCGTAGCGTCGCACGGTGTACGCACGGGCGAGTGGACGGCGTCCCGCTGCAAAAGTCACACTGCCATCGACTATCACCGGCAGGACCGGATCGGTTTCGCCAGGGTAGGCGAACAACAATCGGATGTCGTCGTCGAAGCCTGTGCTGGCGAAGGCAGGCTCGACGTGACCGTCCGCGTTGGTGAAGGCGTCGAGCTGCGCTCCGGTGAGCGTCACCCTTCGCATTCCCGGCGACACGTCTGTCACGCGACGTACCTCGAGTTCGCGCAAGGTGACGGGATACGCCGTTATCGGACGGGTGTTTCGGGGCACGGAAGACTCCTCGGAAGCGCACAAGCGGGGGTTCGGCCCACGTTCGATCACGGCGGGAGGGCTCATAAATAAAGCTAGCCTGCCCTAATCGGCTACGGTTATCCGTGCGTGCCGACTTCTTACACTCATCGGCCGCCTACGCGAGAAGGCATCTACATCAGGAGGGCATCGTGGGACCACGGTTGGTGTTCTCCGCGGGCGAAGTACCCGAGATCCCCGCTGCTCGACTCGCCTCGATCGCGAATGAACGTGAACCGCTGCTGTTCTGGGTCCGCACCGGACGCGCGGAACTGCAGATCGGCGACCGCGTCCGCAGCCTGACCGTGGGGGCGGCAGTGTGGGTACCGGCGGGAATCGCGTACAGCATCCAGGTCGACCCGGGAGCGGTCGCGTTTCCCATTCCGATGCCCGCGGCCGACCTGCCGCCCGCATTGAACCGGATCATCGACTTCGAGATCCCGGCAGCCTGGCAGGACTGGCTCGTCCACCAATTCGCGCACAACTTGGGATTTCTGCGCGGTGGGACGGCTGTGGGAGCCGGACTACTCGAGCTTGTCGCGGGAGCCCATTCCCACGACGCCGACGCTTCGGTGTCGTACGCCCCACCGAAGTTGCCACGCTCGGCCGAGGCCCTCGAGATCGCTCGCACGCTTCTACGAACGCCTGCCGACGACACCGACCTTGCCCAGTTCGCCCCGCGACTCAAGATCGGTGTCCGCACTCTGCAGCGCAGGTTCACCGAGGAAACGGGATTGTCATTCGTGCGCTGGCGCACCACGGCACGGATCGCGGCGGCGACCGTTTACCTGGACGCCGGACGCGAAATCGGTTGGACGGGTATGCAGGTGGGATTCGCGACGCCCGCGGGCTTCACCCGAGCGTTCCGTGAACACACTGGCATGACACCCAGCGACTACGCGCGGGCCCACCGTCGCCCGACGCCGATCCAGGAGAACGAGACTCTGGCACAGGGCGTCGCACTGTTGTCGGAGGAAGGCGCCCAGTCGGACTCTGCACCGGCACCCCCGACGATCCCCGCAACCGGAACGTGGGCAAGGGTCAACGACTTTCACGTCGTCGTCTGGATCTACCGAGGTTCCGCCCGGGTCACTTTCGGCGACCGAACCTGGAATCTGAGGCGGGGCGACGCGATGTGGCTTCCCGCGGGAGTACGCAACAGCGTCGAGATCGGGGAGGGTTCACTGTTACTTCCGCTCGGATCCCAGCCGGGCGCCTCTCCCGTCACCGCACCGCCGCCACGAGTGCTGCACTTCGCTCGCGAAGCGGAGGCGTATCTGTTGCACACGGTGGTCGCGAATTACACCCACCTACGCCCCGAGATCCACGATCCGGCGCAGATCGCGAGGCAGGTCCGAAGTATCGCGGCGGTGCGTCCATCCGCCGGCCGTCAGACCGATCCAATCGAGCGGATGCTTGCCGCGCTCCGAGTGGACCCCAAAGATTCGCGCACGCTGTCGGAGTGGGGCGCTCAACTCGGCGTCGACAAGAACATGCTCCACAAACGCTTCGTAGCGGCCACCGGCCAGAGCTACCCGCATTGGCGTGCTCAGTTGCGCATGACCCTTGCCCGCGGTCATCTCGAGGAGGGCCTTTCGGCCGGAGAGACTGCCCGCCGGCTCGGCTACGCGCACGCCTCCGGCTTCACCAAGGTCTTCGTCGCTACCCACGGTATGTCGCCGCGGGACTACCAGCGCCGTGGGTGGCGAGGCGCGACCGAAGGACTCATCGACTCGTGACCTTCGTCGGAGTAATTCCGACAGACCCCACTACACGAACAACGCGGCGGCCATTCCGGCAAAAACGAGCGAGATGGCAAACAAGTAGAGACGCAGAATGCCGCGATACCTCTCGCGAGCCTGCTCCACTTCGTACGAACTACTCAGAGTCCGGAAGAGAACTACGAGCATCAGAGCGACGGCTGTGAACAGTGTGACCACGATGACCCAGTCCGTCGTGGTTTCCACCGGCGCTTTGCCGTCGTCGCGAATTGCCCACTGAGCCAGAAAGTTCAGCAAGAACCCCAAGATGATGCCGAGCGAAGTCACCATCGGCTGACGGGTATCCCGAATGTCGTCGTTCATGATCACTACTTTCTTGACTAAATTTTCAGTCAGGAGCTATTCTCTGTGCAAGTAAGTCGGCGCCGGAGAAATCTGGCGCGATCGAACAGTAGCTGGATGTTGCCCCGCTCGCGCGCGATGAACAGATTCCTCGAAGACCAAGCGAGCACGCGAAGAGCAGAAGGAGTCACCGCAATGCAAAGACGTCGGTTCATTCAGGCAGGCGCAGCAGCGCTCAGTGGCCTCTTCTTGGCAGGTTGCAGCGATTCCGATTCCGCCTCGGGCGGGAGCAATGGCGAAGACGATCCACGCGAGTGGGTGATGCCGGAAGAGGGGGATCCACACAAGCGCACCTGGATGGCATTCGGCGCCAGTGAAGCGATCTGGGGAGCGGCTCTCCTGCCCGAGGTCCAGCGCAACCTCGCAACGATCGCGCAGACCATCGCGCAGTTCGAGCCCGTCTCGATGCTTGTTCGTTCCGAGGAACTGGACTTGGCTCGCACCCTCGTCGGCCCATCCGTCGAACTGATCACCGCGCCTCTCGACGACCTCTGGATGCGCGATACCGGCCCCGTATTCGTGAAAGGCAACGGGACCAAAGCGGGTATCGATTTCAACTTCAACGGCTGGGGCGAAAAGCAGGATTTTGATCAGGACGGCCAGGTCGCAGCCTTCGTTGCCGCTCGCGCGGGAGTCGAATCATTGCCTACCGACCTGATCCTCGAAGGCGGCGGCATCGAGGTCGGCGGCGAAGGCACAGCCATCATCACCGAAAGCTGTGTACTCAACAACAACCGCAACCCGGGATGGTCGAAGTCGGACGTCGAAGCCGAACTCGGCCCCCTGCTCGGTCTCGACAAGATCATCTGGCTACCGGGAATCGCCGGCAAGGACATCACGGACGGCCACACGGACTTCTACGCCCGTTTCGCACGTCCAGGTGTCGTGGTCGCAGGCCTCGACACAGACCCGGAGTCGTTCGACCACGACGTGACCGCACGTCACCTCGAGATTCTCCAGAACGCGACCGACGCACAGGGGCGGAAGCTGGAAGTGGTTGTCCTCGAGGCGCCGGTCGCGATCAGGCCCGACTTCGAATCGGATGATTTCGCAGCCGGATACATCAACTTCTACGTGTGCAACGGGGCGGTCATCGCACCCGAGTTCGGTGATCCCGAGGCCGACCAGGCCGCCAGAAGTGAATTGGAGCGCCTCTTCCCCGACCGCCGCGTCGTGCAGATCAACATCGACGCCATCGCCGCCGGTGGTGGCGGCATTCACTGCACCACCCAGCAGGAACCCGCGGACTAGAAACCCGTCCCGACCACCCTCGTAGAATTCGGACTCGTGTCGAACCGTCAAACGCAAATCTTGGAAGCAGCAGTCCGCGTCATTGCCCAACACGGCGTACGCGGACTGAGGGTGGAGACGCTCGCTGCCGAGGCCGGAGTGTCGACGGCACTCATCTACTACCACTTCCAGAATCGCGCAGGTGTGCTGCGCCGGGCCCTCGATCACATCAACGATCGCGCCGCGCTGTACACCGAAAGTGCCTTCACGGAGACAGACCCTCGTGCGCAGCTCGAGCAGATGCTCCTGCTGGAGTTTCAGAATGCCCCGAAGATTCGGGAGAACAGCATCGCCTGGGGTGAACTCCGAGCAAGCGCAGTCTTCGCCGACGAGCTGCGCGAACCGCTACGCACCACGACGCAAGAGTGGGCCGACGACGTCGAATCTTTGATCCGCCAAGCGCAGGACGCCGGACTCGCTGACCTGAAGGCAAGCCCGGCCGACGCCGCCGAGCGACTCACCGCCCTGGTCGAGGGTCTGAGCGAACGCTGGCTGAGCGGCTCGATCCCCATCGAACGAGCCCGAGAACTGCTCACCGGTGCGATCGGCGTGGAGATCGATCCGAACTAGCCTCTACCGCTCGTCGACGCCCTTCGATTCCGGCGACAGAGCCGGGAACCAGATGTCGGTCAGAACCTCGGCGGCCTGAACCCGTGTCACGTCGATCGTCCCCTGCACGGCCCAGCGTGTGAAGAATCGCTCCAACTGACTCACGAGCAGTTCGACGCGCAACCTCGCCTCGTCGTGCTGTTCCGAGGGCCACCGACCCAGGTACTTGGGCATGGCATTCGGTAGTTGGGTCATACCGTCTCGCGCTGTCTCGCGGAACTCCGGTTCGAGTGCCACGGCCTCGTCCCACGCCGGCAGCAGGCGCTTGTTCTCGTCGAACCAGTCGAAGGCACGCTGCAGCCAAGCCGTGAATTCCACGCGAGAGTTCGTGTCGAGGACCCGATCGAGATCGATGTAGAAAGCGAACGCACTCGCCGCCATCCCCGCCGCGCCGATCGTTTTGAGCATCTCCACCTTGCTGGCGAAGTGCACGTAAAACGTGGCTCGACTGCATCCGACGACCGAGGCGATGTCGTCGACCGTCACAGCCGCGTATCCCCGTTCCTCGAACAACGTGCGTGCGGCGTCCACGAGTTTGGCCCGCGTCGCGCGTTTCTGCTCGTCGCGAAGTGTTCCCCGCCTGTTCTTCGGGCCGTCCGTAGTCGTGCTCACGTCGCCCACCTTGCTCGCATTTCGACCTCCTGGCAAATCACCGACTCGCCGTCATCAAAAAACATTGCGTCATTCATTGACACAACGTCAGCGAATGGCGCACTATGACTCAAGTCACTTCTCGGGCTTCGATTCCTCTGCTCGCACGCCCGAGACAGAACAGAAAGCGATGGCGAATGAGCCCCTCCCCCTTGCCGAGCGTGTGCATCATCGGCGCCGGGCCCACCGGAATCACGACGGCCAAGCGAATGAAGGAATTCGGAATACCCTTCGACTGCTACGAAGCGTCCGACGAGGTCGGCGGAAACTGGTACTACAAGAATCCCAACGGGATGTCGGCCTGCTACCAGAGCCTGCACATCGACACGTCGAAGTGGCGCTTGGCATTCGAGGACTTCCCGGTCTCTGCCGACCTTCCCGACTTCCCTCACCACTCCGAACTCTTCCAGTACTTCAAGGACTACGTCGAACACTTCGGCCTGCGTGAGTCGATCATCTTCAATACCAGTGTTGTTGCGGCAGAACGTGATGCCGACGGACTGTGGACCATCACGCGCTCCGACGGCGAAGTCCGCACCTACGACGTCCTGATGGTTTGTAACGGCCATCATTGGGATCCCAACATCCCGGACTATCCCGGTGAGTTCGACGGGGTCCTCATGCACAGCCACAGTTACAACGACCCGTTCGACCCGGTCGACATGCGCGGCAAGAAGGTAGTCGTGGTCGGAATGGGCAACTCCGGCTTGGATATTGCCTCCGAATTGGGCCAGAGATACCTCGCCGACAAGCTCATCGTGTCGGCTCGCCGTGGAGTCTGGGTACTGCCGAAATATCTGGGCGGAGTGCCCGGCGACAAACTGATCACCCCGCCCTGGATGCCGCGTGGCCTACGGTTGTTCCTGAGCCGTCGATTCCTCGGCAAGAATCTGGGAACGATGGAAGGCTACGGTCTACCCAAACCCGACCACCGCCCCTTCGAGGCCCACCCGTCGGCCAGCGGCGAGTTCCTCGGACGCGCCGGGTCCGGCGACATAACCTTCAAGCCTGCCATCACCAAACTCGACGGAAAGCAGGTGCACTTCGCGGACGGCACCGCCGAGGACGTAGACGTGGTCATCTGCGCCACCGGTTACAACATCAGCTTCCCCTTCTTCAGTGATCCGAATCTGCTGCCGGACAAGGACAACCGATTCCCACTGTTCAAGCGAATGATGAAGCCCGGCATCGACAACCTCTTCTTCATGGGACTGGCGCAGCCCATGCCGACACTCGTCAACTTCGCCGAGCAGCAGAGCAAGCTCGTCGCGGCCTACCTGACCGGTAAGTACCAACTGCCGTCTGCGAACGAGATGCAGGAGATCACCAAGGCCGACGAGGCGTACTTCCTCGCCCCCTATTACAAGTCGCCGCGGCACACCATCCAGCTCGAGTTCGATCCCTACGTTCGCAACATGAACAAGGAAATCGCCAAGGGCACCAAGCGTGCCGACGGCTCGGGAAACAAGCTACCTGTTGCGGCGCGTGCAGCCGCACACGCACTCGAGAAGGCGGATCGCGCATGAGTCTGGTGAACGGTCACTGCAACAACGAGTTCGACGCCGTTCGCACGGCCTTCGAGGCTCAACTCGAATCCGGCGAGGAACTCGGCGGCTCCATCGCCATCACCGTCGACGGAGAACCCGTCGTGGACCTCTGGGGTGGATACGCCGACGAATCTCGCACCACTCTTTGGGGCAGCGACACCATCGTCAACACCTTCTCCATCACCAAAACGATGACGGCACTGTGCGCACTACTCCTCGTCGAACGTGGCCAACTGGACGTGTACCAGAAGGTTGCTCACTACTGGCCCGAATTTGCGGCAAACGGCAAGGAAGACATCGAAGTTCGCCACCTGCTGTCACACACGTCCGGGGTCTCCGGTTGGGAGCGCCCGATCGAACTGAAGGACATCTACGACCTCGAGGCGTCCACCGCCCGCCTCGCCACCCAGCCACCGTGGTGGACCCCCGGTACGGCGTCGGGCTATCACGCGATCAACTACGGCCATCTCGTCGGCGAGGTCATTCGTCGCATCGACGGGCGGACTCTCGGCAGGTTCTTTGCCGAAGAGCTTGCCGGTCCACTGGGCGCTGACTTCCACATCGGCACGTCCGCAGAGCATTTCGGTCGAATCGCGATTCTGGTTCCGCCGCCCGCATTGGAATTCGACCTGTCCACGCTCGATCAGGACAGCATCTTCATCAAGACCCTGACCTGCCCACTACTCGACTACCCCGAGGTCAACACCGCGCCCTGGCGGGAAGCCGAGATCGGCGCAGTCAACGGCCACGGCAACGCACGTTCTATCGCCAGGGTCCAATCCTTGATCTCGTGCGGCGGTGTGCTCGACGGCCAGAAGCTGCTCTCGCAGAGCACCATCGACCTGATCTTCGAGATCCAAGCCGACGGTATCGATCTCGGGATCATGACTCCACTCAAGTTCGGCATCGGCTACGGACTGCCGCACCCGGTTACCGCGCCACTGATTCCCGACGGACGCGCCTGCTGGTGGGCAGGTATCGGCGGTTCGATGCTGGTCAACGATCTGGACCGACGGATGACCTTCGCCTACGTCATGAACAAGATGGCACCGGGTCTGATCGGATCCGACCGCAGCAACGCTTACCTGAGCGCCGCATACAACTCCGAGGTCAGCGAGGTCAGTTCATGAAGGCAGCTCAGCTCATGGGGCCCGGGCTCCTGGAAATCAACGACGTGCCGGTCCCGGAAATCGGTCCGTCGGAACTACTGATTCGGGTTGGCGCAGCGGGAATCTGTCACTCCGATCTCCATCTCCTGCACTTTCCGTACAAGATGCGCGAAGAACCACTGACCATCGGCCACGAGATCGCGGGCACCATCGAAGCCGTCGGCAGTGCCGTCGACGGCCGTTCCACCGGGGAACGCGGCGTTGTCTACCTGTGTTGGTCGTGCGGACAGTGCCGAGAATGTATGAGCGGCAACGAGAACATGTGCCTCGCCGCCGGACGCACTGCAATGCCGCCCTGCCCCGGGCTCGGCCCTGAGGGCGGCATGGCCGAGTACGTCAAGATTCCGGCTCGCTCCTTCGTGCCCATCGGAGACCTCGACTTCCTGCAGGCCGCACCACTCGCCGATGCGGCGCTGACGAGCTACCACGCCATTCGCGGCGCCCGCGAACATCTTCAGCCCGGTGCCACCGCCGTGGTAATCGGCATCGGCGGGCTCGGTCACGTTGCAGTACAGATACTTCGGGCAATCAGTGCCGTGCGCATCATCGCTGTCGACGTCGGACCGGATCAACTCGATCTTGCCAAACGCTGCGGCGCAGACATCACGCTCGAATCGGGACCGGACACCGCGCGCCAGATCCTCGACCTCACATCGGCCAGAGGCGCAGAAGTCATCTTCGACTTCGTCGGTGTCGATGCAACTGCACAGATGTCGGTTCAAGCGGTTGCACCGAACGGCGCGTATCGCATGGTGGGCCTCGGAGGCGGAAACCCCGGAATCACCGCCGAAGCTGCCGGCGGACCAGGTTGGCCGTGGGGAGCATCGATCCGGAAGTCCTATGGCGGCACTAGAAACGACCTCGTCGATTCCATCGCCCTGGCACAGGCCGGTCTGGTAACCGTAGAAGTAGCCCGCTTCGACCTCGCTGATGCCCGAGACGCACTCGATCGTCTCGAACACGGCAAGGTCACCGGACGCGCAGTGCTCGTACCCTGATCTTCGAAAGGCGCTTCACGTGACCACTTCCGCTGATACTCAAGCATTCATCGCGTCCGTCATGGCCGGATTGACCGGCCCCGGTGGTCCTTTCGAAATGCAAGTCGAGGATGTACTCGGCAATTCGATGCCCGTCATGAAGAACCGTGACAAGGCACTCGGCGACGTGCTCGCCGCGTCCTTCGACTACGGCTCACGCGACTACTTGGTGACCAAGGACCGACGTTTCAGCTACCTCGAGCACGGTGAAGCCGTAGCAGCATTGGCCACAGCACTGCGCGAGCGGTACGGCGTCCGCAAAGGCGATCGGGTGGGCATACTTGCCGCCAATACGCCGGAATGGGTGATGACCTTCTGGGCGGCTCAGTCCCTCGGCGCCATCGCCGTCGGATTCAACTCGTGGTGGGTGGCCCGCGAGGTGGCGTACGGCATCGATCACACCACCCCCATAGTGGTGATCGCCGACGCCAAACGCGCACAAATTCTTTCCGAACTGAACACCGATGTTCCCGTACTCACGATGGAAGGAGATCTACCTGCCTTGATGGCGAAGTATTCGGGATCGGCACTGCCCCGTACTTCCGTCGACGAGGACGATCCGGCCGTCATCCTGTACACGAGCGGAACCAGCGGCCGCCCCAAGGGGGCTGTTCACACTCACCGAAACGTGTTGGCCGTCATCGACTACCACCGCTACAGCGATCGCCTCGCTGCTGCGTTCACCGGCAAACCCAGCGACGGCCGACCGAGTGACTTGCGGTATCTGCTGACCGCTCCGCTGTTTCACATTGCAAGCCTGCATAACCTCGCGATCCCACGTCTCGCGACGGGCGGAGCAGTGGTCATCCACCAGGGCGCCTTCGACATCAACGAAGTCCTTTCGCTCGTCGAACGCGAGAAGGTCACCAACTGGGCGGTCGTACCCACCATGGCAACCCGTCTCCTCGAACACGGCGACATCGAGAAATATGACCTGACCTCACTGAGCGCCTTTGCGCTCGCATCTGCGCCGTCATCTCCCGCCTTGCAGGACCGCCTGCGTGCACGGCTGCCTTTTGCGCAGCACACCTTGGTGGACAGCTACGGGCTCACCGAATCCTCCACTGGCATTTCGGTTGCCACACCACCAGAACTTGCCGCGTTCCCCGGAACCCTCGGCCGGCCGATCATCGGGGTGAGCGTGGAGGTGCGCGATCCCTTCGGGGTTGCAGTCCCCGACGGCGAGGAAGGTGAGATCTGCGCGCGCAGTCCCTATGTGATGTTGGGGTACTGGAACGACGAGACAGCGACTGCAGCCGCTATCGGGCCTGATCGATGGCTCCGAACCGGCGACTTCGGAGTGTTCGAAGACGGCCGACTCCGCCTGACCGGCCGCCGATCCGACCTGATCCTGCGCGGCGGCGAGAACGTCTATCCCCTCGAAATCGAGCAGACCATCGACGAGCATCCCGCCGTACTCGAATGCGCTGTGATCGGAATTGATTCGGCAGACCTCGGCCAAGAAGTTGCGGCGGTCGTCGTTTTGCGGAGTGAGGGAGCCGCCGGCGAAGAAGAACTACGCGACTACGTCGCCGAACGGCTCGCCTACTTCAAGGTACCGGTCAAGTGGAAACTGAGCACAACTCCTCTGCCCCGCAACGCAACCGGAAAAACGATACGTGCAAAGGTGGTTCTCTCATGACCTACGACGCCGTGATCAACAACGGTCTGTGGTTCGACGGCACCGGGGCCAAACCAGCTGTCCGCAATCTGGGTATCCGCGATGGGGTGGTTACTGCCATCTCCCTCGATCCTCTCGACGAAATCGACTGTCCCCGTATCATCGACGCGCGACGAAAGTGGGTGATCCCGGGCATCGTGGACATTCACACGCACTACGACGTCGAGATCCTGGAAGGGCCTGCGCTCAGCGAATCCCTTCGGCACGGGGTCACATCGATCTTTGTCGGATCGTGTTCCCTGTCCACCATTCACGCCAGTCCGTCCGACGCCGGGGATCTCTTCGGCCGCGTCGAAGCAATCCCTCGTCAACACGTCGTCGAAGCACTCACGCGTGCCAAGACCTGGAGCTCCGCGAGAGAGTACGTCGCTGCACTCGAGGCGCTTCCGTTGGGCCCCAACGTGGCAGCCTTCATCGGGCACTCGGACATGCGGGCCGCCGAGATGGGACTGGACCGTGCAACCCGGAAGGACGTGCGTCCCACAGACGCCGAACTCGCGTCGATGGAAGCACAATTGACCGAGGCGCTCGACGCCGGCTTCGTCGGAATGTCCGGGCAGCAACTACTGTTCGACAAACTCGACGGCGAAACCTGTCGCTCACGAACCCTACCGTCGACGTATGCAAGCACGAAGGAACGCCGCCGACTCAACGCGATACTGCGCAACCGGGGGCGGGTGTTTCAGGCCGGACCAGACCCCACCAATCCAGTGAGCACCGGTGCCATGGCATTCACCAGCGTGGGCCTCTGGCGTAAGCGACTCAAAACGAGCATGCTCTCTGCAGCAGACATCAAGTCGAACAAGTTTGCCGTGGCAATTCTCGGCCCGCTGGCGCATCTGGTCAATCGACTCGGCGGCGACTTGCGCTGGCAGCACCTGCCGGTCCCCTTCGAGGTGTACGCCGACGGAATCGATCTGGTCGTCTTCGAGGAGTTCGGATCCGGCGCTGCGGCACTGCATCTGACCGATGAGATGGAACGCAACGTTCTGATGCAGAGCGAGGAGTACCGTCGGCAATTCCGCAAGGACTACGATCAGAAGTTCGGCGTCAAAGTCTGGCACCGCGACTTCTTCGACGCCGAAATCGTATCCTGCCCAGATGGATCCCTGGTCGGCAAGAGCTTCGGGCAGGTCGGCGTCGAACGTGGTGGCCTCCACCCTGTCGATGCCTTCCTGGATCTGGTCCTCGAACACGGCACGAAGGTTCGGTGGCGCACAACCATCTCGAACCACCGGCCGGAAATTCTGGACAAGTTCGCCCGGGACAACGGCGTCCAACTCGGATTTTCCGACGCCGGAGCACATTTGCGCAACATGGCGTTCTACAACTTCGGCCTACGACTTCTTCGCCGAGTCTACGACGCCCAGAAGATCGGCCGGCCCTTCATGACGGTCGAGGCAGCCGTGCATCGTCTCACCGGTGAACTGGCCGAGTGGTACGACGTGGATGCAGGACACCTGCGATTGGGTGACCGCGCCGACCTCGTCGTCATCGATCCCGCCCATCTCGACGATTCACTCGAGACCTACGCGGAGAGCCCGGTTGTGGAGTACGACAACCTCTCACGCATGGTCAATCGCAACGATCAGACCGTCACCGCAGTGTTCGTCGGCGGCGAGTACGTCTTCGGCGACGGAGAAGCAGCACCGGTTCTCGGCAACCGCCGAACCGGAAAGTTCTTGAAGGCAGGTGCCCATTAACACGTCCAGATTTGCCGGCAAAACCGCGGTTGTCACCGGCGCGGCATCAGGTATCGGTGCGGCCATCTCCCTACGGCTACTCAGCGAAGGTGCGCAGGTAGCCGGAATCGACATCGCTGCAGATGCTTTGAAGGCGATTGCGGCTCAACACGACGGTTCATATCTCGCCGCACCGGCCGACGTCACCCAGGAATCCGATGTTGCCGAAGCAATTGCCGCGGCGGCAGCGGAATTCGGTGGGATCGACATTGCCTTCAACGTTGCCGGCGCATCGCGGGTGGGGCAGATAGTCGACCTCGACGAGGCCGACTGGGATTTCACCATCGATTTGGTTCAGAAGGGCGTCTTCCTCTGCACCAAACATGAAGCGCGACATATTCGAGAGCACGGTCGCGGCGGCGCGATAGTCAACGTGTCCTCCCTCAACGCGCACGTGCCGAGCCCCTATGGAAGCGCGTACGCGACGGGTAAAGCCGGGGTCGAGATGTTCAGCAAGAATGCCGCGATCGAACTCGCTGCGTCGCGAATCCGGGTCAATGCCGTTCTACCTGGCCTGGTCGACACACCCTTGGTTGCGCCGGTCATGAACTACGAACCCGCCCGCGACATGTTCCTCAGCCGAATCCCCATGTCCCGAGCAGCAACTCCCGACGAGATCGCCGGCCCCTGCCTCTATCTCGCCAGCGACGACGCCTCGTACATCACCGGAACCAGTCTGGTCGTCGACGGTGGCTGGGAGGTCTCGAACTACCCGGATCTGACAACGCTGGGTAACTAGGTTCAGTTACCGGGCAACACACATTGAGTGTCGAGACCGAGGACGTGGTTGAGCCTGCCGAAGGCCAACCACGATCCGAGGCACATGCTCAACTCGACGATTTCCCGCTGGGAATAGTGAGCGGTCATGCGTTCCCAGAACTCGTCGTCGAGCCCATGGTGGTCGAGAGCGTATCTCTCGGCATATTCGGCAGCGAGGCGTGTTCTGTCGTCGAAGGCATCGGAGTTGCGCCAGTCGGTGACAGCCTGATCGAACGTCGACTCCACCGTTTCGCCGTCGCGCTCGGTGCGCCAGTCCTGACAGAAGATGCATCCGTTGATCTGAGCGATCCTTAGCCGGGCCGCTTCGAACTCGCGGAGGCCGAGAGTGCCGTCCGTGTAGACTTTTTGGGAGAATCCAGCCGCTGCAGGTCCGATGCCGGGGACCATCTCACCCCACACGTAGCCAATCGGGTTCTTGCCTTCGGGAATGTCGATGTTCATGTGAGTACCTCCGAGTCTCGGGCACCGAGCTTGCCGACGCCTGGTGTGAGCGGAACGTCCAGCGCGTCGTAAAGGCCGGGTTCGGCCTGACGCAACCACGGAATTGCATTGACGAGACGTCCTACGGCCGTGGCGTTTCCGCCGGCCGCGCGGTTTCCACCTTCATCGGTGGCCTCGACGTTGATCTCTATTCGTGGTCGTCCTTCGACGATCACCTTGTGCGCACCGTCGCCACCGTCGGGTGGAAGCGGCCAATCGCGGGCACAGGACGGATGAATACGCGTGACGTGTTCGATCACGATCAAGGGTTCCCCGCCGACGATTCCCTGAACCTCGAATCGCAGTGCCCCCTGAGTGCCCGCCGCGAACTCCCCCATATGTTCGGTCGACACGGTTTCCTCGAGCGGGCGGCGCAGCAAGGTCTCGCGGATCTCGTCGAGTTCCACCCCGAGTGCCCGCGCGATGAGCCGAATCTGCCCGCCCCAGACCATGGTGGGAACACTGGGCGCGACCATCGGAGGTTCGTAGTCCATCGGCTGACCCATTCCGATCAGGTAGCGCACCGAATCCGGTTGTTCGTAGGTCGTGTAGTCGAAGATTTCCTGACACCGAATCTGATCGATTGTCCCCGCGAGCCCGCTGACGAGAATCGGCAGGATGTCGTTGCCCCAACCCGGATCGATACCGGAGACGAACAGGGCGCCGCCGCCTGCCTTGGCAGCAGCTTCGACGGGATCTCGAAGTTCCGGAGGTGCCGATTTCGGGTCGTACAG
Organism: Rhodococcus sp. NPDC056506; assembly: GCF_042794945.1. Lineage (NCBI taxonomy): Bacteria > Bacillati > Actinomycetota > Actinomycetes > Mycobacteriales > Nocardiaceae > Rhodococcus > Rhodococcus sp. NPDC056506. The sequence continues at coordinate 117,951 of NZ_JBHTSW010000002.1, read as the reverse complement.
CGCATACACGGATGGTGTGACCACCACAGCTCCGGCCGCCAGTGCCCGCGTGATGTCGGCAACGGCGTCATCGGGCCGAATGTCACCGGACGCCGCGTAGACCACCGCGCCTGGGGACGCGGCGAGCACGGCCTCGGCGTCGTCGGTAGCAGCGACGCCCAGGTGCACTCCCAGATCGGCAAGATCACCTGCGTCTCGCCCGACCTTCGCCGGGTTGGCAACGATGACGCCGACAAGTTCGAGGGCAGGATTGGCTGTCACAGCGCGAATCGAAGCACGCCCGACGTTGCCTGTACCCCACACGACGGTCGGAATCTTGGACTCGGCTTCATTCGAAACTGCACCCATCAATCGGACATTACCCAGCTCAGCGCGTCAGGTCAGCAGAATTGCAAGAATTCGTTTCACTTCATCCGGTCAAAAATGCCATTGCCTGCGCAGTCAGTGCGCCGTCACCCCGCCTCCGGTACGTCTCGGCCGGCCGGCCGTTACCTGGCCTACTCATCTCGCCGGTGCTTTCGAGCGCGTCGATCACCTGCCGGCGGAAGCTGTCTTTCTGGAACGGCCGATCGAAGATCACCTCGTAGAGGCCTCTGAGTTCGGCAACGGTGAACGATCCACCCGACAATCCGTCCGGATCTACGTACGACGCATACCTCGTGCGCAGGTCCGTGACCGCAAGTCGCACCATGTCGGCATGATCGAACGCAAGCCCACTTACCGCCGCATCGTCGTACACATCGACAAGAAGCGCTGAATCGGGCAGAGCCGATTCCGCCAGGCCGGCGGTGTGCGCGACCGACAGAACCCAACCGCGGTCGTCGCGATCCGGGCGGTCGAAAATCGCCAACTGGTGAAAGTTCGTCTCGGCCAATTCGGCTTTGACCGACAGGGCACGATCGGCAGCGGCCGTGAGCAATTCGCGTTCGTGCAGAAATGTTCCCGGTAGCGCCAGCGCACCGAGACGGTGCCGAACCACCAGAACTTTCAGAGATCCACCGCTGTACGTCAGCACCGCGACGTCCACTGCCACAGACGGACGCGGATAGTCCGTCAATCCCTTACCGCTCGTGCCTGTCCATTTATTCACCCTTGCATGTTATCTCAAACATGATCTATGGTTAGCGCAAAGTTGATCAAACGATCATCGCGAACCGAAGAGGTAGCCATGAAACTCACCGCACAGCAGTCCGATCGAGCGGCCGGCGTTCTGCTCGGCACCGCAGCAGGAGATTCACTCGGCGCCGGCTACGAATTCAGCTACCCGAAGGCCGAGGTCGCCATCGACATGATCGGCGGCGGCCCGTTCAACTGGGCGCCGGGAGAATGGACTGACGACACCTCGATGGCAGTTGCGATTGCCGAGGTGGCCGCGACCGGAATCGACATCGGAGGTCGAGGCGGTCTCGATGCCATTGCAGCACAGTTCATCCGGTGGTACGACTCGAAGCCCGAGGACATCGGCAACCAGACGCGAGCGGTACTGTCGGCACGATCCGAAACCGCAGCCGCGATGACAAATCGCGCGCAGGTAATCAGCGGCCGCAAGGCCGGCAACGGCTCACTCATGCGCACCGCTCCCGTCGCCCTCGCCTACTTGGACGATGCAGACGGTGCCATGGCGGCCGCGCACCGGATCAGTTCACTCACGCACGATGATCTGCGTGCCGGACAGGCGTGCGAGTTGTGGACCTACGCCATCCGTCATGCCGTTGTCGCCGGCAACTTCGACGGTGTTCGCGGCTTCCTCTCCGTTGCCGATCAGGAGGTCGCCGAATACTGGGGCCCGCTGCTCGATCTAGCCGAAACCGGAAACCCGCAGGACTTCTCCAAGAACGGTTGGGTGGTGCATGCACTTCAGACTGCTTGGTGGGCCATCACTTCTACGGACAATGCCGATGCTCGCCACCTCCAGTACGCATTGGAAGCAGCCGTACGAGCCGGCGGGGACACCGACACGACTGCGGCCATCGCGGGTGGCCTTCTCGGCGCCCGTTGGGGAGCGTCGGCGGTTCCCGCGCGCTGGCGCCGAATCATGCACGGCTGGCCGGGATATCGTTCCTCCGATCTGGTTCGCCTGGCGATCAAGACTGCTCGCGGCGGTACCGACGACAAGAACGGTTGGCCGTCGACGGCAGAACTCGACTACTCGAGGTTTCGCGGAACCCACCACCTGACGACGCACCCGCACGACGACGGCGTCATGCTCGGCGGCGTCGATGCGGTGTCCACTGCGGACTACGACGCCGTGGTCAGCCTGTGCCGCATGGGGAACCGACAGGTCAGCTCCGAACACGTCGAGTTCTGGTTGGTCGACGACGGCCATGATTCCAACGCGAACCTCGAGTTCGTTCTCGACGACGCAGCGCGCACTGTCCAGGTGTTGCGAGCTGAGGGAAAGCGCGTACTTCTGCATTGCGTTCAGGCGCACAGCCGCACACCGTCGGTTGCGGCGCGATACTCGATGTTGATCGGACGTGATCCCTACGACGTACGCTCGGCCATGCCGTGGGCTCGCCCCAAGCGTGAACTCTGGAACACAGCCGTCGGACACACAGGAGGATCCATGCCCGCTATTACAGTCGTCGAAGGTGACATCACGACGCTGACCGTCGACGCCATCGTCAATGCGGCCAACTCCAGGCTCCTCGGCGGCGGCGGTGTCGACGGCGCGATCCACCGAGCCGGAGGATCGGAGATCCTGAAGGCTTGCGAGGTATTGCGCAACACCAGCCTTCCCGACGGCCTGCCGGTGGGTGCGGCCGTAGCCATCACTGCGGGAAAGCTGCACGCCAAGGCCGTGATTCACACCGTCGGCCCGAGGTATTCGCGATCCGAGGACCGATCCGGATTGCTTCGATCGGCGTACACCCGCAGCCTCGCCGTAGCCGACTCGATCGGCGCCCGAACCGTCGCCTTTCCGTTGATCTCGGCAGGGGTCTACGGCTGGCCGAAGGAAGACGCGGTCCGGCAGGCCGTTTCAGCGATTCGCGCGGCGAAGACCGAGGTCGAGACTGTCACACTGGTCGCATTCAACAAGGAGACGGCAGACCTGATGCGCCGCGCCCTCGCCTGACCGTTTACCGGGCCCACATCACTCCACCTTGAAGCGCTGCAGAGCGATCAATCGAGTGGAGAAATTTCACCGATTGGACGTTTGTCCAACAATTTATCCGAATCGCAGATTTTGCGGCCGGCTCTGTGTTCTACTCCTCTCCAGGGTTTGAGCTGGTGGTAAGCAGACGACAAGACGCATTCGCTTCTCTGTCAGCTCGAGGCCGGTTCCCGGACCCGGCTTTCAGCCGAGAGCTCGAATTTTTCGGGCGCTACTCAAGGAGAATGTGAATGGTGTCGACGTTGATGCGCCGAGGAGTAGGGGTGGCCGCGTCCTTGACCGGATGCGTTGCCCTGGTCGTCGGCGGAGCGGGAGTCTCGTCCGCAGCTGATGTGAACCTTCCGTTCACGGCATCGTGCCATGGGTGGCAGTTCCCCGGGCCGATCACACACAACGAGACGCGTGATTCCGGCGTCACGATCAGTGCCCCGACCGTGGTCCCGCCGAACTCCACCTTCACTTACCGTCTTGCCCCCAAGCCGATGACGGTCCCCAAAGACGGTTACGACCTCAGGTCTGTCGTGAACTGGACCCGCCTGAAGTTCGATTTCGACATCCCCGCAGGCACCACCTATGTGGGGGCGCAGATCGTGGCGGGCACCAGCTCGAATCTGGGTGGGGTCGCCCCGACGATCACGCGGGTGAACGATGCCGGTTCACCCGATCCGAGTGGGACGCATCTTCGTATCTCCGGCAACAACATCACCGCGGGCAACGGACCCAACACCGACGACAACGGCGGCGGTGGAATCGAGGTCGGTGGAGGAAAGACGTTCCAGCTCCCGGCAGTTGACGTCACCGTCACGTCCGGGGCTGTCGGCACCCAGATCAAGCCCATGCTGCGCGTGTCCGACACCAACTCGGGTTCCTACGACAGTGCCGCCAACTACCTGACCTTCCTGCAGCAGGAGACGCTGCTCGGTGGAGTCAAGTACTGGCTGACCACCAATTGCTCACCGCGCGATAATCGTTCGGCCGGATTGAACGCGGGCGGCCAGCCACTCGCCGTGATCAATGTCGACTCCAGCCTCGCTCAGACACAGACGCGAATCGAAGCGCCCGGTAAGGCCGTCGTCGGCGACTCCGTCGAGTTGACGGCAACGGTCACTCCGTGGCCGTCGGGTGGAACAGTGCAGTTCCGTGACGGTGGGGTAGACCTCGGCGCTCCGGTGGCTGTCGTCAACGGTGTCGCAAAGGCCAACCGCACGATGACAACAGCGGGCGACCACAACATCACGGCGTACTACACGGGATCTGCAGGCTTCATGGAGTCGATGTCGGGTGCCGTGACGATCAACGTCGTCGAACCGTCCGAGCCCGAGCCTGGCACCGGGAGCCTCGGCAGCCTCGGCACCCCCGGATTCGGGTCGTGAAAACTGTGAACAGAAACAAGGATTCGTCGATGAACTCGAAACTGCTACGCGGCTCTGCGATTGCAACCGTCTCGGTACTTGCCGGCGGCTTGTTCTCGATCGCCGGCGGTGGGATCGCCTCTGCGGCCCCCGAGACCAAGAGCGTGCCCTTCACGACTGCATGCCACGTGCGCGAGATGGACGGTGTGGCAAGCCCGATCACGTTCAACGAGACGCTCGGATCGGGAGTCACCATCACCGCACCAACCACCGCGGCACCGGGTGAGACCGTCACCTACCGCGTGCAGCCGAACGAGATGAAGGCAAACAACAGCGGGCATGCCAGCCGCGGAGTCGTGCACTGGGCCCGAATCAAGTACGACTTCGACATCCCGTCCGGCGTCGAATTCGTGAGCTCCCAGCTTGTGGCGAACAGTGCATACGGCCTCGGATCCGACAGTGCCACTCCAACAGTCACACAGATCGACGACGGTGGAAATCCCTCTGCATCCGGAACGCACCTGCGCATCTCCGGATCGAATCGCACCACCGGAAACGGTCCGTCCTCCGCAGTTCGATCCAGTGACGGAATCATCGTCGGCGCCAATACCAAGTTCCGACTCCCCGCGGTCGACGTCACGGTCAAAGCTGGTGCGGCCGGTACCGAAATCAAGCCTTCGTTGAGGGTTTCCGATCCCGGCTCCGCCAACTACGACGACGACCGAAATGCGCTCACATTCGTCCAGCGCGAAAAGGATGTCTTCACGGTCAACTACTGGGAGCGCTACAACTGCTCCCCGCGAGACAACAGGAACTCCGGCCTCAACGCCGGCGGCCAGGCTCTGACCACCATCTACGTCAGCCAACCGACAACGACCACAGTCCAGATGCCCGGCTCGATCCAAGCCAGTACACCGACAGAGCTTGTCGCGAAGGTGGATCCGGCTCCGGTCACTGGAAACGTGCAGTTCCGGGTGGACGGCGCCGACGTCGGCGCACCGGTCACGCCGGGTGCCGACGGCATTGCCCGGCTACCGCATACGTTCTACACCGCCGGAACCGCACGGGTCTCCGCAACATTCCAGGGAATCAACGGATTCCAAAGTTCCAACTCGACCGAGGCGATGCTCACGGTAACTGCGGCACCTGTCGTCAAGCAGACCGACACTGCCGTGAACGTTCCTACCGATGCAAAGACCGGCGTATCGGTGTCGCTGAGGGCGCAGGTCACGCCGACACCGACCGGTGGCACTCTCCAGTTCAAGGATGGCGCTGCAGATATCGGCGCTCCGATCCCGGTGGGCACTGACGGCAAAGTTACCCTGGAACATGCCTTCACCTCGGCTGGACCTCATGCCGTGTCGGCCTATTACTCCGGCGCAACAGGATTCATGCCGTCGATGGCATCCGCTCAGACGGTCACCGTGTCTGATCCCGCACCGTCCGATGTCACCACCTCGACCTCACTGGCAGCACCCTCGACGGCCAAGCAGAATGTCGCGGCAGAACTGTCCGCGACGGTCACCCCCAACCCCGGCGGGGGCTCGGTTCAGTTCTACGACGGTGACCAACCCATCGGACAACCCGTTGTCGTCGGAGCCGATGGTGTGGCACGGCTGACGCACACTTTCGCGTCAACCGGCGATCATCGAATCAAGGCGGCATACGCCGGGCGAAGTGGATTCACACAGTCCGCGTCGGACGAATCCGTCGTCAAGGTTTCTGCTGCCCCTGACGACGGCGGGACCGGCGGCTCGGGCAGCCTAGGTTCGCTGGGCGGTCTCTTCGGTTCCTGATCGCAATTCGCTCGACATGCTGTTGCCGCTGCACCGATTCGGAGCAGCGGCAACAGCATGTCGCGGCCGTAGTCATTGCACCGATTGATCTGTCGATGGAGCACAAGTGTCCAGGAACCCTCTCTCCCGACGGTCGTTTCTCGCTGCCGGGGTCGGCGCGACAGCACTCGCCGCCACTTCCCTTCTCCCGCCGTCGCTTCAGCGTGCACTCGCGACACCCGTCAACTCCGGCGGGCTCGATTCGATCGAGCACGTTGTCCTCGTCATGCAGGAGAACCGATCCTTCGATCATTACTACGGCGCGCTGAGGGGGGTTCGCGGATTCGGGGATCCGAATGCGCTGCGTCTGCGCGGCGGCCACAGCGTCTTCGAACAACCCGGGCCTACCGGTCCTGTGCTCCCCTTCCCCATCCGCGATTCGGCTGCGGCGCAACGCATGGACACCCAGAACGTCACCGGACTCGACCACAGCTGGGCGGGCGGACATGCCGCACTCGCCGACGGCTGGCACGACGGTTGGATCGCGGCAAAAACCGGTACGACGATGGCGTACTACGACCGGCAAGACATCCCGTTCCATTACGAACTGGCGGACGCGTTCACGATCTGCGACGCCTACCACTGCTCCGTACCGACATCGACGAGCCCCAACCGGAACTATTGGGTCTCTGGATACACCGGATACGAACCACTCTCGCCGAATCCAACCGAGTCGGTACTTCCTTCGGATCCACCGGGCCCGGAGGGGCGAGCCGTAACCAATGCGGCCTACAACCCCTGGCACGCCGGTTACGGATGGACGACGGTCCCCGAGCGACTGCAGTCCGCCGGCATTTCCTGGAAGACCTACCAGGAGTGGGACAACTTCGGAGACAATAACCTCGAATACTTCACTGCCTTCAAGAAAGTGGCGGCAGGGTTGCTCGGCCGGCCAAGCCTGCTCCCCTACGAACTGCAGACCTTGGCCGGGTTCTATCTCGCCCTGCCGTCGATGCCGACGCCGGTCCAGGACGCAGCGGTACTGGCCCTCGCGAATGCCGCAGACCAACTGTCACCCGCTGATCGCCAACTCTACGATCGCGCGTTGTACCGATCCCGGCCCGGCACACTGGCTGCCGAGTTCAGGAAAGACGTCGAGTCCGGCACTCTGCCTCGAGTCAGCTATCTCGTTCCATCCGAAGTGGATTCGGAGCACCCTTCGGGATCGTCACCAGCGGCGAGCGCAACACTGCTCTATCAAGTGCTCGACGCCATAGCCTCCGATCCCGAACTGTGGGCGAAGACGGCCGTGATCGTCAACTTCGACGAGAACGACGGCTACTTCGACCACGTACCGCCGCCCAGACCACCGCGCTCGATCGAAACCGAATGGGTCGGCGGTCAGCCGCTCGGTCTCGGCCCGAGGGTGCCGATGACGATCATTTCGCCGTGGACCGTCGGAGGTTTCGTTTGTTCGCAGGTATTCGACCACACGTCCGTCACGCAATTTCTGGAGAAGCGGTTCGGAATCACGCAACCGGAAATCGACCCGTGGCGACGCACGGTGAGTGGCGACCTAACGTCGGCGTTCGACTTCGCCAACCCGCGTAGCCGGCCGACGTTGGCGCGCCCGCAACCCACACCGCCACTGGAACCGCGATGGACGCCAACCCCTCCCACCGAACAGAGCATGCCCGTGCAGGAAAAGGGAACTCGGCCTGCGCGAGCACTTCCCTATCAGCCCGACGCTTACGCGACGGCGGATCCGGGCGCCGGCTCGTTGACGGTCCATCTGGCCAATACCGGTGCCGCGTCCGCACACTTGGCCTTGTACCCGTACGCGGGAGAGTTCGAAGAGCCGCGACACTACGACGTCGTCGGTGAAGTCGACGACGTCGTTGCGCTCGGTGACCGGGTCTACAGCCTGACCCTGTTGGGTCCCAATGGTTTCAGGCGCGAGTTCAGCGGAGCGACCGACAGTGCGGCAGCTTCGCTCGACGTCTCGACAACTATCGACGCAGGGACGCGCATGCTTGTACTGACGGCGACCAATTCCGGAAGTCGTGCGCTCTCCGTCAATGTGGACGGGGATCGACGCAGGCTCGGAGCGGGTGCACGCGGTCGGTGGACGGTGCCGTCGGTGGACGGTTGGTATCAGGCCACCGTGACGGTCGACGAAGATCCTGAATTCAAGCGCGTGCTCGTCGGACACATCGAAAACGGGCGGACCAGCGTAAGCCAACCGACGTGAATCGACACCGAGCGTTCAAGCCCAGGGCCGAATCCCCAGTCAGACAAGTCAATCCATCCGCACACCCAGAAGGAGTTTCCGTGCGTCGTATCCCGCTCTCAGCACTGATAGTCGCGGGCTCACTGATACTGGGCGGCGGAATTGCCGCGGCTCAGGGCAGCCTGCCCACGTCGGGGAGCACCGATGGCACGTCGGTGCCACCGTCGTACCTGACCGACGACGCCGGCCGCTCCTTGATCCTGCGAGGGTTCAACACGGCGTCGAGCGCAAAGAGCGCACCCGACGGGATGCCGAAGTTCACCGAAGCGGATCTCGAACGCGAACATGCCGACATGGGAACAAATTTCGTGCGTTTCCTGATCTCCTGGCGTTCGGTGGAACCTGAGCCGGGACAGTACGACCAGGAGTATCTGGACCGCGTCGAGGACCGAGTCGGCTGGTACGCCGATCGCGGCTACAAGGTCATGCTCGACATGCATCAGGACGTGTACTCCGGCGCGATCACTCCAGAAGGCAACAGTGGCAACGGCGCCGGCAACATCGGCAACGGCGCACCGGCCTGGGCGACCTACATGGACGGCCTTCCGGTCAGCCCTCAAGACCGATGGGAGTTGTACTACATCCAACCTGGTGTGATGCGCGCCTTCGACAACTTCTGGAACACGACCGGTCAACACCCCGAACTGGTCGAGCACTACGCGAACGCCTGGCAGGCAGTGGCCGAGCGTTTTGCCGACAATGACACCGTCGTGGCATACGACCTGATGAACGAGCCTTGGGGCGGCTCCCTGCAGGGTCCCGCCTTCGAAGGTGGACCCCTCGCCGCCCTGTATCAGCGAACCACTGACGCCATCAGGGAAGTGGATCAGGACAGTTGGGTATGTGTGGCCCCGCAGGCAGTCGGCGTCAACCAAGGTGTCCCCAGCGGGCTCACGAAGATCAACGACCCACGAGCAGGCGAACAGCGAATCGCCTACTGCCCGCACCTGTATCCGTTGCCCCTCGACCTCGGTGACGGATACTCGGGCCTCTCGCGCACTCTCACCGACGCGACCATCGACACCTGGCGCGACAGCGTCGAACACATTGCCGGCAACGTACTCGGCGGCGCTCCGATCATCCTCGGCGAATTCGGGCTCGACACAACACTGCCCGGCGCAACCGACTACATCGACCGCGTCTACACGACCGCCCGAGAACTCGGCGCGGGTGTCTCCTACTGGTCCAGTGATCCAGGTCCTTGGGGCCCGTACCTGCCGGACGGAACGCAGACACTCCTCGTCGACACCCTGAACAAGCCGTATCCGCGTGCCGTCGCGGGCACACCCACCGGATGGTCCTCGACCGTTGACCGCCTTCAGCTGACGTTCAACCCGGCCCCCGCGGTGACGGCACCGACCGAGATCTATTTACCCGAGAGCGGCTTCCCCGGCGGCGTCGACGTCGCGGGAGCCGATGTAGTGAACTGGAATCCCCAAAGCCGTCTTCTCACAGTGGAAACCGCGGATGATACGGGTCCGGTCACAGTCACGGTCACTCCGGCAACCTGATCTCGAGTGTCAGAGTTCCTGGATATTTGTCCAGTTCTTTCGTAACGTACAAGCGACGGGTGATCGGCCGACGGAAGGCGAGTATGTCCACGGAGAAGATGTCTGTCCAAGATCGTGTTGCGCGAGTGGTTCTCGACATCGTTGGTGCCCTGCCGACCGGCGCGCAGCGCATTCTCGGCGGCAAGCCGAAGGAAATCGACGGGCAGACTCTGCACCCCGAGATCCAACTTGCACTGCGATTGCTCTCGGCAGTCGAGGGCACGAGCTTCGAGCATCTTCCGGTCGAAGAGGGGCGAGCCCAGATCGACGCCGAATCGCGACTGTTCGGCGGTGCTCCTATCGACATCGAGACGGTTCGTGACATCGAGATCCCGGCCGCGGACCACTCCATTCCCGCACGGCTGTATCGACCGGCCGGGGTGCCAACGCCCGCTCCACTTTTGGTGTACTTCCACGGCGGCGGGTTCGTCCTCGGCAGCCTCGAAAGCGGCGACAGTGTTTGCCGCTTCCTGGCCCGTCACGGCGAAGTCAGTGTGTTGTCGGTGGATTACCGGTTAGCGCCGGAGTTCCCCTTCCCCGCCGGGGTCGATGACGCCGTCACCGCATTCCGGTACTGCGTCGAACATGCCACAGATCTGGGTGCAGATCCGAAATCCATTGCGGTAGGCGGAGACAGCGCGGGTGGGAACTTGGCTGCCGTCGTCGCGCAGTCCACGACCGAAGACGACGTCAAGCCTGCATTTCAGCTGCTCTTCTTTCCCTGGGTGGACCTTTCGTCGAAGCGCCCTTCGCACAAGATGTTCGGCACCGACTTCTTTCTCACCGACGCCCAACTCGATTGGTATGCGGCCCATTACCTGTCGGGCGGCGCTTCGGCTCTCGACCCGCGAGTCTCCCCGCTGCTCACCCCGGATCTGGCCGGCCTGCCGCCGGCCTACCTTGCCGTCGCCGGTTTCGACCCACTGCGCGACGAAGGCGAGGAATACGCGAACCGACTGCGAGAGGCCGGAGTCCCAGTTGCACTGAGGCGTCACAGTGGATTGATCCATGCCTTCGTCAACACCACCGGTGTCGGCCATACCGGCCAAGATGCGATGTTCGAGGCCTGCGGCGCTCTGCGGATGGGACTTTCGGGCCCACGTTGAGGGCAGGTCACGAAACGGGGAGTGCCAGATCCGCCCACTCGACCATCGCTTCGAGCACTGAGCGCAGTTCCATCCCCGTCGCGGTGAGTTCGTACTCCACCCGCGGCGGTACCTCGGCGTAGGCGGTCCGGGTCACCAGATCGAACTCCTCGAATCGCTTGAGCCTGGCTGAGAGTGTCCTGGGACTGATACCCGGCAGAGCGCGTCGTAGTTCGGTGAAACGCATCGGGCCGTGCGTGAGCTCACGAACGATCAGTGTGGCCCACGGTCCGTCCAGGACCAGCAGGAAGCGCGCGACGCCACACTCCGGAAGTACGTGACCTGATTCACTCATCGATTCCCCATTAGTTCACTTGAAGTAACTGGTTCCCGATGTGAACTATAGGCGTCATGACTTACACAGTGCATGGCGCCACCGGCGCTCAAGGTTCTCCCGTTCTCGCAGGGTTGGTCGCGGCTCTCGAAGGATCCGCCGACGCCGAGGTCCGAGCAATCACCCGTAACCCTGACCAGACGTTCGAGGGCGCGAACACCGTCGTCGCGGACAATACGTCCGTCAACTCTCTCGCCGACGCTTATCGCGCGACAGACGGGGTGTTCTTCCATCTGCCACTCGCCGGTGACACCGAATCGCTCGCGGGTTACGCCCAAAACGTTCTGGCAGCAGCGAAAGTGGCACGTCCTTCGCGATTCGTGATCTCGACCAGCGGCACGGTGATCGGCGACGCTACTTCGCCACTTACCGGCCCCAACACACCCGTTCTCTCCGAGCTCGTCGACGGGCTTCGCGCCGAAGGAATCGCGGTGACCGTCCTTACCCCGCGACTGTTCCTCGAAAATTTGCTTCTGCCTACCGTGCTGTCGGGAGTGAAAGACGAAGGCGTCCTGCGGTACCCATTGCGTGCCGATCTCGCGGTCGCATGGGGTTCGCACCTCGATGTCGCTGATGCAGCCGTTGCGGCCCTGACTCTCGACGTAGCACCGGACGCAGTCGACATCGGACAGATTCCGGCGATCACCGGCAACGAATTGGCCGAGGCTTTCGCCGAACACTTCTCGCGCGCGGTAACTTTCGAAGCCGTGACACCCGAGAAGTTCGGCGTGTCGATTGCGCCGATCATCGGAGCGGGCGCGGCGACCGGGGTTGCTCAGCTCTACGCAGGACTCGCAACTGCCGACAACGTCGCGTTCGACTCGGCGACGGGTTCTGCCGCTGTCCTGGGCATCAATGCACGCAACACCCAGGCCTGGCTGACAGATCTCGGGGTGAACTGACCGGACAGCGCAAACGGCCGGCTCCGCGAAGGATCGCGTGGAGCCGGCCGTTTTCCGGGGTTACCGGTGCGTGCGGGTCTTCAACTGGCGGTTCAGCTGCCGACTCCCGAAGTCCAGACCGGCACCGTCACTGGTGGCCAGCACGGTGAGTCCAGCGGCGACCAGCAACGAAATAAGCACAACGCTCATGGTGAGTCACCTTTCTTCCTGTCGTGAAACGGTTTTGCGCCTCCGGGAAATGTCGACATATCCGGCACCCCACTTCAGCTGACCTCAAAGTATCTGTAACTATGGGTTACGCGCAATGTGTGGTCCCTCACCTGAAAGCGCAGGGTGATGCGCAGATCACGCCGATTTCGACGGCGGACTTACCTGGCTAGAACCATGTTCACGAACTCGTCAGCGAGTGCGTGACGGCCCGCACCGCTGCGAGGAACCGCATCGGGTGCACTGTGCACCAGCTGCATCTGCCCGAGGTACATCGAATATGCAAGTACGCCACGATGTTCCGCCTTGTGCCTGTCCATACCCAGATCGGCCAACAACGTCACGATGTACGCAACGCGACGCTCGGTGACACGTCGAACCGCCGCCGAAACCAATGGATGGTCGATCCCGGCAAGTAGTTCCAACTCCGCACGGCGATCGGCCAATCCGGTCGTGACCGAATCCACCAGACGACGCAATCGCGCCTCCGCCGGTTCACCAGAGGACTCGACGGACGAGATCAGTCTCTCGGTTGCCACAACTTCCCACCGATCGAGCGCAGCCTGCAGCAACTCGTCGCGGTTGGCGAAGTGCCAATAGAAGGAACCCTTGGTCGATCCGAGCGTGCGCGCCACCTTTTCCACGGCAACTGCATCAGGCCCATGGCTGGCCAGAGCCTGGAAAGCTGCATCGATCCACTGGTCGCGAGAAAGTCGGGCGCGGGCATTCGTCACCTCCGTACGGTACCGTATGGGTAGGTTCCATACGGCACCGTACGGAGGACGAAATGACACTCGCTTTCAAGGCCATGCCTGCGCCGGACTGGGCAGAGGCCACCACGATCACCATCCCGCCTGTTCCGACCCATACTTCCGAGGAGTGGGCACAGGCAGTCTTCGACGTCAGAAATGTCCCCGCTCCAGTTCTCGCGATGTTCTGGTTGAGGGAGCGGGTAGTCGGATTGCTCGGTATCGCCCAGGGACGCCCCGACACCTTTGCCGTCGACAAAATCGCCGACGGCGAGGCCCTCATCGAAGCGGACGAGAAACACCTACGATTTGTCGCCTCGGTTCAGGCCGACAACGACGCCGGCCTCTTGCACGTCGTCACTGCCGTGGAGCTGAAGAATAGAGCGGGCCGAATCTACTTCGCACCCGTTCAGATACTGCACGGCGTCATCACGCGGGCGATGATGACGTCGGCGCGAAAGAGGCTGTGCACGTGATCAACCGTCCGGACCGCCCTTGAGTTCGAGACTGATCTGATCGGCATCCAGCGCGGCAAGTGCCGATCCGAGCATCCGTGCGTCGAACAGGCCGTCGTCCCGCGCGTCGAGTAACGCTTGACGCTGCGCGTCGATCACGTCGAGACGGATCCTCTTCTTCGACCGACCCTCTGGCGGAACGACACTCGCCGACGCATCTTCGAGAAGCTCGAGCAACCTGCGATGCTCGTCTAGTTCGGAATCGGTGAGGTCCTGCGCTGCCGGACCGACCGCCACTACGACGCGCTTCAACGTCCCGCCCTGAAGGATCAACGAACCTGCTGCCACCAGGAACGCAACCAAGATCAGGAGCGATCGACTCGGGGTGTCTTCCGGCAGAGTCTGCGCGGCAGCCAAAGTGACCGCCCCGCGCATGCCGGCCCAGATGACGATCGTGCCTTCACGCCATCCCAACGGCGCAGCGAGGTAGTAGTCGATATCGGCAACCGTGCGCCGCACCCGAACCTTGAACCGTTCCATCTGGCTCGCCGAAGGCTCCCGACGCCTACTGCGGCGTCGTTCGTCTGGCGGGTAGTCTTCCGGATTGTCGAGTCGATTCGCGATGTCGGAGAGTCTGGGCTTCATACGTTCACGAAATCTCGCCCGCGCTTGGAGCGCTCGCAGGAGCGGGGCTACGTACAGAGCACGCACCAAGATCGTGAGGAACAGAGCCCCCGCCGCCACGAAGACCGCCGTGGATATGCCCTCGTGGTCGACCCGGACATCGTCGACTATCGACGAGAGTTCCAGGCCCATCACCAGGAAGATCGCGCCTTCGAGGACCAATTCGACTGTGCGCCAGTTCTGGGAGTCCGACAACCGATGTCGCGGTGACAGCTTCCGAGGAGCGTCGTAGCCGGTGACGAGCCCAGCCACGACGGCAGCAACCAACCCTGACGCACCCAACTCTTCGGCGGGGATCGCCGCCAGAAACGGCACCGTGAACGAGATGACCGTGTTGACCGTCGAATCGGTGACACGGGCACGAACCATCAGGTTGACCTTGCCGACGACAACACCGATGACCGCGGCCACAACCACGGCAAAAGCGAACTTGCCCAACACACTCCACAGTGACACCGACGCGGCGGCGCCGGCGATGGCAGTACGCAACAGAACCAGAGCGGTGGCGTCGTTGAGCAGGCTTTCGCCTTCGAGGATCGACACCACCCGCGGCGAGACCGGGAGCTTCTTGACGATAGATGTCGCGACGGCATCCGTCGGACTCACGATCGCACCGAGTGCAATGCCCCACCAGATGCCCAGTCCTGGTATCGCCCAGGAGAAGAACACACCGAGAACAAGCGCACTCACGACAACGAGCAGAACGGAAAGCCCACCGATGGCACCGAACTCACGCCGAAACTCCATCGACGGCATCGAGACCGAGGCGGAGTACAGCAGTGGCGGAAGCACGCCTGCCAGAATCCATTCCGGGTCGATGTCCACCGCTGGGACAAAGGGTAGGAGGCTGACAACGATCCCGGCCATCACCAGAATCAGCGGTGCTGCGACTCCGATCCGCGCTCCGAGCGTCGAGGCCGCGACGATTCCGAGCAGACCGAGCACCACGATGATCAGAGCATCCACTGCTTCCCCCTGTACCCCCGGCTTGTGTGTCTGGCTCTTTCTACACCTGCGCCGGCGCCGGGGGCGAGACCCGCCAGGCAACGGCGACCAGAACAACCGTGAATGCCGACGCAGGCCACAGAGCGTGAAGGCCGATCCACCGATGAACCAACGCACCGATTACCGCGCCGGCGATCAAACCCGCGCACATCCCGAAGTGCTGCAGCCACGCCCACTTCGGGCCGCCGAGAAAGGCTCCGGTCAGACGCTGGCCCATCTTGACCAGCGCACCGGTCATGTACGTGACGCCGATCGTGACCTCGCCGTCGCGCTGGAACACCGAGTTGACGGCTCCCATCGCCAAGGCCATCGCCGAGATCGCGCCGGGGGTGACGTCGAGGCTGCTCATCACCGAACCGATGGCCAGCAGTCCAGCCACAACCGCGAGCACCGTGACCTTGCGGGTCCGGACGGAGTACCGCTCCGTGAAGTGGGTGACGACGGTTCCCAACGCGATTCCCAAGAGGAAGAGCACGATGATCCCGCCGGCCACCCGCGCGGCCGCCCACACTCCGTCGGCAAATGCGACGCTCGCCTGCGTCATGTTGCCGCTCATGAACGAAACGAAAGGCCCACCGAGCGTGATGAATCCGAGCGCGTCGACGTAACCGGCCAGCCCGGCGAGCGCTGTCGCCAGGCCGATCAGCGACCTGCTGTATCCCGTCACCCGACGAGCTCGGTTCAGCTCAGCTTGCTGGTGCGCAGCTCGTGACCCTTGGACGTCTTGCAGCGGCCGGTCTCGAGATCCCACTGCCAGCCGTGCAGATCGCAGGTGAGGTTGGTGCCGTCGACGACACCGAACTTCGACAGGTCAGCCTTGAGGTGGGGGCAACGACGCTGAATCTCGTACCCGCCCAGCTCGATAGACGCGCTGTCGTCGTGGGCCTCGGCGAACCAGCCGTCGGCGTAGGCGATGCGTTCGTCGGTGAGGCACTTGAAGAACGTGTAGAGGAATTCGTTGTAGCCGCCGATGCGCCACGCCGTGAAGCGCGTCGACAGGAAGATGGTGTTGACCCAGTCGGGCTCGTCGTCACGCAGAACAGTGCGAACCAGTTCGGGAGCGATGCGGAAGCCGTAGCGGTACTTACCTTCTCCGTCGATGGGTTCACGAACGATCCGCTTCGGGAAGTCCAGGACAACGGTCTCCTCCCCCATCACCAGTCCGACGGGGTAGCCGATTCCGTCGCAGATGAGATCGGACTGAGCCATGATCGGCTCGAACTTGGCCTTGAGACCGTCGAGCAGCGGCTCGCCTTCGGCCGGAGCCCACGTGGCCTTCTGCGCGGCGATGACCGGAGCCATCTTCTGCGCCATCTTCTCGATGTACTCGGCCTTGTTGGAGAAGATCTTGTCGACGTCTGCGTCCGGGATGGGATGCGTCAGCGCGACCTTCTCGCTACCGCGAAGTTCGACGGCCGAGCCGGGGATCATCAGCAGACCACGATCGTTGCCGTTGATGCGCATCTGCTCGAGGAACGTGATCTGGTCGGGAAAGATGTTTCCCTCGTCGCCGTGATCGTCGTTGAGGTAGCGCAGGTCGTCGTCGAGGAAGACCGGCGGGCCGGCCGACGGAACAACCCAGGCGGCGTCGACCTGAGAGATGTAGTTACGGCAGCGGTCCATGCCACGCTGACGCTTCTGCTTGCCGAAGTTGCGCTTGGTGCCCTTCGGGATGTCGTAGACCATCGGGTACCAGATCGCGCCCGAGTACTGCAGCAGATGGATGTCGACCTTCCCGAAGGCGTCGGTCAGTGGGTCCAGGTCGACGGGCCTGGCGTCGTTCATGTTGAAACAGGTGGTTTCCCCGTCCGAGACGACGAGGCCAGAGTCACCGATCGGACCGTCTGCGGGAGCGCGCAAAGCGATGATCATGATGTCGAGGTCGCCCTTGGGACCGCTGACGGTGTGCTTGACGGAGTCTTCGGTCTCGAAGAACTTGTGGAAGCCGAGCTTCTCGAGCTCACGCTTGAGGTCCGGCACCGGGTAATCGGGGAGCAGGACTGTGGCGTCCTTGTTGACGTGCGCGATCAGATTCTTCGGATCGAAGTGGTCCTTGTGCAGGTGCGAGACGTAGAGGTAATCGCAGTTGCCGAGAGCGTCCCAGTCCAACTCGGTGTTGTCGGGGAACGGCACCCAGGACGCAAAATACGTCGGGGTCACCCATGGATCACACAGGATGGATCCGGCCTCGGTCTGGATGTGAAATCCTGCGTGGCCGACGCTGGTGATCTGCATTGCAACCTCCGAAATCGTACTGCTGGTCAACTCAGCATAGTCGGCGCGATCAGGGCCAAATCGCGATCGAGGAGGCCACCGGTTGTGACGTCATGCACGTCAGAGGTCGAAAGTGGGTTGTGAATCAGACAGGTAGGTGACGCCGACAACACTCTCCACGCTGGCGTGTTCGCCGTATTTCTTGGCGCTCACGGGAGCTGTTTCAGCATTCCCGAGGCCAGCTCCTAAGGCTAACCTAACAAGCATGACTCGACTCCTTTCTCCCTCCATGACCGATCACGACTACTGGGCGATCGTGGACAACCTGACGCGACGCGGCTTCTTCGGCGTCGGCGCGGGCGTCGCTGCGACCGCGTTTCTCGCCGCCTGCGCCAGCACGGAAAGTTCGACGCCCGAGAACGCGGAGACCTTCGAGTTCACTCGCGGCGACGAGAAGCTGATCATTCCGACGGACCCACAGAACGTCGTCGCCCTCGACCCGCGGGACGGCCTCGAATTGTCGATCCTCGCCGGATACCCGGTGACCGCCTACCCGACCGGCGCAGCCGAACACCTGCGCCGTGAGGTCCCGGATGCCACGGGCGTCGAGATCTTCGCCGAAGGTGCTTCCGATCCCAACTTCGAATACATCTCGACCCTCGGCGCCGACCTCCTCGTCCTCAGCGCAGGCTGGTGGGACACCGGGTCGTACGGCAACGACCGGATGCAGCAGATCGCACCGGTCCTGCCCGTCGGCAAGGACTTCACACCGGAGTGGCGCAAGGTCATGGTGGACTTCCTCACCGGCATCGGGCGCAGCGATCGCGCCGAAGAAGTACTCGCCGACTACGACGCCCACGTAGCTCAGGTCCGCCCGACCGTCGAACCGCTGATGGCCGGCAAGAAGGTCGCCTTCGTGGCTGCCGCGGAGGATCAGATCGCGTGGTTCCAGAACGATTTCCGCACCGCCGTCGCCGAGGACCTCGGGTTCGAGGTGCTCCGTGAAGGCCCCGACCTTCGCGTGATGCTCGGGTCGGAGCAGTTCAACCGTCTCGAAGAAGCCGACGTCATCTTCGCCTTGGATCGCAGCGCCTCCGGCAGCGTGTACACCTCGCCTACGTGGCAGCGACTGCCCGCCGCACAGGCCGGTCGCGTGATTCCGTTCGACTACTACAAGGCCGCGGGATACGCCTTGACTGCCAAGGTCCTCGTCGACGACTTGGCTGCCGGGGTCAAGCGCTGACTACCTCTTCAGCAGGGCACGGATCGCGTCGACCACTTCGGCAGGCGCCTCCTCTGCCATGAAGTGACCAGCGGACAGCGTGCGGTGCTCGAGATCGGGCGCCCACGCTTTCCACAGGGCCTCGGCGTCGTAACCGAGCATCGAACCCCAGTCCTGCTGGATGACCGTGACCGGCATGTGCAGTTGGTTGCCCGCATCGCGATCGGCCTGATCGTGTTCGATGTCGATGCCTGCCGACGCCCGGTAATCGGCAACGATCGAGGGCACCGCCTCCCGTGAGGCACGCAGGTATTCCGCCCGCACGTCAGCCGGAATCGCTTCGCGGTTTTGCGTCCACGCGTCGAGAAAGTACTCGAAGAACGCGTCGGCGCTGGCGCTGACCATCTGCTCGGGGAGGCCGGGTGGCTGAGCCATGAGATACAGATGGAATGCAACAGCGGCATTCGATCCGTGCAGGATGTCCCACATATCCAAGGTGGGGAGCGCGTCCAACGAACCGAGATGCGTGATCACATCTGGGTGATCCAGCCCCGCTCTGATGGCAACCAGTGCCCCACGATCGTGGCCGACGAGGGCGAACTTCTCGTGTCCCAGTTTCTTCGCCACCTCGACGATGTCGGTAGCCATTGTTCTTTTGGAGTAGGTGTCGGCGTTTACCTCGACCGGTTTGTCGCTGGCTCCGTATCCGCGCAGATCTGGGCAGATGACGGTGTGATCCGACGCCAATGCGGTGGCGACGTGACGCCACATGAGGTGAGTCTGGGGGAAGCCGTGAAGAAGGACGAGTGGTGTTCCGCTTCCGCCGACCGCGACGTTGAGCCGCACTCCGTCTGTTGTAGAAATCTGGCGGTACTCGAAGCCTGGAATGATGATCGTCATCGGTCGCTCTCGTTGGTCGGGGTGATGGCAATCAGCTTCGCCGCAGTCGATGAGCGTTCGATGAGCGCGATAGCGTGGGGAAATGCGAGACCACACATTTGAAGCCCCGGCGTTCGGAGTGCTCGGACCCGTGGTCGCGTGGAACGAGTCTTCACACCAGATTGATCTGAAGGGTCCACGACACCGAGCGGTCCTCGCTCGTCTGATCGTCGCCCGCGGACGTGTCGTTCCGGTGGACGTGATCGTCGACGACCTCTGGGTCGATCCTCCGGCCGGGGCGACCAGCGCAATACGTACGTTCGTTTCCGCACTGAGACGCGCGCTCGAACCGGATCGTGCGCCGCGAACGAAGCCGAAAGTCATTGTCACCGAAGGGCCTGGCTACGCCTTCCATGCTGCACCCGACGCGGTCGACGCTTGGGAATTCGAAAGGCTGGTGCGTGAGGCCGCCGATTCGACGTCGGCGCAAGCACTCGAACTGCTCCGAACCGCGCTGCAGCTGTGGAGAGGGCCGGCCTACGCGGAGTTCGCCGACGAGCCTTGGGTCCGAACGGAGCGATCGCGCTTGGAGGAACTGCGTCTGACTGCCGTCGAACGCTTGGCATCCGCGCAACTCGATCTCGGGCGAGCAGCCGAAGCGATTCCCGATCTGGATGCCCACGTGACGGAACACCCTTGGCGAGAAGAGGGTTGGCGACTACTCGCCCTCGCACTGTACCGCTCCGACCGTCAGGGCGATGCTCTGGCAGTCCTACGTCGCGCACGAAAGTTACTCGCCGAAGAGTTGGGCATCGACCCCGGTCCACGACTGAACGACCTCGAGTCCGACATTCTCCGCCGGGAGACGCACCTGGATCCTGTAGGGGCAGAACAGATCTTCACTCAGGTTTCGGCAGCGTACGACAGGACCGTAGCGGCCGGATCGAAATCGAGATTGGAGTCAACCGTCGGCCTCCTCCGAAGTTTGGCAGTTGCCGGCGGAAGCGGACTCGAGACTGCCCGAAACCAGCGACTGACAGTCATCGGCGCCGCTGAACAATTGGACGATGTCGAACTCACCGCACGGATCATCGGCAACTACGACGTGCCCGGAATCTGGACGCGATCCGACGATCCTCGGCAGGCTGCGCGGATCGTCGAGGCCGCACAGCGCACCCTCGATCGCCTTCCGGACGGCAACGAACCCGCTCGGGCCAGACTGTTGGCGACGATCGCACTCGAATCGCGCGGAGTGTCCGATCATCGCGGGATCGAATGTGCCCGTGCTGCAGTACAGATCGGTCGCGCTCTCGACGATCCAGGACTCTTGGCGTTCGCCCTGAACGGGTTGTTCATGCAGACGTTCTGGACTACCGGTCTGGCCTCCGAGCGCGACAGCATCGGCCGTGAACTGGTAGACCTCTCCGTTCGACACGGCCTGGCCACCTTCGAGATCCTCGGCCATCTGATCCGCACGCAAGCCCTCGGCGCACTGGGGCAATTCGATGCAGCAGCGTTACATGCCGAGACAGTTGATCGACTAGCTGGACGTCACGAACGGCCGTTGGCAGCGGTATTCACCACCTGGTTCCGCGCAATGCGAACGGCCGCTACCGGCGCGGAAACCGCGCACTGCGAGAAGCTGTACGAAGCTGCGGCGGTGAACCTTTCCGATTCCGGCATGCCCGGACTCGAGGACGGAATACTCCCTCTCGCAATTCTGTCACTCCGAGTGTGGCGCGGTTTGCCGGCAAGGTTCGACGCCACGACGCAGTGGGGCCCGTACGAACCCTGGGCCCGGCCACACCTCTTTCTCGCACACGGAGAGGTGAACGAGGCCGCCCAGGCAGTCGACGCATTGCCAGACCCGCCCAAAGATTTACTCTCCGAGGCACTGTGGTGCCTGACTGCTGCTGCGGCGACTGCGGTCGGCGACAGCCGAGTCAAGGAGCGAGCCCGAGCGGCACTCCTGTCTGCCGCATCCGAAATTGCCGGCGCTGGAAGCGGAATGCTCACTGCGGGACCTGTCTCGGACTATCTCGCCGAACTGGGCTCGGTCGGACCCGTCAGGTGAATGCGATCACCGTGTCACCCCACGCCTCCCGGATCTCGCGGTCGAGGTCAGCGACAACGGCATCGTGCTTGTCGATCAACAACGTCGCACGTCGGTCGGTGTCGTACGTTGGCCACCTTGGATCTGTACCCAGTTCACGATCAGTCCCGGCGGCGTAATCGCCTGCAGCTCTGGCGAAGTCCAACCACCTCGCCTGCATACGCTCCGATACATGACGCGCCGCGCTCAGCCCACCCAACTTGTAGGTGATGTCCCGCGCTCCGTGATTGATGTTGCCGAAGACGTAGGCAAGTTCGGTGCCGTGGGTCGCACCGATCTTCAGTGCCTTGAGCATCGGCGGCGCGTAGTCGAAGCGATATAACCACGTCGGTGCAATCTTGCTGTGCGCCTCGGCAATCCACAGTGTCGGCAGACGGAATCCGAAGTCACGGGTCAGACCGAGGCCGGCGCCCAGCTTCGACAGCCCCGAGTATGCCCCTTCGATCTGGGAATGATCGGGTAACTCGAGCCCTGGGTGCTCGTCGGCGATCTCCGCGAACATCGACGTGATCACGACGGGATCGATCGGCATCAACGGCGACTTCATCATCCGGAAGAGCGAAGACTCGTCCCTGTTGGTCCCGATGATGAGCGGAATCGGGTGCGCATTGCCGTGACGAAACGCTCGCACCGGGTAGTCGGGAAGCAGATCACCGTCGACAATAGGCGCGAACGCAAGAGTTCCCGGCGTCTCCTGCGGGACGCGAGCAAACAACTCGTCCGAAGGCCCGACCAAGTCTTCGGCGGACGTAGACCGCAACAGGCCCAGATCGCCTCCGCCGCTGAAGATCTCGAGAAACAGCTTCGCGACGATCTCGCCGCGTTCACTCCCGTACACCGAAGTGGCGGGCGAACTTTCGGCGATGGCGCGATGAAACAGGCCGCGCGCGGACGGGACGGCCATCAGCGTCGTCACGGCGCCGCCGCCTGCCGACTCACCGAACAGCGTCACTCGATTCGGATCGCCACCGAAAGCCGCGATGTTGTCCTGAACCCACTGCAGTGCTGCAATCATGTCGCGGAGCGCGACATTGGGCTCGAAGGTATGTTCACTCGAATTGAAGGACGAGAAATCGACGAAGCCGAACACACCGATCCGGTAGTTGATCGAGACTACGACAACGTCACCGTTTTCTACCAATGTGGTTGCGTCGAAAAGTGGTTGGCTGGATGCGCCACGGAAGTACGCGCCGCCGTGAATCCAGACCATGACCGGTTTACTCGGAGCCTCAGAACCGACGGGACCCGGCGCCCACACGTTGAGGAACAGGCAGTCTTCGTCCATCGGAACATTCTCACCGAGCGGGATCATCGCGAGTCGACTTTGCGGCTCGCACGGTCCGAATTCTGTTGCGTCCTGGATCTCGGTCCACGGCTGCGGCGGAACCGGTGCACGAAATCGCAGTGGACCGACCGGAGGCGCCGCGTAGCGGATACCCTTCCAACTCGATACCGCGTCTTTCGTCGATCCTCGAACCGGCCCGTACGTTGTCTCGACTACCGGCGCTTCGCTGGGGGTGATCGTCATTCGATTTCTCCTCGAAAACAAGTTGCTACTTCGACAGGGCTTCGACAACGTGCGAGAGTTCCAATGCTGCCAGCATCAGGAACAAAACGGTCATGATTGCCGCATTGTGGCGGATCAGAGTGCTTTTGGTGGCGCTCAGTGCATCGGTCACCTTCGCCGAGGGCACGGCAGCCAAGGCTGACAGAACGATCAAGGCGATGGACGCCCCGACCGCGAACAGAACGGAGTACGCGACCACGGATACCCAGCCGAGGTGCGCGCCACCAATGATCGAACCTGCCTTGAGTTCGAGTGGCAGGTTCTTCGCGTTGGGTACGGTCAACAACAGTCCCAGGACCGCAGCTTTGGCCGGTTGCATCGAGTCGATCTGCGCCAGCCACGACGGCATCGCCGGCTCGGCATCGTCTTTCGGACGGCTACGCCAACTCGAGTAAGCGAGCGCCAGAAAACCGACAGTGAACACAACGGCGAACACCGTCTGGACGGTATGCGCGCTGCCGCTGGACTTCGATTCCACTCCGGTGGTCGAGAGTGCCGTCGCTGCTGTAATCGCAGCCGCCGCCAGGACGATGCTCGCGGTGTACGCAAAAGCATTTGCCTTCGCCCGAGTGGAAAGCAGGATCGCGATGATCGCAACCAGAGGAATCGGGCTGATGACGACGCCGGTGGCGAGTGGGATGAGCTGCGCAGTAATCGATTCCATTTCTGCGACCGTACAAGCGGCCAATCCGGCCACTGGCGAAATGTTCGGCCTCCACGACATTGCCACTCACGGTGTCACAGAAGCACAGCCGTGAGGACCACCCGGTCCTCCTCCTCGACAAGCTCGAGGGACGATACCGTACAGGCGAGCGATTCAAGCCCGATCCCTGAGTCCCGTGCCACCGGCAACCGACCCGGCGAACTGATCCGCACTACCACTGCCCGAGCATCCGAGAGTGCCACCTCGAGGAAGACGGGCCCTCCTGCACCGTGTTTCACGGCGTTGGTCAGTCCCTCCGACAGAATCTCCACCACACTGTCGAGCCGAGTAGAGCCCGATCCAATCACCGTCCAGACTTCGTCGTCGACGTGACTGACGATCGGAATTGCGTAGCGCCACACCGTGACAAGATCATCGATATGCTTTCGGGCATCGGAGTCAGCCGGCTGATCAGATGACGCAGACAGGTCGCTTTCCAAGCCGTCGAGAATGTGGGCAATGGTTGCCGCAACATCGACTCGACGACCGGCAACGGTGCCCGAAGACCATGCGGCCGCCACGAGTTCACCCTGCACCGACGAGTGCAACAGCCTGGCCAGTCCACGTCGGGTGTGCATGAGCTCAGCATGGATACGAGCTGCATCGCGCGCTTGCCGGCTCAGGGCACTGCGGAGTTGACGCTCCTCGTCCTGACGCTGCGTATCCGCAGCCCTGATCAGACAGACGGACAGCGCAACCAGCGGGTAGACGGCCATCGACGAGAGATAGAAAGTCGGGGTACGGCCGAAGACTGTCAGGAGCAGACACGTCACGGTACTGCTGATCAGCGCACTCGAGCAGTACACCGCAAAAAGAGTCGCGATCCGTCTCAGAGGGCCGCCTCCGTTGCGAACGGCTCGGCGAGCGCACACATTGCCACCGACGAAGATCCAGAAACCGACGGCAATCTGGACCGCCGTGAACGTCACGCCGTACGTTCCGAGCAGGTAGACGGTCACCAGTGCCGTGTATGCGAACACCGGTCCGTACAGTGGCGCCGGTTCAACGCTACGTACGACGCCGATCAATCGATCCCTCGCCGTCAGTCGCACAATCGGCGTCGGTGATTCGATCGGGGGAATCTCCCGGAACAGCCGATGACTCATCGGGCGAACCACGTCGTCGGAGATTCGCTTCAAGAGCGCTGCCCCGCGCACTCCCTCGAGTTCCGTTTCAGCAACCGTGTGCATGACTGTTTCGATGCTGCGCTCGAGCTCTCGCCGACACTGCGCACGGGTCTGGTCGAGACGGAATCGATCCCGGGTCTGTTGGAGTTGGACGGCGGCCCCGGCAACCTTCAAACTCCGTTGCAGCGCGATGCGGTCACGGAGAGCACCTACCAATACGGCGGTCAACGACAAGAAAACAACGCTGCACACGACGTTGAGCGCAACCCGGACGAGCATCGGTCTGGGGTCGACGGGGAGTTCGAGCGCGCGGGTGATCGCGTCGAGGACGAACGGGCGGATCGCACCGATCACTGCGAACAGGGCCAGGGCTGCGAACTGCGATCGGTGCGTTGTAAGGACGGCCCTCGCAATCAGCAGCATCACCCCGACAACGCAGTGCGTCGCAAAGGCGCCGACCGCCATCACGCCGACCTCGCGCACCCCGGTGCACAGGTAGTAATTGGCCATCACGGTCACCGCGAACGGCAGCGTCAGAATCCACGACCACTTGGTGACTATGTTCCGATCACCGAGACGAAGCCACCACTCGCGCAGGTTCACGCCGAGTCGGTCACTTCGGGAACACCGGTCACTTCGGGAACACCGGTCACTTCGGGAACACCGGTCACTTCGGGAACACCGAAATGACGGATGAAGATGCTCGCGGCAAGCACTCGCGGATTGGTGGACGAATCGTGCGCCAACCCCAGGCTCTCGAGGGTGCGCGCGATGAGCTTCTCCACCCCGCGGATCGAGGACCCACGATGGGCTGCGATTGCACTGTTCGACCAGCCGAGCGAGATGTAACGCAGAAGATCGAGCTGTGATCTGGTGAGGCTCGACAGGGCGGAGTCCCGATCACTCCCGAGCGTCGGTGGCTCGGTTTCCGTCAACGCGGCCTCCACTACGCCGATCAACTGATCCGCCGACTGGACAGCCGCCTTGTCCACGAACAGCGATTTCGGCGGCACACCCGCAGAACCTGGCGCCGTCGATGCGTTGGGGTAGTTGGTCAGGAACACGATCGCGCAATGCGGAGCCTTCACGGTGACGATGTTCGCGAGATCGACGCCGTTCGGCCGCACACCCAGGTCGATGTCCGTGACCAAGAGGTCCGGATCGAATCCGTCGAACTCCGTGAGCGCTTCGACCGCCGATCCGGCGGTATGAACCACGAACCCGGCGTGTGTGAGCGCGTCACCGACGAGTGCACGCATCAGTGGTTGGTCTTCCACCACCAACACCCGTCGCACCCACTGGCTGGTCTCCATGACCAGAGATTAACTGTTGGGACAGTGCGCATTCGACCGAGCGGGTGGTGACGGTTTCCGAGTAACACGGCAGTTATCGACCATGCGGGCTCCAAGCATTTCGCCCGGTATGTCCCAAGCGCCGGAGCAGAATCCACGGCATTGACGACCGAGCTGTCACACGAGGCCGTCGACGCACTGCTGTCCGCTGCCGGCTCCGGATCCGGTTCACCTCAAACCGTCGTCTAACTGCGCCTTCTCGGTGGCGCCCTCGCTCGGGAACCGAAGCACCGCAGCGCTTTCTGCCATCGCGATGCCGCCTTCACGTTGTTCACCGTCGGAGTTCTTGCCCCGCCGATGATCGACGCTGTAGTCCCGCACGCCGAGGCTCTCGGTCGAGCGATGGCGCCATGGACGAACGGGCATGCTCTGCCCAACTTCGCGCCCAGCGTCGACCCGGAGAAGATCGCCCGCACCTACGACGAGGACACCGCCCACTGGCTCAGCGCTTTGGCGAACACGCATGATCCACAGGGGGTGCTGGCCGTCGGCCAGGTCATGCGCCGGATTTCGTGAACTTCGCCAACTCTCGCAACCGGACCAGATCCCAGGCATGCCTGGGTCGACGGACGCCCGGACGATCTCGGGGGACTCTGACCCGCAGTGCCTGTGGGCTGACTGTGCACCTGACGGGAGTTGGCATCACGAGAGCCTCGCCGTCGACGCCGACCGGAATCTCATCGGTGTCGGCGTCGATGATCACTTCGAATCCGGTGCCCTGGGCCAGCCCGTGCTGATGCGCCCGATGGAGCAACCCGACGGCCTGACGGGCGCTGACAACCGAGATCGCGACGATCCCGAGAGTGCCCCGGTCCAAACGCGGGCGATGGCCGAGCCCCGCCAAGTCGTTCATCTCATACGGTCCGTTGCTGATCAACACCGCCTGGGGCCCGATCGCGGACACGCTCGGGGAGCGGGCAGTCAGTACCGCTCCGGCGCGTCCGGCGA
This sequence comes from Rhodococcus sp. NPDC056506, assembly GCF_042794945.1. NCBI lineage: Bacteria > Bacillati > Actinomycetota > Actinomycetes > Mycobacteriales > Nocardiaceae > Rhodococcus > Rhodococcus sp. NPDC056506. The sequence goes on along the minus strand of NZ_JBHTSW010000002.1, from coordinate 90,263 downwards.
GGAGATCCGGGAGCATCTGCAAGAAGGTGCTGGTCTTGGCGTCGCGGTACTCCGGACTCTGGACTACCTCGGCGTACGCCCCGAACGATGCGTTGTTGACGAAAGTTCGACCGCCGACGTTTCCCAGATCGACCGTGACCTCGACGCCGTCGACGAGCGCGTCGAGGCACCGAGACGGATCCTCGAGATCGAGCCCCAGATCCGCGGCGAAGTGGTTGCGCGTTCCCGCGCTGACGACGAGGAAGGGCAGGTCGTGTTCGGCCGCGACAGCAGCAACCAGTGCCTGCGTTCCGTCGCCACCGGCAACACCGAGCAGGTCGACGCCATCCGCGACCGCCTGCCTGGCCAAGGCCGTCACATCGATCTTCTCGGGCCCCTCGAGCAGTACGACCGTGGCCCCCCGTTCCTCGGCCTTGCGTTTCAAGTCGAACTTCTCGACCTTGCCACCGCCAGAGTTCGGGTTCATCACGAAGAACGGTTTGACGGGCGGCGGTGCCGGTCGCTCGACCACCGGCAATTCCTTCTCCTCCCCCTCCAAGGCGGTGCGAGCGAAGATACCGGCTACGACGAACAATCCGATCGCGAGGAGCACCACCCACAGGAGGCGTTCTCGGACCAGGAAGGTGAGCACCACGATCGGCGTCAGTACCGCCACGGCCAACGAGATCCAGCGCAGAAACCCGCGGGTCGTCAGAAACCAGTACACCGCCACGACGCACACAATCACGCCGCCGATCCCCAGGAGCAGCATCGTCAGGGTCTTCAAGCCGGCGAAGGTCAGAAGCACCCCAACCGACAAGACCAACGCCGCAAATGCCGCGCGCGCCAACCAACGCTGTTTTGACGAAGGCCGATCCGTGCGGACAGGGGTCGTCATCGAGCCACCTCCCGCAGTCCGACTGGCCGGCTATTCAAGTGTTGATACTTCCGTGTCTGCTCCCTCAGGACTAGCCAATAACCAGCCCTCGGAAACCCACTTTTCATGCGCTGATACGTTATGACGACACCTCGTCATAAAAAGGAGCAGGCCCGTGACAACACCGACAACCGCAGCGTGGGGATCTCCGGAAGCTCCCCTTACCGGGACTCGGAAAGCCGGTCTCCACGGCCTGCGGTGCACGGCCTGGTTGGCCGGCGCGACAGGTCTTGCGCAATTGGTGACGATCGGGCTGACCTTCACCGACACTGTCCGCGGAATCGTTCCGGCAACGTACCCGCCTGCAGATGTGGCCTGCGGCGTCGTCGCGCTCGTTCTTCTGGTCACCCTGCTTGTCAGCCGACCCGACGGACCCGCGATGTTGTCGGGTCTCGCCCTCCTCATGGCCATGCTGATGGCGCCGACACTCCACAAACATGCACCCGAGTCGCTCTGGCTGGCGGCGGCACACGCCGTCTCGGTCGTAGCCGTCATCACGCTGTCAGTGATGACTTCGCGGTTCTCCAGTGCCGAGTTGGATCGGTCGTGACACCGGATTCACCCCTCTCGCTTGCGGCCGAAGAATGGATCACTGATCTGACTGCGGCGGAGATGGAGCGATTGCGCAAACGCACGACGCTCACCCCCGCCGAAGAGCAGGAGGTCAGCCGATCCGTACGCTCGATCGCGCAGCAGATGATGCTCGTACCAGTCTCGATGTGGCAAGGTGATCCACGCCTTGTTGCGGATCTGTTCGACCTCCCCGTGACCGTGAATCAGACACAGGAGGATCGATCATGCCGAAGCTGACCGGTGGCGCGACAACCGCAGAGCACAAGGTCGCTACCCGAGAAGCCATGCTGGACGCGTTCATTCACGAACTTCACGAGCAGGGCTGGCAGAACGTGAAGCTGCAGACCGTGGCCCAGGCAGCCGGCGTCTCGCGGACAGCGGTGTACAACTACTTCCCCGACAAATCTGCGTTACTGCTCGCCTGGTCCACCCGCGAGATGGAGAGATTCCTACTCCTGGCCGAGCGTGAACTCGCGGATCGCGAGAATCCTGTCGACCGAATCGAAATCCTCGTCAAGCTGACGCTCGTCGAGTTCTCGCTGCAGCGATTCACGGGAATCGCGTTGGTCGAATTGTTGTCCGCACAGGATCGCGAACGCTTTCTCGAACGTATTGTCCCGCTGTCGCTTCTGGTCGAACAACTCGTCCGGGAAGGTATCGACGCCGGTGTCTTTGTCGATTCCGATGCAGCCGCCTCCGCGCAACTCATCCTCGCCTGCGTGGAAAGCCGACGTCCGATGCTCATGGCCGGCGACCGCGTGGACACCGTCGTAGCGACCACCGTCCCGTTCATCATGCGCGCGTTGGGCGTTGCGTGGCCGACTTCCCTCGCCGCCGAACCCACTGATCGGCCTGCCCACGATCGGTAGGATCGCAGGTATGCACTTCGACCTCCCGCCCATCGATCAGCAGGCCGAGCGATTGATCGAACTCGGAGTTCACGAGATGGCCGGACTTTCTGCCGGTGACGTCAGGGCGGCCGCCGCGGCCGGACACGGTGACGCGGGATTGCTTACCGTCCACGAAAAACTGGCTCCAGCTTCAGTTCTGACTCCACTGCTCAGGCGCAAGAGCAAAAGCGGATTCGTTGTCGTCGACATGGCGGATGTTGATTTGTTCGCCCCCACCGAGCAGGCAATGCTGCCCGAAAGCCCATTACATCTGCTCAGTGGAGTCGACCGTGGGGACCACCTGGCAAATTGGAGCCCGGACGAAGCGCTGCCCGCAATCGTCGACGCAGACCGTACGCCGCTGACGCTTACCGAAGGCATCCACTGGTTGTTGCAGCGCCCCGACATACTCGAACGCGGAAAGTGCTTCATGACCATCGGTTCCCGACTGCGCAAACCTGACGGATCCTTCGACACCAGAACTCCCGCCGTGTGGATCAGCAACGGAACCGGTCGCGACGGCAAAGACAACCGCAACGCCCCGAAAGTCGGGTGGTGCTGGTGGGGTAACCGCCACACGTGGTTGGGGTTCGCATCGGCGAGCGGCCGGGTACCGCTCCCGAACTAGAGCACGGTTGCGCGGTCGAATCGGTACCGATCCTTCCACGGCATCGCGGCCTCGAGCATTGCAGCGGCAGAGAGCAATTCCGCGTCACAACCCCATTTCGCGGAGATCATCACGCCGAGCGGAACACCGTCTTCCGTCCAACCGAGCGGCAAGCTGATCGACGGGAATCCAGTTGCATTGGCAACGATCGTGTTTCCAGTGAATGCGACCATGTCGATCAGTTCGGTCGCGGGGTCTTCGTCGTTGCGCAACTCCCCGATCGCAAGCGGCGGCTTCGTCACAGTCGGAGTGACAACAAGGTCGGCGTCGGCGTAGTCGAGACTCCATCGCCGTGCCCAGGCCTGAACCATTCCGATTGCCGCGGCCAGCTCACCCGAAGGCACCTCGTTTGCTTGAACTCGCAAGTGCTGCACAATCGGACGGAGAAGGTGTTCGTATTCTTCCGGGATCGGCTTGGTGCCGGCCAAGGATGAGAACATTTTGGTGAAGGCATCAACAAAGACGTCATCGCGGGCTTGCGGTCGCTCGAACACATTGTGTCCCAGCTCCTCCAGTACAGTACCAACCTTCGACACAGCATCCGAGAGCTGCGGATCCACGGCTCCGCCGGAGACCGATCCGTGAGCAAGAGCGACGGTCAAGGGGCGAGCTTGCACTCCCCCAGCCTGTACGACAAACTCTTCGAACGACTTCGGCCGAGGCGGGTGGATAGTGCCCGCGCCAGGTCGCGTTGCCAGAACGTCCAACAGCGCAGCGGTATCGCGAACTGTCCGGGCGATCGGCCCCTTGCTCGCAAATCCGAAGTTGTCGTGCCCTGCCACTCCCATCGTGATCAAACCGCGGCTCGGCTTGAGGCCCACCACACCGCACGCACTTGCCGGAGAACGCAACGAACCGGCGGTGTCACTTCCCTGGGCAAACGGCACCAAACCAGCGCCGACGGCGGCAGCAGCGCCGCCACTGCTGCCGGCGGCACTCCGCGTGCGATCGAACGGACTGCGAGCAGGCGGAGCAACTTCCGGCTCGGTGTAACACGCCGCCCCGAACTCGGGCACCGTCGTCTTACCGATGTCGATCAACCCACCTTCTCGGATCGCCTCGACGATCTCGTCGTCGGCATCGGGCACGAAGTCCCGAAACAGCGCCGATCCGAAGGTAGTGCGGATGCCGCGAGTAGCGTCGAGATCCTTGATGGCCGTCGGAACGCCGAACAGGCGCGGAAGCGGTCCGTTGTCCCGCTCGTCCAGCCTGAGCTGGGCTTGTTCGGCAAGTGCAACTGCATGCTCCCTGGCAATCGTCGTGAACGCGCCCACGTCGTCGGAAGTGGTCGCACGGTCGACGAAGTACCTGGTTACCTCGGGAATGGACACCTGCTTGGCGGCGATCACACCGGCAAGTTCGACAGCGGACAGTTGATGGAGATCAGTCATCTGGCAACACTCCTTGTAGGTCGATAGACACTTGTAATTTCGATACGCGTATCGCTATTGTTGTCAGCATGGTATCCGAATCCGCCGGCTCCGCAAGGGCCGGCCGACCAAAAGCATTGAGTCACAGACAGATTCTCGATGCCGCGGCAGAGATTGCCGATACGGACGGCCTGGATGCGGTGTCATTTCGGGTACTCGCCGAGCGACTCGGCATATCGCCGATGTCCGTCCACCGCACAACCGGCGGCATCGACGCCTTGAGGCGAGACCTGATCTCCACCCTCGTAGGCGAAGCGGTCTCGTCGATCGACTGGCCGACCGACTGGCGCGAGGTTGCCCGCACGTTCGCCTACGGACTCCACGATCTCCTGATGCGCCATCCCCTGGTCTTGGAAGCCCATCGACAGGCATCACTGGAAGCACCCGGCGCCGACGACACTGCCCACCGAGTCGTCAGCGCCCTTTCCCTGGCCGGCCTCGAGGACGAACAGGCCACGTACGCGTACGGCGCCCTGCATGATTTTGTAACCGGACACGTCGCAATTCAATTGGGACGCGGAGCTTTCGACAGTGCACCCGCTGATCGACGCGATGCATCGGTCTTCGCGCTTCATCACGATCCCGCCCGAAGATTCGAATTCGGAGTCACTCTCATCCTGGACGGTGTGGCGTCGATCGCGCAGCAAGGAAGCACAACATGACAAGCAGCGTGACGACAAACGAAATTCGTGACGCCTCCGGGCGCCGTATCGCGTTCTGCGAGTATGGCGATCCGACCGGCCGCCCGGTAGTCGTGGTCCACGGGTCACCTGGCAGCCGATACGAGGGTCTCTCACTCGACAACGCGGCTACGGCGGCAGGCATACGGCTGATAGTTCCCGATCGCCCCGGCTTCGGACGCACAGATCCGTTCCTGGACAAGGGATTTTATTCCTGGGACGACGACTTCGTCACCCTGATCGATCACCTCGAGTTGGACTCGGCCACGCTCATGGGCTTCTCTGGGGGCGGTGGTTACGCGCTCGCGGTCGCTGCAGCCGTTCCCGAACGGGTCTCGAAACTGGTGTTGGCGTGCGCCATGATTCCCGGGGCACCGCGAGATACTTTGCGACGCAGAATAAAACTGATATCCGCGTTGTACTTTGCCGCCAACTGGGCTCCCCGTGTGGCCGGCGCAATGCTCGCAGGAACCGGGGTGTTCTCCAAGCTACGCAGCGACTCCGTCTCGATCTGGCCGGCCGCCGATCAGGCCGTCATGACCGACGAGTCGCATCACCCCGCCCTCCAATTGGATTCATCCGAAGGGATCGCGCAGGGCGGATCGGCAGCGGTTGTCGACTTGGCTCGGTATCGCCACGAGGTGCCAGGGCTCTTCCAATCCATCTCGGTACCAACAGTTTTCCTACACGGATCCGAAGACGGAAACGTACCCATCGAAGTTGCCCGCTGGGCACACTCGTTGATCCCCCACTCTCGCTTCGAAGAGATCAGCGGGGGCGGCCATCTGTTCGTCGTCGCGGACCCCACTCCACTCATTCGCGCCCTCGCTTAATTCCCACTTGACTCGAACGGGTGTTCGAGTACCCTGTGTGGAGGGGATCGGGGGATTCAATGAGTGTCTTGTTGTCGGATGTGGTGTCTGGTTCTGCGTTGGGGTTACGCGGACGCCTGTGGCAGTTGTCTGCTTCTGAGTTGCGTGAGGCTGCGGTGTCGGCGAGTGCGGAGATTCTGCGTCTCGAGGCGGTGCGGGTGGCGGTGGTGGACGAACTGTCGATGCGCCCGGATGATCAGGTGATCGCCTCTCGCGGGGTGGGGGCGTGGTTGGCGGCGAACACGATGCTGCAGGTTCGGGACGGGAAGAAGATCGCCGCCCTTGGTGCGGCGCTGCGGCCGTTTCCGGCGGTAGCGGCTCGGTTCGATGTTGGGGATTGCTCGTTCGATCATGCCGTCTTGATCGTGACGTTCTGTGAATCCCCGCCGAAGGGGATGCCGGAGGAAGCACTCCCTCGCTGCATCGACTTGTTGCTCGCAGCTGCGTCGGGTGTGGAGGCGACGACGACGAAGGTGCGGCACGTCATCGCGACCTTGGAGCGGGTGTTCGAATCGGATGAGATTCCGCCAGCCGAAGATGTCGATCGGAACGAACTCCGCATCGCCTCGACACTCAACGGTCGCGTGGTGGTGCGAGGCGATTTCGACGCCCTCACCGGCGAAATGCTGTTATCGGCCCTGTCGAATCTGACGATGCCCACCCCAGCACCGGACGGAACTCCCGATGCCCGGTCGGCGGCGAAGCGGACCGCGGACGGGTTCACCGAACTGATCCGCCGCTACCTCGACTGCGCCAAGACCGGAACCGACGGTGGGCAACGACCGCACGTGAACGTGCACATCAACGCCCGTGATTTGGCTGAGCATCGGGATTGTGCCGCAACACCAACTGATGGTCGCGGCTCTCGGTCGGATCTCGATGTCGGGCACATGCCCTGGCTCGGACCGTTGTCGGTGTCACAGACGAGGCTTCTCGGCTGCGACTGCTTCCTGTCGACTGTCCTGCTGGACGCTCACGGCGCGCCGTTGGATGCGAAACCCGGAAAACGATTGGTCAACGCCGAACAGAGAGTGGCGTTGATCGCCCGAGACAAGGGCTGCGCCTTCCCCGGCTGCACATGCGTACCGGCCTGGACCGATGCGCACCACATCCGGCACTGGGCGAACGGTGGTCCGACGGTGATCAACAACCTTGTCCTACTGTGCCGTTCGCACCACCGACTGATGCACCGCAAAACGGGATTCGTCGGAATATGGGAAATCCGAATCGGCGTCGACAACAAACCGTGGTTCATCCCGCCGCCCTCGATCGACCCCGGGCAGCACCCCAGGCCGGCGAACACAACATTCAAAACCTGAGAAGAGCTTCTCGGGGACAACAGAACACGGCCCAGCACCGCATCGAGGAGATCTCGATGCGGTGCCAGAAGCCATGCTCAGCCCAAGTCGGCGACGATCCGCTCGGCGAGTGGCTTCGACGACGCCGGGTTCTGACCGGTGTAGAGCTTCCGGTCCACCACGACGTAAGGCGACCAGGCATCAGCCTTCGAGAATTTGCCACCCAACTCGCGTAGTCGAGTTTCGAGCAACCACGGAGCCTTGTCCGCCAGACCAGCCTGCGTCTCCTCTTCATTGGTGAACGAGGTCAGCTGATAGCCGTCGAACAGCCAGCTCCCATCGGACCTCTTCGCCGGCAGGAGTGCCGCCGGTGCGTGACAGACCGCCGAGACCACCTTGTCTGCATCCAAGAAGTTCACGAGAAGCTCGCCGAAGGATGCCGACACCGCAAGATCTTCCATCGGTCCATGTCCACCTGGTACGAAAACCACGTCGTAGTCGGCGGCGTTTGCGTTCTCGAGAATCTCCGGCGAATCGAGCACAGGCTTCAGATCGGCGATGTACTTGCGCATACGGTCAGCGCCTTCTTGCCCGCCGTTGACCTCGGGCGCCAGGCTCCCCTCGTCCACAACGGGGGCTTTACCGCCCGGCGTCGCGATCACGATGTCGTAGCCGGCGTCGACGAAAACGCGATGCGCCTCGACCAACTCTTCCGCCCAGTACCCGGTCGGGTGGGCTGTTCCGTCGTTCAGCGTCCAGTGATCTGCAGAAGTAACTGCAAACAACAGCTTTGTCATCGCGCAACCTTTCGTCGTAGTCAGGAACCGTCGTGTTCAGGAACCGTCGCAGTCAGGAACCGTTGGTTTCAGGAACCCGGGACACGAAACCCGGAGAACGCTCCCATGGATGAAACGCACTCACCGGGAGGGAATTCCGCATCGCCGGTTCCAGTGCGACTTCTCACCAACGGGCATGGAATCCGTCATACCCACTTTCCCAACTCGGGCATCTGGGTCGAACAGCGCGATCACGCCAAAACGAAGGCCACGGCAAAAAGTGTCCAGGCGGCCGCGAGAACCGTCGATGCTGCGGTAACTACCCCGGTCACGGCTGGTCGGGTACTGCGGTTGCGTGCCGCGATGATCCCGACCGTCATCAAGGTCAGCGCCAACAGGAATGACAGAACCACGATTTTCACCAGCAACCCCTTCGACGTCGGCCAACAGGGCCGGAGACAATTTAGATAGTACACAAATAGATCGCGCATTAATTAAACTGCGCATCAGTCAGGTAAAGCTTGACAACGTTCGATTGGAACTGTCAGGCTATTCCTGACGAAAGGAGAATTTCTCATGGAAGACCTGATCGAGCACGCTCTGACCGCAGGGATCGATGCTGCCGCCATTACGACGGCCAACGCCGCGATCACCGAGGCCGGCGCGCAGGCGGACAAAATTGTCGATATGGACCCCTTACCTGGCAGCTCCGAGTGGGAGGCGGAACAAGACACCGATATCCCGGCGCAGCGTCAGATGGCGTGGCAGTTGGCAAGTTTCCGGATTCAACTTGCCGCGGGCATCGATTCGACGGCAAGCGTCATGAGCCTGCGCAGATTCGGCGCAACGTGGGCAACCATCGGCCGCGCGGCCGGAATGACCCGTCAGTCAGCTCACGAACGGTGGGGTCGTCGTGTCTCGGACATGCTCGACCCATACGGAGTCGGAATGCCGCCCATGGTGCCGAATGACGATCCAACTGAGTCCTGACTACAAATCGTGTGACTACTGATCCGACAGCAGCGCATCTGCTTTCGCGACCAGCACTGCACGCTCACGCTCATTCCCAGCCAGCCGAGCCGCTTCGAGGAGTTCGGTTCGAGCTTCCTTGGATCGGCCGAGCTGACTGAGCAACTCACCCCTCACGCTCGGAAGCAGGTGGTAGCCGGCCAGTTCACCTGAAGCGACAAGCTTGTCGACGAATTCGAGTGCTGGGGCCGGACCGTATGCCATGGATACCGCCGCCGCATGATTGAGGTCGACCACGGGCGAGGGCGCCAGTTGCGCCAAAGCCTCGTAGAGGATAACGATCTTCTTCCAATCGGTGTCATCGAAAGTTGCTGCTCGAGCATGGCATTCGGCGATCGCAGCCTGCAAACCGTATGGACCGCGTCCACGCCCGACGGCGTCAGCCCGCTGTAGCGCGGCAAACCCCCGTGCAATCTGAATGCGATCCCACCGAGTCCGGTCCTGGTCCGCAAGCAGGATGGGCTCACCCGTCGAAGTTGTCCTGGCACCGAATCGCGAGGCTGTCAGTTCCATCAACGCGACGAGGCCGTGCACCTCGGATTCCCCCGGGACCAATTCGGCCAGTATCCGAGCCAGCCGCTGCGCTTCGGCACTCAGATCCGCGCGCATCCATTCCTCCCCGGAGCTGGCTGCATAACCTTCGTTGAACACCAGGTACAGCACGCCGAGCACGGCACCCAGTCTTTTCGAAAACTCGTCTCGCCCTGGAACTTCGAATACTGCTTTCGAGGCGGTCAATGCCTTCTTCGCGCGGACGATCCGCTGCTGCACTGTCGCGGTCGGTGTGAGGAAGGCTTTGGCAATTTCTTCCGTGGTCAACCCGCCCACTACCCGAAGAGTCAAGGCTACCTGCGCTTTTCGATTCAACACAGGGTGGCAGGCAATGAACATCAGGCGAAGGACGTCGTCGTCGATCCGATCCGGATCCCAGCTGATGTCATCGAAGTGCGAAGCGTCGTTCTCGAGTTCACGCGCGAAGTGGGCGTAGCGTTCGTCCAACTTCTCGCGTCGTCGCCACCCGTCGATTGCGCGTCGTGTCGCAACAGACGTCAGCCAGGCAGCCGGATTTCGCGGAACCCCGGTGGCAGGCCATTGCTCGACGGCTTCGAGCAGAGCCTGCGCGGCCAGGTCCTCGGCAAGATCAAGATCCCCGACGGTGCGAGTCAACGTGGCGACGATCTTCGCGGATTCGATACGCCAGACCGCGTCGACAGCCGTTCTCGTTGCTTCTCGCACCGCCTCGTCGGTCATGGTTCAGCCTGCGACCGGACGATCGGTGCCGAGCTCTTCGCGCCAGCCGGCTTCTTTCTGGATGTACTCGTTGTCCTGATCGAAGTCCGACATCTCACTCACGCGGCGCACCTCGAGCTTGCTGCCCGGCCCCAACGGGCAGCGCTTTGCCCATTCCAGGGCTTCATCCTTGGTCGACGTCTGGATGATCCAGAAGCCGGAGAACAACTCCTTCGTCTCCCCGTACGGGCCGTCGGAAACCAGCGGAGGATCGGACTCGAAATCGACGATGAACCCCTCCTCCATGGCCAGTCCCTCACCGGCCAACAAGACACCGGCCTTGATCAGGGACTCGTTGTACTGACCCATCGCGGCGATGATCTCGTCGAAATCCATGTCCTTGGATGCTTCGATGGCCTCGTCGGTGGAACGCATGATCAGCATGTACTTCATGAGAATCTCCTTCGTTTGTGGACCGCTCTGTTCGGTCCCTCTGCCTACACGTCGAACGGCACACTCACCGATCGACAAACTTCCGAAAGTTTTTTCCCGAGGACAAAACCGCCGGTCTGGATGCGCTGCTCACGCTATCGGCAGACAAACCGTCGGGCAGGTCAGAAGTCGAGAAATCCCGGCACAACTTCACGAACGAGGCCGTTCGCGTCAGTGCTCCCGTAGAAATACACCGACCCGTAACCGAATAGGTACTCCTCCGCGAACTCGGCTTGCGACTGCGAACCCACCGGCCACCCCTCGTCATTGATCTGGAAAAGGAAACGGTGTCCGTCGGCCTCGACGGCCTCGGCGTAGGACGGCTCGTTCTGGATGAGCACCGGTTGCGGAGCGATCAACACCAACGACATCACCTCTTCATCTGCGGGAGTTTTGATCAACGCCGCGCTCCCCAAGCCCCTATGAATGCCCGCCGATTCCGCACTTCGCGATGACGGCGCGTGCAGGATTGCCCGAACCCCGATGTCCGGGTATTCGAGGTCATCATCTCCGATGGAGAAACCCCGACGAATGAAGACGGAAAGTTCTCGCTCACCGAGCCACGTGGCCGTGTGGGCCGCAAGCGTCAGAAGGTATTCGTGTGTCTGCAGAATCGGCTGTCCCGCGAAAACCTGCGGCGGATGTCCACCGATCCGAGCCCCAATCGCCGAATCGCTCGAGTCCACCCCGAGATGTACTGTGTCCACCGGCGTCATCCTAGGGAGATCCGACGCCCGTCGGATAGAGACTCCCCAATTCCCTACAAATCGCCGATGCCGCACGCCACTTGCAGCTCGATGATGAATACATGACGACTTTCCCCACCCTCGACCCCGAACTCGCTGTGGCACTCACGATGCTCCCGAAGGTCGATTTTTCGGACCTCCCAACCACGAGAGCCACCTACAACGCACTGATCGGCGCCACGTTGGCCGGCCTTTCATACGACGGCGTCACGCTTCGCGAACTATCCGCCCCCGGCCTCGACGGCGATCCGGAGGTCACGATACGTTTCTTCACCCCGGACAACGCAACCGGTCCGGTCCCAGTTCTGTTGTGGATGCACGGCGGCGGATTTGCCGTCGGCACAGCAGAAAGCAGTGATCCCTTATGCCTCGAGGTAGCACGCGAGCTTGGATTCGCCGTCGCCAACGTGGAATACCGCCTTGCCCCCGAGACTCCCTTTCCCGGCCCCCTCAACGACTGCTATGCCGCACTCACGTACGTACACGCCCATGCCGAGGAACTGGGTATTGATCCCAGTCGCATCGCAGTCGGCGGTCAGAGTGCTGGAGGTGGACTTGCCGCCGGAACCGTGCTGAAAGCCCGAGATGAGGGCGTTGTCCCCGTCGCATTCCAGTTTCTCGAGGTCCCGGCACTGGACGACCGCCTGACCTCGACATCGATGACGGACTTCGTCGACACTCCGAATTGGCACCGACCCAACGCGATTCTGTCGTGGCAGTTCTATCTAGGCGAGTCGTATTCAGGGCCCGAAGAACCGAACGTCTCGATCTACGCCGCCCCGGCTCGCGCAACCGATTTCGGCAACTTGCCCCCGGCCTACGTGTGCACCATGGAACTCGACCCACTTCGCGACGAAGGAATCGAGTACGCCGTTCGTCTACTCCAAGCCGGCGTCAGTGTCGAGCTGCACTCCTTCCCCGGCACCTTTCACGGGTCGGCACTCATCGCGGCCGCGGAGGTCAGCAAACGAGGTGCCGCCGAGAGACTCACCGCGCTCCGGAAAGGGTTGCGCTAGCTGGCACGCGTCTCGTAGCGTTGCGAGATGCAAGGACTGATGTACCGGCTTGCCGAGCTCGACTCAGACTCGGCAGGCCTGGTACGTGTCATCGACTACTTCGACACCCTCGTGCGGCACGGCGCCGACACAGCATCATTGATGCGCGCGAGCGCACAGTTGGCGGACTGCGTTGTGGGCATCGAGATCGTCGAACACGGCAACAAGAAGAGTTCACGTCGTTGCGACCCGCGCGGCCGATGGTCGCCCGAATCCTGTCTCGCCCCCAGCATTACCAGGGAGATTGCCGTCGACGATGACGTTCTCGGGAGGGTATGGATCGAGCGTCCTGGTGCAAACTTGCCGCTCGACGAGATGCTCGTCGACCGAATGGCTCTGACTGCCTCGATAATCCTGCAGCCCCGCCGCTTACCTACCGAAGCCGAGCACACCCGCAATCTGCTCTTTCCGATGGACGAGTTGACCGTACTCACTTCGTGCGCTGGTCTCGGGATTGAACCCGGCGCCCCAGTCCGTGTTGTCGTATCCACGGTTTCCTCGGGTGCGGCGAACAGCACTGCACGTCTTACCATTTCGAGGGATTGCATTCCCGGCAAAGCCATCAGGATAGAGGCTGACGGAGAATATTTGGATATCGTGAAGGATTCGTTCACACCCACAACCGAACTGTCCGAGGCAGCGTTGGCGTCATCCATCCGCGCTGGAATATCTTTGGCTGCCGCCGCTTCCGAAATGCACACGATAATCAGCACAGCACGATTCGCTCACACTCAGACCTCGGTAACAACACCGATCGTGAACGCCGACAGCTTCGGCGCCCTCAACCTCCTGGCGCCCGGATCGCACATCGATCACACGAAAATCCCGGATTTGGTTCTTGCCAGACGGATTGGCGACACCAAGCAGGGATCAGAGCTGCTGGAAACCTTGAGGACATATCTGCGATCCGGAACATTGAGGGCCACGGCGGATACCATGCATCTCCATCACAGCAGCGTCGCGCACCGATTGTCAAAGCTATCTCAGCACGTCGAGTTTCACGTTGACACCGTCGAGAACCGAGCACGCGCAACCGCAATGATGCTGGTTCTCGACGCCGAATAGATCCGGCCCAGGATCAGTCACGGCGAAGCAGTTGACGATCTTTCGCGTTCGGCGAGCGCAACGAACGGCGCAAGCGCTGGATTCGGATTGTCCTGTCGATAGGTGACAGCAACATCGAGAGTTGGTTGTTCACCGACGATTTCGCACAGATGGATACCCGGAATGCGGAGCATCCTGGCCCGCCCCTGAGGGATCGGCGCAATTCCCACTCCGTCCGATACGGCATGGAGGACCTGCTCGTCGTCAGCTTCGAATCGAACGATATTGGGAGTGCCGTCCGGCCAAAGCTGTTCGAGAGTACGCGAATACATGCCCGGAGCGTTTGCCTCGGGCCAGAACACGACGGGAATGCCGACCAGGTCCCCGAGTTCGAGGGTCGTTCGACTCCCGAACGGATGATCCGCAGGCACCGCAACCAGGATTGGTTCGGTGTCGAGGACGATCAGGGGAAGTTCGCGATCGCCGTCATCGAGTGGCGGCCGGACGACCGCGACGTCGACTGCTCCGTTTCGGACGAGATCAACTGTCTGCGCCGACGTGCCACGATGGACGACGACCTCCACCCCCGGGTAGAGCTTTCGATAGGCGCTGACCAGATCCGCGACTGCGCCGCCTGCCCACGAACGCGTGTACGCGATGCGCAGTTCTCCATCCACTCCGCGCGCAGCCAATCGAATTCGTTCGACCGCCCGGTCCGCACACCCGAGCAAGAAGCGCGCCTCTCGTACCGCTACCCGGCCGGCGTCGGTGAAGGTGAACTGCGGACCTCGACGATCCACCAAAGGCACTCCGAGTTCGCGCTCGAGAACCTTGATCTGCTGACTGAGCGCTGACTGCGCGACGTGGACGTTCGCGGCGGCGCGAGTGAAGCTGCCATGATCCGAGAGAGCGATCAGATAACGGGCGCGCTGCAGGTTCATACGGCGATTATAAGAAGAACAGATGGTGGTGTCACTACTTGGTCTTGGACATGGCATCACCTGAGGTCGGAGGATCGAGGTCACGCTGCTCCACCGCTTGTCTCCCGAAATATTGTCTCCCGAACGATCACAAGGTTGCACATGAACCCCCGAACACTCGCCGAACCGCGCGAACCCGCAACGGACGCCAGACTCCTCGACGCCGTCGCGGAGATAGTCGGCGAAACGCATGTCCTCACCGATCCCGAACTGATCGAGGGCTACACGCGCGACTGGACGGGACGATGGATCGGCGACGCGATCGCGATAGTTCGTCCGGGCAACACCGCCGAAGTGTCTGCTGTCCTTCGAGCTTGCTTCGATGCAGGGGTACCTGTGACGCCCCAAGGCGGCAACACCGGACTGGTCGGTGGCGGAATCGCCTCGGCCGGGTCCGTGGTGCTGAGTACCAGGCGGTTGGAGACGATCGAGTCCGTCGATCCCATCGGCCGGACAATCGCAGCCGGCGCCGGCGTGACCGTTGCCCGCGCCGACCTGGCCGCATCTGCACACGGTCTCCGGTTCGGAATCGATTTGGCATCAAAGGAATCCGCGACACTCGGCGGCATCGTCGCTACCAACGCCGGTGGTACGCGCATGGTCCGATACGGAAACACGCGGGCACAGATCCTCGGCATCGAGGCAGTGCTCGCCGACGGTTCCGTCTTGAGCAGATGGACGCCACTCGTCAAAGACAATGTCGGATACGACATTCCAGGCCTTCTTGCCGGCAGCGAGGGAACTCTTGCCGTCATCACCAAAGTATTGATGAAGCTGGTCACCCCCGCGACCGACACCCAGGTCGTACTCGCCGGTGTAAGCGACGTCGATCAAGCGTTGCATCTGTGTAATCGCGTGCGCCAGAGCGGATTGACCGTCGAAGCCGCCGAAATCATGACTGACGACGGCATCGACCTCGTCTGCGCACACACCGACGCCCGTCGTCCGTTCGGCGCCCCTTCGCCGATGTACACACTCATCGAGGTGTCGTCGCCGCGCGAGACGGAAGAGTCACTCCTCGAAGTTCTCTCCGACTCTGCCGATCTCATCGAGGACGCGACGGTCGAACCTGGACCCGCTCGAAAACTGTGGACCTTGCGGGAGAGTCACACCGAAAGCATCAGCGCTTCGTCGACGACACCGGTTGTAAAGCTGGACATCTCCGTGCCCTTGTCCGTGATGGGCATGTTCATCGGGAACCTTCGAGAGACGTTGGACGAGCGATTCCCCCTCGTGCGGCCAATCTTGTTCGGGCACTTCGCCGACGGAAACATTCATGTGAACCTCCTGGATGCCGCCCCTGGGGTCGCACACGAACTGACCGATACGGTCTTCCAACTCGTTGCCGCCCACCATGGAAGCATCAGCGCCGAGCACGGGATAGGTCGCGCGAAGTCTCCGTGGGTAACGCTGGGGCGCACGAACACCGACATCACCGCGATGCAGTTGATCAAATCTTCCTGGGACCCGCGTGGAATCCTCAATCCTGGAATACTGTTGCCGGAAAAGGTCGGGTAAGCAAAAAGGCGGTCGCGTGCAGGATCTTTACGTCGTCACTCATCCTCATGCCGAACACACAGCGCAGGACGTCGTCGGCGGTTGGCACAATTCGGTTCTCACCCCGTCCGGTCGGCGCGATGCAGAATTGATCGCGGCAGCCCTGAAGCGACGACGCACAGGAAATTCGCGCCCGATCCGCATCACCTCGTCGGACCTCCGTCGTTGCGCCGAGACATCTACGATTATTGCCCGGACACTCGGCACTCCGGTGACAACGGATTCACGATTGCGCGAAATCAGCTTCGGAGAAGCCGAAGGACGCCCGAACTCGTGGCTCGCCCAGCGCCAGGTGCCGGCTCCCGACACCAACCGCCTCGATCACCGTGGCCCCGTTGCCGGTGCCGAGACTCGCCGCGACATCGCATCGAGGGTCGGCGAATGCACTCGCGAACTGATGACCGATCTCGACCACGATCATATTGTCGTAACACACGGCTTTGCACACACATTCGTAGTCTCCGCCTGGCTGCAGATCCCCATCGAAGCCGCAGGGTTTGCAACTTTCGCGACCACACCGGGTGCAATCACTCATCTCCAGCACGACGACTACTGGCGCAATCGAACTCTCGCACAGCTAGCCGATACCTCGCACCTGGACTGTGGCACGATGGCTTGATGCGCCATGTCTCCGACGACGAACGCCGTGCACGCATGGGCGTACGTCATGCGCTGGCGCCCTCGTTCCGCGTCGATTCCCCGGAAGCTGCGACTCGGGCGATGACGGTGCTTCACGCCACCGAGTCAGCGACGGTCTATCTGTCTTGCTGGGCGAGGGCTCGATCCTTGGACGCCGCCGATGTCGACCGCGCCTTGTACGACCGACGCAGTCTCGTCAAGCAATTGGCCATGCGCCGCACGCTCTTCACCTTTCCCCGAGACTTGCTACCGGCCGCGTGGTCGAGTGCATCCGCCCGCGTCGCCAACACCGAGCGTGCTCGAATGTCCAAGGATGTCGTCAAGGCCGGACTCGCCGTCGACGGCAACGACTGGCTCGATCGCGCACGGACGGAAGTACTGAAGTTGCTCACCGATAGGCCTGAAGGGCTTTCAGCGGTAGAGATTCGTCAGGCCGTGCCGATGATAGACGTCAAGGTCGAGGGTTCGGCAGGTGAAATCTGGTCGGCACCCAGGATTCTCACGCACCTCGGGGCGACCGCAGACATCATGCGGGGCACCAACACTGCCCGCTTCCCCGTCTCACGCCCACTGTGGACTCTCACTCGACACTGGCTCGACGACGCCCCCGCCGACCTCGAATCTGCCGACCTCAAACCCGACGACCTCAAACCCGGGGACGGATACCGAGAAATAGTCCGGCGCTGGCTCTACACCTTCGGACCGGGAACGGAAGACGACATCGTCTGGTGGCTGGGCTCCACGAAGACGGTCGTCCGGGCCGCCCTCACCGAACTCGACGCCGTTGCAGTCTCACTCGACGGGGACGGCACCGGTTGGTTGCTACCGGATGATGTCGCCGAGGTGTCCGATCCGGGGCCCTGGGTGGCGCTCTTACCGGTGCTCGACCCCACGATCATGGGTTGGAAGGACCGCGACTTCTATCTCGGACCACACCGCAACCAACTCTTCGACACCCGCGGTAACGCCGGCACCACAGCATGGGTCGATGGTCGCGTCGTAGGTTGCTGGATCCAAGACGAAGCCGGTGTTGTGCACGTTCGATTGCTCGAGAGCGTGCCGGCGTCTGCACGACGCTCTCTCGATGCCGAGGCGGCGCGCCTCACCGAGTGGCTGAGCGGCGTCAAGATCGGCACCGGTTACGTCTCGCCGGCGATGAAAGGTATGCCGACTGCACTGGCAATCGACTGAACGACAATCATTGTCGCCCAGCCGATCCTGTCATGCCAACTACTCGTCATACCAACTACTCGTCATACCAACTACCGAGTCGGCGCATCTTCCGGAGGCAGCAAGTGAGCGCATGTCTCTGCACCGGCCGCACGCGCTACCCTCTCCGCCGGATAACCACCCGCGAGTTCCTCACGGGGAGTGCTGTCGAGCGCAAGCAGGGCGTCGCCCATGACCAGCGTCTGCTGGTGCATCCGTTCGAAGTCGATCGCGTCGGCGCCGAACGACGGAGCCCACAGCGACCACGGGCCGGAGATTCCTCCAATGGTCGGAATCAGTCGATTGTGGAAGCTGGTACCGAGGCCACCGAAGCTGCAGAACATGGGAACCCGAGTCGGTTGCGGCCGGTCGAAGCCCCGCAGAACTGCCGTTCGATCGAGGGGATGAGATTTGACCGCTGCCACCAATGCGTTGACCAGTGCTGGACTTTCAGTTCCGGCAAACCACGAGTACGGTTCGCCGGCCCCGGTAAATTCGAGCCTCTGACCAGGTCCATCAGTTCGATCGACGGGCAGAATCTCGCGTGTACCCATGTGCTCCACGGAGAAGTCGAAGGCGACGGATCCGCTGTCGTATTCCTTGTCCAGTTCCGTCGCGTACCGATCCGTTCCCTCTCGCGACATATGCAGATGTGCACTGGCAAAGACGAACTCGTAGGTTCGCGGACGGCATTCGAGCGGCAGACGCGAAAGATACTGTGCAAGTGCCAGAACCGCAGCGCTGCCATTCTCCTGCACCCAGGTTGCCCCGTCGGTGTGCGTGTTGATCACGATTCTTTCCTGACTCTGCCCGGGGATCGTGGCGATCAGGTTTCGAGTGGGAGCAGAATCGACGTCCGCCAGAACTGAGATCTTCGCTTCGGTTCCGGACTCCGCCAACTGCTTGAGCCGGACAGCTTCGTCGATACCCGCCCACACCGCGGGCACGGTGAAGTGTGTGCCGTTGTGCGGGTCGAAGTAGCCTTGAATCTGTTCCGCAGGAACGTTCCACGCGAGGATCAGCCCGGCTGCGCCAGCGAGTCCTGCTGCCAGCGGGTCTTTTCCGAGCTCGGCAGTGAACGGCCGTTCGTAGTCACCCGCCAGCGGAAAGTCGGGTGTCATGTAGTGAGAGAATGCAGCAAAGGTCGCATAGGGCACTGCCGGAGTCTGGACGTCGCGAATCACGATGCGCCCCTTCGAGTTCTCCGGTGTGATCGCGGTGCCGGGTGGAAGATAGACCAGTGGGGCCGTGCGGCCTTCGTCGCCCGTAGGCAGTGAGTACGGGACTGCGCCTGCGGTTCGTAGAACCTCGGGTGCAGTATCCGGCTGCAACACCGCCAGCTTGCCGGCCGCCACAAGGTCGCGGCCAGGGCCGTCTGTCGCCAGTGGCGACGGCTGCCAGCGCTTGATTTGATATTCGTCCGATGCGGTCTCGACGCCAGGTAGAGCACGCATGCTGTCTTCGACCCAGTCGATCATGCTCTCGTGCTCGGCGCTTGCCGTCGATCGGAGACCGAAGCCGGCAATCTTTGCATTGAGGTCGCGCAGATCGTCAGCCGTGGCGAACGATGCCGGGTCGATCGACTCGGGGCAGGCCGCAACAGGGCCCGTCGAGCCGAACGAGCCGACGGAACCGGTTGAACCAGTGAATGGTTCCGCGTTCGCTTGGGCGACGCTCGTGATTACGAGAAGTGCGGATGCCGCAATCGCGGGTATCACGCGACGAAGGATCATGAGGGAGTCTTTCTGTTCGAGCCATAAAAGTTACAGGCGTTTCTTTTATACAGGTTCGTATGACGCAAGTCACGCAGAACTTCTTCGAGACGCACCATCCAGGCACTTCTCGACCCAGGCAAGGCACAGTTCGACTCAGCTCAGTGCGACACTGCTCAGTTCGACACAGCTCAGTTCGACACGGCTGAAAGCATGGCTTCGACCCACACGCCGGCCTCTGCCGACAGAGCCTCGATCGACCCGCTTCCCGGCTCGTCGAGCACATCGGACGCGAGCTGCCGAATGGCATATACGGCTCCGACATACGCACTCAGCGGAACTCGCGGATTGCCGGGAGCGCGCTCACGCTCCGCCTTGAGCACCTCGGACATCCCGACCAGCGCCGCCCTTCGTTGCACGCGCGCGCGTCGCCCGAGCGCATCCATCTCGACTTGAAATGCTCGTGCCACAACAGGATCTGCATTCAACGCCGTGAGGTAACCCTCGACCACATCGGAGATGGCGTGGCGCTCCCAGGTGAAAGAGCCCACCGGCAAGATCCCACGAATACGAGTGAGCAGCACTTCGATAAACCTGCCGTACGCGGCAAAGACGCACGCATCCTTGTCGGGAAAACACTCATAAAAAGCGGCCGGCGAAATCTTTGCTCGCTTGGCAATCTGACGTACCCCGACGCCCTGATAGCCCGACTCCGCCATCAGTTCCGTCGTAGCGATCATCAACCGCTCACGCTGCGCAGTCAGAACGTCTTCCCTGCTCAGTTCATGCCTACCTCGCGGCAAATCCGGCGGCGTAGTGAAGAACACGCCCTCGGTAATTCTCGCCGTCACCACCCCGCCTCTCACCGCCGCGTTCTCGACTTGACCAAAGTGAGAGTAGCCAACGGGCTCCGCCGGTGACGGAGAGGCCAGTTCGACAGCCAACCATCGACAAGTGTACGAAACGTACAGTACAGTTATCTTCGTCAGCGACTGACCGATCTAGGAGGTTCCATGGAGGGTCCAGCAGTTCGTGAATACGGTGCGTTCATCGATGGATCGTTCCGAGCCATGGGCACATCCACATTCGAGGCACGCGACGCCGCTTCCGGCGCTCTGCTCGCCACACTGTCCCGATGCGGGGCAGAAGAAATCAATGATGCGGTCGAAGCCGCCGGACGGGCATTTCCGGCGTGGGCAGGCCTGACGACCGAAGAACGGTCCGCACAAATCTTGCAGTTTGCCGCACTGGTGGAGGAACGAACTGAAGAGCTTGCCCAACTCGAGTGCATGGACACCGGGCGACACATCAGGGAGATGCGAGAAGACTATCGGGCCGCAGTGTCGCACCTACGATATTTTGCATCAGTTTCGTTGGCGCACCACGGTTTCGGCCGCGAATTGGCCTCGGGATATCTGGTTGCGAAACGGGTGCCCTTGGGCGTGTGCGGACAGATCATTCCCTGGAACGATCCCGTTGTGATGACGGCATTCAAGATTGCTCCCGCTCTCGCTGCCGGAAACACCGTCGTACTCAAACCTGATGAAAATGCCTGTGTTTCAGTCATGGAACTGGCGAGGATCGCCGCCGAAGTGTTCCCGAAAGGCGTTCTCAATGTTGTACCCGGCCTCGGCGAAGAGGCCGGCGCAGCCCTGATCGGTCATCCGAAAGTCAGCAAACTCGCTTTCACCGGGAGCACCGAAGTCGGCAGGCTGGTGGCACACGCCGCAGCATCCCGACTGATCTCGACCACTCTCGAACTCGGCGGCAAGAGTCCGAGCATCGTCTTTCCTGACATCGACGACGTCGATGCTGTGGTCGCCGACGCAACCTCTGGCGTCCTGATGTGCAATGGCCAATCCTGCTTAGCCGGAACACGTCTGTTCATCCACGAGGATATCTACGACACCTTCGTGGAAAAACTCGTCGCCACATTCCGATCGTTGCGAGTCGGGCCACCTCTGAGCGAAGACACCGAGCTGAGTGGCCTGATTCACCAAGAACATGCCGATCGTGTGATCTCGATGATCAATTCCGGAATCGAAGAAGGCGCACAACTACTTACCGGCGGCAAACGAACAGTAGTGCCGGGATTCGAAGCCGGAAACTTCATCGAACCGACAATTCTGGAGGTCACGAACTCGATGCGAATTGCGCAGGACGAAATCTTCGGACCTGTTTTGTGCGTCCTCAAGTGGAACAATTACGAGCAAGTGATCACAGAAGCGAACGACACTCCATACGGGCTCGCTGCCGGGATCTATACGTCGAACTTGAAGAACGCGATGGAAACCGCCGATCGTCTTGCGGCCGGATGTATCTGGATCAATCAGTATTTCAACCTGGGAGGCGGCGTTCCCTTCGGAGGATTCAAGGAAAGCGGTCTCGGGCGAGAGTTCTGCCTCGAAACGCTCAACGAATACACCCAACTCAAATCGATCACTGTAGTCACGTCGACTCCCCCGTCAAAGCAAGGAATCACAAGTTGAACATCACGGGAAATACCATCTTCATTGCCGGCGGAACCTCCGGAATCGGCCTCGAACTTGCACTGGCATTGCAGAACGAGGGGAACAAGGTAATCATCGGTGGACGGCGATCCACTCTGCTGCAAGAGATCTCGAGCGAGCATCCGAAGATCAGTACCGTCGTCATCGATGTGGACGACACGAATTCCATCCGAGAGGCGTATGAATCTGTCACGCAAGACTTTCCCGACCTGAACGTCCTTGTGACAATGTCGGGAATCATGTACCCGGAGGATCTTAAAAGCCCGGACTTCCTCGACGTCGCCGAGCGAACGATCACGACGAACCTACTCGGGACAATTCGACTGGCCGGCCAGTTCATTCCGCATCTGTTGACGAAGCCCACCGCCACCATCATCACTGTGTCATCCGCCGTCGGCTTCGTCCCGCTTCCCATCACTCCGACCTACAACGCGACGAAAGCTGCTGTTCATCTCTTCACCGAGAGCATGCGTGTGCAACTCGCCGATACTTCGATCCAGTGCATCGAGCTCATCCCACCGGGCGTCCGCACCACGCTGATGAACCAGGAGAACTCCGAATCTGCTCTGCCGCTCGACGATTACATCGCCGAAACCATTACCGCACTGAAGGCACACGACAACGCCACGGAAATCGTGGTCGAGGCCGCCAAGCCACTTCGTTATGCCGAGATCAACGGTGAGTACCAGAACGTGCTGAAAATGCTCAGCTGACGGCACCCAGTTGACACACATCGCAACGCTGGAGAGGGCAGTTCGCCCTCTCCAGCACAAGGATTCCAACGGATAAACCTCTTAGGTATCGCTCCGGAGTCCACGAACGGCATGATCGATGATCGAGCGCACCGTGTTGTCGTCGATACTCGCGTGCCCCACCAACATCCGGTAGACCAAGGGTCCGAAGAAGAGATCGATCGCTTCCTCGATCTCGATGTCGTCGCGGAAGTATCCGGACTCCACACATCGTCGAATCAGTTCGGCGAAGCCGCGACGACGTTCGTCGAGGAAGAAGGTGCGGAAGTACGCCGCCGTCGTCGGATCGTTGGCACACGCGCCGACAAGTTCAGCGAAGATCGAACCGAGCGGTCCTCCGTAGAACTTTCCGATGTCCCCGAGGTAGTCGTTCAAATCGGCTTGCGCACTGTCAGACTCCGGAAACGTCAAGTGCCGGGCCATGAGCACACCGAACGCTTCAGCGGCGATCGCCTGGCGCGACGGCCAGTGCCGATACAGAGTTACCTTGCTGACGCCCGATTGTTCGGAGATCGCATCGATGGTCGCGGCCTTCATCCCACCGGACTTCAGAAGGGATTCCGCCGATCGGAGGGCCTTCTCGTGGGCCACTTCACTACGTGTGCCACTTGGAGGAGTGAGCAATCCCGTCTCGGTATTGCCGGGATTGCGAGACACCCCCTCGCTGGGAGTGCGTTTGCCCATGCGTCCTCCTTTGCCCGTCAACCCCTTGCAGCACAGGGGTTTTGTTGATGTCGAGCGCATGCGGCCCGAGGCACCCGATGGATGCGATAGCTACTAGTCGTATCGTACACATGACAGCAGAAAGAGAGCCTCACGGCAGCTGATCATCCCTCAAAGCCATTGCATCCAAATCTGATTCGAATGAACAAGACAAACCCCCTCGTTTATTACTCAAAAGTAAGATAACGTGTGGGCGCCATCACAACAGTTCGTCAAGCGCACAGTGACATACGAAATCGAGGGGTCGGCCGTGGCATCAAGGATTCTCTTTCGGGGAGTGGTGGCACTGACAGCCATTGCACTCACGGGCATCACAGCACCAACTGTCGCCGCGCAACCGTCGGCAGATCCCTTCTACCAGTACGACGGTTTGGCACCGCTGTCTTCGTATCAGCCTGGGGCCGTTCTCAAAACGAGAACCTTGCCCTATCACGCCGTCAACATCCCCACCCCGCTGCAGGCCGTACAGGTGCTGTACCGGTCGACCGACGCTCTGGGCCGGCCGTCTGCGAATGTCACCTCGATTCTTCGACCGCCCAACGCCCAGCCGGACAAAGTCGTCTCATTCCAGTCGGCTTACGACTCACTGAACCCAGAAGACGGGCCGTCACGGGCCGTCGCGGGGGACACCCCGATCGGCAGCCTGTCCACCAGTGGACGCAATGTCGCCTTCGGCGGGACTCTCGCTTCCGGCGAAGCCGTCATGTTCGGTCCTCTACTGGCGCTGGGCTACACCGTCGTCATTCCCGACACCGAGGGCCCGAACGCAGACTTCGCGGCAGGACCCGAATACGGAATGATGACTCTCGACTCCATCCGCGCCGCTCGCAACACTCCCGAGACAGGTATTTCCGACTCAGCCGAGATCGGACTGATGGGGTACTCGGGTGGTGCAATAGCCACCAATTGGGCGTCCATCCTCGCACCGGACTACGCCCCGGACATCAACGAAGACCTGATCGGCGCGGCCCAGGGTGGACTGTTGGTCAACCCGGCAAACAATCTCCGGTACGCGAACGGAAGTATCGGTTGGGCAGGCGTTGTCGGGATGGCAGTCGTCGGACTCGCCCGTGCCTACGACATCGATTTCGATCCGTATATCAGCGATCGGGGACGTGAACTCCTGCCCCGCCTCGAGGACGCCTCGATCGGGAACGTGATCCTGCAGTATCCGGGAGTCACCTGGCAGGACATTGCCAAACCGGAGTACGCCAATCCCAACTCGGTATCCGAGTACGTCGACGTCGCAAACAAGGTCAACATGGGCATCGCGCCGATACCCACCATCCCGATGTTCATTGCCCAGGCGGCAAACGGAGTTCTCGAAGGCACCCAGCCAGGTGGGCCCGGCGTCGGCCCCGGCGACGGCGTCATGGTTGCCGGGGACGTCCGCACACTCGCCACTCGTTACTGCGACGCAGGTCTACCCATCCAGTACGACCAGTACGACACCATCAGTCACGTTCCCGGTGGCGCGCTGTGGCTCCCCGGCGCCATAACCTGGCTCAACGACCGTTTCAACGGGAACCCAGCGCCGAACAACTGCTCGAACATCGCACCGGGTAACTCGCTGGCGCCGGAAGAGCACGCGGTGGGCTGAACAATCCAACCGACGTCGTCAGATCCCGCGTCGTCAGATCCCGCGTAGTCAGATCCCGATTGCCAGATCGTCGATATCTGCAAGCGTGCCGCCGCTTTCGAGGATGCTCGTGTAGTTCCGAAGTCGGTTCTGATCGATCTCGGTGGTGCTGACCCCGCGCTTCCAGTAGCCGAAGACAACCACGTCATCCTTCGCCAGGCCGACTATCTTTCGGAAATGCGCTCGGATAGCACGCATCTCGTCGCGCTCCCCGGCTCCCCACACCGCGTAGTCCCCTGGATTCTCGAGCTCGAGAGCATACTCGGCGAGGCGTTCCTCGACGTGGTGCAATTCGAGACCGGGGATCACGGGCAGTTCCGCGAACGCCTCGGCGTCACCGGTGGCGACCCAGCCGACGCCGGTCAGGCCCTCGGGCCACTGAAGCAGAATCGAATAGAGAGCGGGTATTGCGGTGTCGTCGGCGAACAGCGCGACGCGGCGACCAGCGATCTCGGGAACGAGGAAGTGCGGGCGAGGACCGGTGAGCGAGAACGAGTCACCCACACGGCGCTCGTCGGCCCACCTCATCATCGGGCTGGTGTGCCCGTGCAGCACGACGTCGAAGGTCATCGAACCACTCGACGCGTCGAAAGTGCGCACCGTGTAGACACGAGAGATGTCGCCGTACTGCGGACCTAGCTGAATGCGGAATGCGACGTTGGGACGCAACCAATTCGGATCATCCGCCGACGAGGTCAAGTGGACCGTGATGCGCAGGATACTCTCGGTCGGGCGTTCGACGCGTTCGACGACGGCGACCACGTCGTTGAGACCGCGGTCGTGGTCTTCTCCGCGTGGCGCCTTTGCCGACGCAGACGTTTCAGTTTCTTCAGGTCGAGATGCGGTAGTCATTGATATCTCCTGATCGGTGGTTCAATTGCGGACGGGTAGCGGGGTGACAGGTCGGCGATCACGCGGAACAACAAGTGGCCGTCCGGTTTCCGGGTCTTCGAGAACCAGAGCCTCGAGGTCGAACACTTCGCGCAACAACTCGGGGGTGAAGACCTCCGAGGCACCGCCCTGCATGACGATTTTTCCGGACCGCATCGCGACCACATGCGTGGCATATCTGGCCGCGAGGTTCAGGTCGTGCAGGACCGCGACCAATGTTCGACCGGACTGGTGAAGTTGGGAACAGAGGTCGAGAACTTCGATCTGATGGGCGATGTCGAGAAAGGTGGTCGGTTCGTCGAGCAACAACACCGGGGTGCGCTGCGCGAGTGTCATCGCTATCCACACACGTTGTCGTTGCCCACCGCTCAACTCGTCTACCAATTGATCTGCTGCATCGCGCATTCCGACCTCGGTCAGCGCCTCGGAGACAACTCGCTCGTCTTCGGGTGACCATTGGCGCAGCATGCTCTGGTACGGATATCGGCCGCGGGAGACGAGGTCGGCGACACTGATCGCTCCGGGGGAAAGCGGGGACTGCGGCAACAGAGCGATTCGCCGGGCCACTTCTTTGGTGCGGCAGGACCGAATATCGTTACCGCCTAGCACAACCCGGCCCGATCGGGGAGTGAGCATTCTGCCGAGCGCTCGGAGCAGAGTCGACTTGCCGCACCCGTTCGGTCCGACGACCACGGTAAACCCGCCGTCGGGGATCTCGAGACTCAACTCGTCCACGATGGTTCGATCGGCGTACCGAAGCTCGATCTTCTCAGCGCGCAGCCTTGATGTCGAAGTGGTCATGAATCTCTTTCGTAACGAGGTTTTTTCAGGCCTGACGGGCGAGCAGCCAGATCAGATAGGCACCGCCGAGCAGACTGGTGACAAGACCGACCGGCGCGCGGAGACCGACCTCGACCGCTTGCGCGATCAAGTCGGCGCCCGCCAACAGAACTGCGCCGAGCAGGAAGGAGGTTGCGACAAGAACACCGCTGCGCCGTGCCAACCGGCGTGCGATCTGGGGAGCGGCGAGCGCAACAAATGCGATGGGACCGGTGGCGGCTGTCGCTGCTCCGGTGAGCGCGACCGCAAGCAGGATGCCGGCGAATCGGTATCGCTCCACGGAGATTCCGAGCGAAGACGCTGCGTCGTCGCCCATCTCCATCATGGTGACGCGCCGGGAAACCACGACGAGAGCGGGAACGAGAACACCAACGGCGATCGCAACACTGACCGCGTGCGGCCAACCGCGCCCGGTCAGCGAACCGGCCGTCCATTGCTGCACCACGGTGGCGTCGTCGATATCCGCGCGCACCACAAGGAAAGACATCACCGCGCTCAGCATCGCGCCCACTCCGATGCCGACGAGGACGAGGCGAAGGCCGCCGCTGACCCCGTCTTTACGTGCCAGGGCGTACACGAGCAAGGCGGTCAGCATGCCGCCGAGAACAGCGGCGCCCGCGGTCTGCAGTACCCCGCCGCCGAAGAACACGATCTGGACCACCGCCGCTGTCGCAGCGCCCGTCGTGAAACCGATGATGTCCGGCGAGCCGAGAACGTTGCGCGAAAGCGTCTGGAAAACCGCGCCGGCCACACCGAGGCCGCCGCCCACCCCGATCGCCGTGATCAGCCGTGGCAGACGGCGGTTCTGGACGGACCGAACCGCCGCCGCGCTGCCTTCGCCGTGCAGGGCGCGCCACACCTCACCCAACGACAGGTCCAGGGTCCCGTACATCAGCGTGGCAAACGAGAGTGCCGCCAGTGCCGCACTGATTGTCATGGCTACGAACAGCACTCGCGGGACGATTCGCCACGACCCCGACCCGATTCGAACTACCCAGCCGCGAAACAGCGGTGGGACCGGCTGCGCTGCAATCATGTTCACAGCGACGCCACCCTCCGCGAGCGAACGAGCGCGACAAACAACGGGCCGCCGAGCACAGCCACTGCTATCCCCGTCTGGAGGTCGCCCGGTGCGGTGGCAACGCGGCCGAGAACGTCGGCCAAGAGCAGGAACGCCGGCGCGACGACGAGCACGCACGGCAGAAGCAACCGCAGATCCGGTCCGACAACGCCGCGCACGATGTGCGGCGCAGCGAGCCCCACGAAGCCGAGTGGGCCTGCGGCCGCAGTAGCGGCTCCCGCCAGCAGGATGACTGCAACAGCGGACCCGATCCGGGCGGGTCCGGTGCGGGCGCCGAGCCCTTTGGCGACGTCCTCGCCGAGCGCGATCGCATTGAGTGGTCGAATCAGCAACAACGACAACGCGATACCGACAATGACGAAGGGCAGGATGGTGACGATCACGTCCCCGCCGCGGCCCTGCAACGAGCCGACCGCCCAAAATCGGAACTGATTGAATGCGGCCTCGTTGCTGATGAGAACCATGCTGGTGAGCGCCGTGATCGCCGTCGCCACAGCGGCACCGGCGAGCGCCATGCGCGCTGGGGTCGCGGCGCTGCGATGCGCCGACCCCAACATGTACACACCTACCGAGGCAATGGCCGCGCCGGCGAGCGCGAACCACAGATAACCGCCGACCGAGGTCACCCCCAGATAGGCAATCGCAATCACAACTGCCGCTGACGCTCCGGCGTTCACCCCCAGCAACCCCGGATCAGCCAGAGGGTTGCGGGTGATCGACTGCATCAGCGCACCGGCCAGTCCGAGCGCGGCCCCGACGACAAGCCCGAGAATTGTTCGAGGCAACCGCGATTCGATCACGATGAGGTGCTCGTTACTGCCGGCGTCGTAGGAAAGCACTGCGTCGATCACAGTGGAGGCCGGGATGTTACGAGAGCCGAGGACGAGTCCACCGATGGATGCCAGCACGATCACGACGACGGAGGCGGCGACCAACAACCCCGCACGCGCGGCTGTCCCAGACCGCAGCGGTGCTTCAATCTGGGACTGCGCAGAAGTGGTCACGCGATCATCCACCGAACGTGGACACCAGTAGCTCGACTGTCTGCTTCGCACTGAAGTAGTCGAGACGGAAAGCTGCAGTTCCCATCGTGTAGACCCGATCACCCTTGACCGCAGGTTGATTCGCAAGGAGCGGGTCGGCCGCGAGTTGCTTCTCCACGTCCTTGGGGCCCATCGAGACGGCAAACAGCGTCTGCGAACCGTCAAGTGCGGCAGACATGTTCTCGGAGCTGACGATCGCGACGCCGGAGGCACCCCGCTTGTCCGGGGCGACAAACTGTTCGGAGGGCTCGGCATAGGTGAAGCCGAGCGAGGTCAGCAGATTGCCCTGCGGGCTGTCGGCTCGGAATGTCCAGACCCCGTCGGCTCCCATGTAGACCAGTGCCGTCACCGGCTGCTCGGGAAGTTTTATCTTCCCGGCCTGCGTGGTCACCCAGCTGTCGTACTCGTCGACGGTCTTGTCGGCCTCGGTCTCGAGTCCGGTCGCCGCCCCGAGCTGAGCCGCAAGCTCCTCCCAGGAGCTGGCGCCGTAGTCGAGAAGAACGGTGGGCGCGATATCGCTCAGCTGTGCGTAGGCGTCGAGCGTCGAGTCGCCGCCGTTGGCGGACCCGATGATCAGATCGGGCTCGAAGGTCTCGATCGCGTCGAGGTCCAGCTCGAGATTTCGGTAGAGCACCTCGACGCCACGATCAGCCGCCACGTCCGACCACTGAGAGAAGAATCCCTGACTGTCGGTCATTCCCGACGGCGTTGTTGCCGCACTCGCGACCACCGGTGCACCGATCGCGAGCAGCGTGCCGGTCAAGGACGGCGAGGTGGACACGATCCGAGTCGGCTTTGCGGTGATCTCGGTGCTGCGGCCACCGTGCTCGACGGTGCGCGGCCATCCCTCGGTGGACCCGGAGGTTTTCTGGGTGCCCTCGGTTCCGGTGTCACTACCTGACGAATTCGAGCAGCCTGCTAGAGCGAGGGCGACGACCGCGGCGAGTATTGCCGCCGCCGGGCGTAGAGATCTGCGCATGAGTATGTGGCTTTCTGACGGTACGAGAGTTGCCGCTGCGAACGCAGACCGACCGAGAGGTAAAGTTAGCCATACTTAAGTAGCAAAGGTTGTCCAGGAGCGCCAACGTGTTACCACTATCGGGAGGGTCGGACACGGTCGACTTGGGGCCGATCCGCGCCGGCAGCACCGAACTCAGCACCGGCCGCTCACCACTCTTGTTCTGGGTTCTTGCAGGCAGCGGACGCGTCAGAGCCGGATCGGCCGTCCACGAGATACCGGCAGGCGAATTGCTGTGGATCCCGGCCGGCGTGCGATACGCGATGGAGACGGATTCGAATTCCGTCGCGTTCCCCATCCTGCTTCCACCCTCGGACGGCGTCACCGACGGACCAACGGCCGTGACTCGCCTGCGCGTGCCGCCGGGGTGGGAAGACAGACTGATCCACGAGTTCGTTCACAACCTGGGCTATCTGCGCGGAGACGCGGAAAGGCCGACGTCTCTGTTCGAAATGATCGCCCGGGCGGACGACGGATGCACGTCGCTGCCGCGACTGCCGCAGTCACGGGAAGCGTTCGAGATCGCGCACGCCCTGTTGCGAACACCTGGCGCCGACGACACCGAGGGACAGTTCGCGAAGCGCGCCGGGATCAGCACTCGAACGCTCCAGCGGTATTTCGTGGAGGAGACCGGCCTCACCTTCACTCGCTGGCGGCTTCGAGCGCGGATCGCCGCCTCGTTGGAGTATCTGAAGCAGGACCGCGAGATCGGTTGGATAGCAAACGAAGTCGGCTTCGAAACGGGCAGCGGATTCACTCGCGCGTTCCGAGCCCAGTTAGGAGAGAGCCCGAGCGACTATCGTCGACGGACCCGCTCCCGCCCAACCGATCGAAGTGCGCGCACAGACAATGACCAGGCATTGGTCCGCATGCTCGCACAGCCCGGACAATCCGGGGACACCGCGCCGCCGATCCCGGCCAACGCGACGTGGCCGCGCGTCAACGGCGCCCACGTCGCAGTGTGGGTCTACCGAGGCGAAGCTCGGGTGGATGTCGCCGACTGCAGCTGGGAACTGCGCACCGGCGAGGCAATGATCCTGCCTGCAGGCGTCCGCAATACCGTCACAGTTCCGATGGGTTCACTGCTGCTACCGCTCGGCTTCCGCGCCTCGAACGGGTCGACCGTTACTGCCGACGCCCTCGAGACAGTCCAGTTCTCCCGCGAACACGAATTGGCCCTGTTGCACACATTCGTCGCCGCGTACACGCCCTTGCGGCCACGTGGCCACGACGGCAACGCGGTGTTCGACATCATCGCCACCGGCCCTCTCGCGCAATCGGTTTCGAACGAATCCGTCGCCGATTCGATTGCCACGCGACTGGCAGCGACAATCGCCGCCCGGCCGGCCGACCCTCGCACACTGGACGAGTGGGCGCAAGAGTTCGGCACCGACGCGGCCAGTCTGCGCCGGGAGTTCCGGACCGAGACCGGCTCCACGTATCCGCAATGGCGCTCCCTTTCGCGGATGACCCAGGCGCGCACCCAACTCCAACTCGGGATTGCACCCGGCACTGTGTCGAGAAACCTGGGTTACGCGCACCTGTCCGCATTCAGCCGCGCGTTTCGCACTGCGCACGGGATCTCACCGCAGCGTTTCCAAGCTCAGTCCGTCGAACGCGCCCTCTGGTTACGTTCGGTGCCGCGCGCCGCCGAGCCGAACACTCGGGTTCACACCCACTGAACGAGTTGCCACACGATTCCGTTGGGGTCGACGAACTGGCAGTAGCGCTCGCCCCACGGTTCGGTCTCCGGCTCGGTGACGACGGAGGCACCTTCGGCGGCGATTCGGGAGAACTCGGCGTCGAGGTCATCGACCACGAATGCGACGAGCATGCCCTGACCGGCCGGACCTGCGACGAAGTCGGGCTTGAACGTCCCGAGGCCAGTGCGCAGGAAGACCACGTTGACCCCGGCATCCGGATGATTCAGGGAAACGAAGCCGTCGTCGGCCATGGCCTCGGTGAAACCGAAATGGGTTTTCGCAAAGCGCGCCGACGCGTCGGTGTCGGCAACGTTCAAGGACAGAGCAGTGCTGGTGATTTTCATCGTGGCCTCCATGACCATAAACCTTATGCAGTGCATACAGTATGCACCGTATAAGGTATACCAGAGTTGAGGTGTTCCCGATTCTTGGAGACGACTGATGGCACGCGAACTGATCGACCTACTCTGGCGCGATCACCCCCTCGCACCGAAGGGTGGCGCCCGCGGCCCGCGGGCGAAGGTCACGACCTCACAGGCAGTCGACGCTGCGCTCGCCCTTGCCGATACCGAGGGGCTCGACGCCGTGACCGTGCGTCGCCTCGCCACCGACCTCGGCATCTCGGGAATGGCGCTCTACACCCACGTCGGATCGCGCGACGATCTGCTGGTACTGATGGTCGACGCCGTGCACGGAAACAGCCCCCGCCTGCCGTACGGAAGCATGACCTGGCGCCAACGGGTGCGCCGGGTCGCCGAGGAAGAACTTGCCCTCTATGCGGAGCATTGGTGGCTCCTCGACATCGCCGACCAGCGCGCCGCGTTAGGACCGGGCACGATCGCGAAATACGACCACGAACTTCATGCCTTCGACGACACGGGACTGACCGACATCGACCGGGACTCCGCCCTGACATTCGTGGCCGACTTCGCCCGATCCTCGGCGCAAGCGCGTCGCCCCGACCCTCGAGCAGCCGACATGGCCGAGGTGTGGTCGTCCTGGAACCAGCGTCTGGCCGCTTACCTCGACGACGACTTCCCGTTGGCGCAGCGAGTCGGCGGCGCGGCCGGCGAGGCCAAGAACACCCCGTACAGCCCCGAGGCGGCGTGGGAGTTCGGACTGGACCGGGTCCTGGACGCCCTGGAGGGCCTTGTTCACATCGAATGACATTCCTGCAATTCGTGGGAGACAATACGTCCGTGCTGCGCTTCGGTTGGTCTCGACGGTCCGGTGGCAACCCCTCGTTGTACGAGCCGCGAGAGCTGTTGCACGCCTACGAGAATCGGTCGACCCGAGAGGTACGAGATTCCGGAGAGCTTCTGATCGAGATTCCGTTGAGCGACGCGAGCATCTTGGAGATCACCGTCCCCGACCCCTCTGCAGACTGGATCGATTCCCGAGTCCGAGGGCTCTGCAGTTCGCTGGACAACATCGACCGGCGGGCTCAACGCGTCCTCCGTGGGGGATTCAGCATCGGCTGGATCGAACTCGAATCGGAGCGCCACGGCGTCATCGACTACTGGGAAAACGGCGTCAACAACGAATACCCCATCTCCATCGTGTGGAACGGAAACTCCTGGGAAGAAGCGCCAACCACCTAGCCCTAAATTCAGCGGCATACATCCGCCAAGACGGGGTAGACGAGTAGATACCAACGGCTCATCGACCGAGCTCATCAACTCAACTCCTGCGGTGGTGAAGAATGTTTCTCAGCGACCAGTCGATCCGTCGCCGCACCCGCCGTTTCGGAGCAGCGCTGACGCCTTCTCACAAGTGGCCTCCCCCGACCGAAACACAGCGCGTCGCGCGCTGGAGTGAAAGATCGGAGATGCTCGGCGCACTGTCGGTGCTCCTGTTCTGGGCTTTCGGCTTCGGCATCCTGCTGGGCGTCGGCGCGATTACAACAGGAATCTTCGCGCTCCGCCGTCACCCGAAGAAGTCTGGCGGGCATCTGCTCTCGAATGCCCGCCAGCTGCCGTGGGATGCGATAGTCGGCCTCTTCACCGGATTCATCGGTCTGGCACTGAGCGGCTGGTTCTTCGTAGTTGTCCTACCCAACATGTAGCCCTCTGCTAGCCAAGTCCGTTCGCGGCAGTGGCCAACACTCGGAGTTCACGTCGGAGGATCTTGCCGGTAGTCGTGAGCGGCAAGCTGTCGATGAAGGTGATCTCCCTGGGGTACTGGTAGAAAGCAAGGCGACTTTTCACGTGGGTCTGCAACTCCTGACGGAGCTCCTCCGAGGAGTTCGATCCCTCGGACAGTACGACAAAAGCGTGAACCGCCTCGCCGCGCAACGGATCCGGAACACCGATGACGCCTGCCATGGCTACCTCGTCGTGCGAGAGCAGGCACTCTTCGATCTCTCCGGGGCCGATTCGGTACCCCGCGGACGAAATGACGTCATCGGCACGTCCCTGGTACCAGAAGTTCCCGGCGTCATCAGTCCGACCCAGATCGCCGGTGTGAATCCAACCGTCGTACACCTTTTCATCGGTCTTCGACGGCTGATTCCAATATCCGAGAAACTGTCCGGGATTGCCGGCCTTCACACAGATCTCGCCTACCTCACCAATCTCGACCAGCTCGCCGAGCGGATCGAGGAGGGTGACTTCGAAGCCGGGGAAGGCGCGACCCATCGAGCCGCTGGCGGGACTCCACTTCGACCGCGACGTGCCGATGGTCAGATTCATTTCCGTCTGCCCGTAGAACTCGTTGACAGCTACGCCGAGAGTGCTTGCAACCCAGGCTTGCAGGGCGTCACCGAGTGCCTCACCACCAGTTCCCAATGCCCGCAGCTGAATACCACGCGCAGCAGTCTTGTCGACGCCGATGCTTCGCATCTGCTTGAGCGCAGTGGGCGGAATGAAGGCGCCCGTCACCTTGTGACGGCTCAGAATCTCGACCGCACGCGCCGGCGTGAATTTGTCGGGTGTCGCAACGACGGGACACCCCAACGCAAGTGCGGGGAACAGCACGTCGAACAGACCACCGATCCAGGCCCAGTCTGCAGGCGTCCAGAAGACGTCTCCCCGCTGCGGCGCATTGTCGAATGCCGTCCGCATACCGGGCATGTGCGCCAAAAGGATTCGGTGCCCGTGGAGCGCGCCTTTCGGATTCCCGGTCGTTCCCGAGGTGTAGATGATGATGGCATGTGAATCGGGGCCCGTGGCTACCAGTTCACTACTTTCTGCGGCATCGTCGACGATGCTGTGGAAATCGAGGATTTGCACGGGCATCGAATCGGAGAGCTGATCGAGCCTTCCGACAACGATTACGGCTTCGAGACCCGGGATCTCACCGATTCCGTCGGCAACTCTTTCATAGCAGTCCTTCTCGATCACAAGAACTTTCGCACCGGAGTCACGCATTCGATGCACCAATGCGTCGGACCCGAACTTGACCGAGAGCGGAACGGTAACCATTCCGGATCGGAAGGCGCCCAGATGTGTCGCGAGAACCTCGATACCCTGTGGGACCATCACACCGACGCGATCGCCTGAGACCAGGCCGAGATCCGCGAGCACGGTTGCGAACTTTCGGCTCATCGTGGCGACTTCACCGAATGTGTACCGTGCCCAGTGTCCACCGGTGTCTACGACGAGGGCCAGGTCATCGGGATTCTGTACATCGACACATGCGTGCGCGATGTTGAAGTGCTCTGGCACAGACCATTCGAAGTGTTCTGCCTCGAGGTCCTGCCACCAGGACAAGTGCGGCCGAGAGCTCACCGAGCACCCACTTCGAGGTCGAGCGAATGCGTTGCGCCTACCAGAAAAGAGAAGTCGCCCGAGAACACAAGGTCTCCATCTTGGTTGACGAGTGAGCCCTTGGACGTCACGATCGCGGTCTCACCGTCCGAGCGAGGGCGGACCGACAGCACTTCCGACACTGCGTGCACCGAGTCACCCAGGTACGTCGGCCGGTGGAACCTGACTTGGTCAAGTCCGTAGAAGCACTGGAGGTAACGAGGATCCAACTCCACGAGACCGAGCAAAGTGGACAGCATGAGAGCGCCGTGGGCGATCTGGCGACCGAAGCGTGTTTGCTGTGCATAGTCGGGGTCGAGATGAAGGGGATGACGGTCCCAAGTGAGGTCGGCGAAGCTTCGCACATAGTCTTCGGTGACGACCCGCGGGTCCGTTACCGCAATGTCTCCGACAGAGATCTCTTCGAAACTCTTTGTGATCATTGAAGTTTCCTCTATTAGTTGACGACCGTGGAGCGTTGATCGACTGGCGGCAGATAGGCCCCGTTGTCATCGATGTACATGTCGCGGCTTCCTTCGTCGAGGTCCGAGTCACGGACGAAGTAGACGCTGATCAGCGAAATGACCGACAAGGCAGCGATATACACAGCGACCGCAAACGATCCGCCGGTTGCGCGGACCAACATGGCGGCAACCATCGGCGCGATTGCACCACCCAAGAGCACACCGATTTGAAAAGCGATGGACGCTGCGCTGTACCGCACCCGAGCGTCGAACAATTCGGCGATGAACGTCGCCTGCGGCCCGTAGGAGATGCTGAGCATGAAGGCGCCGACGGCCAGTGCCCCGGTGGTGATCCAGAAGTTGCCGGTATCTATTGCGGCAAAGGCAACAAAGACCCACACACCCATGCCGGTGATGCCGACCATCAGGATCCGGCGTCGGCCGAATTTCTCGGACAGCTGGCCGAAGATCGGAATGAAGATGACCGCCACGAGTGCGGACACCATGACCGCGCCGAGCATGAGGTTTCCGGACAGCAGATCGAACTGGTCGGCGTACGTCAGGCTGTACGTGTTGAGGATGTAGAAGTAAGCGCCTGTGCTGATCATCGAACCTGCGGCAAGAATGATCTGACGAGGATAGTTCTTGAACGCGTCGACCATCGGAATCTTGACCGCGGTGTTCTGTTGCTTCACGCGAGCGAATGCGGGAGTCTCTTCCAACGCGGTGCGAATGTAAAGTCCCACGGCGACCAACGCGATACTGAGCAGGAAGGGAATTCTCCACCCCCACACCAGGAATTGGTCTCCGGTGAGCGCCTTGGTGCCGAACATGACGGCCGTTGCCAGCAGCAGACCGGCCGGCACACCGACCTGCGGCATGCTGCCGTAGAAGCCTCGGCGATTCTTCGGCGCGTATTCCACAGCAGTCAGAACTGCGCCGCCCCACTCACCGCCGACACCGAAGCCTTGGATCAGCCTCAGCAATACGAGAAGAATCGGGGCCCACACACCGATCTGGTTGGACGTCGGAAGGACACCGACCAGGAACGTCGCGGCTCCCATCAGAAGAAGTGCAAGAACCAAGACCTTCTTGCGTCCGATTCGGTCCCCGAAGTGGCCCATCACAACGCCACCGAGCGGCCGCGCCAGGAAGCCGACCGCGAAGGTGGCGAAGGAGAGAATCGTCGCGAGCGCGGGATCTGCGCCCGAAAAGAACAGCGGCGCAAAGACCAAAGCGGCGGAGGCACCGTAGATCTGAAAGTCGTACCACTCGATCGTGGTACCGACCAGAACTGATCCGGCCACCCGCCGCAGGGCAGGCCTGTCGACAGTTGCGGGAGATGGAGGATTCGCGTCGTTCATGTCATTGCTCCTTGTATGGAGTGCCCTGTTAGCTCGCGCACCGAGAGCGAGGCTCGACTAGGACCCTATGCAGTGACCCAGGGCACAGTCAAGCTTTTTTCAATCGATCGATTGATGAATATGACTGCAATTTGCCAGTACACAGGTAGCTATCAATCAATTGATTGACTACCAATCGATTTCGGCGGCGATGCTAGCATGATTGGGCAACCAATCGAAATGAGGATCATGGACCTGGGGCGCGTACAACGGGCGGCAGTCACGCTGTTCGCGACGAAGGGGTTCGCCGCCACCGGCATTCGTGAACTCGGAGCCGAAGCCGGCATCAACTCGGCAACGCTGTACCACTACGTCGGCAGCAAAGAGTCGCTGTTGGCTTCGATCATTCGGTCGTGCCTCGACGAGTTGACGCAGTCGGGAGAGCGGGCAATGCGCCGCAGCGCCGACCCCGTAGTCCAGCTCGCCGGCCTGGTGTCGTCACACGTCGGCATTACCGCCGTCAACCAACTGACCGCCCGCGTCGCCGAGTACGAGATGCGCGGGTTGACCGGAGACAACCGCATCGAGTTGCAGACGCTGCGCGACGAGTACGAGCAACTATTCGGACAGATCCTCGAACGCGGCCAACGCGTGGGTGCCTTCGACATAGAAGATCTTGCATTGAGCCGACTCGCGATACTCGAGATGTGCACCGGGGTCGCGCACTGGTACCGGCCCGGTGGGCGTCTCGAGTTGGAAGATGTCCAGCGATTCTTCGTCAGCACCACATGCAAGCTTCTGTCGGTTCCGTCCGACGAACTGCGCGGTGCGGAGTTCATTCACGACGTTCGAAAGCTGGACAGCGAACCCGAGACTCAGTCCTCCGAAATTTGGGGCACCCACGCACAGAGCGACTTCGTACGCCAGTCCGAACTGTAATCACACCAGAACTCCCGGGCTCTGGTACGAACTGAACATGCATCTACCCGCGGACAGTCATGTTCACAGCGAGTGGTCGTGGGACACCGGCGGACCACAGTCCGACGCTTCCGGGCGAATGCAACAGACTTGCGCTCGTGCCGAAGCAATCGGATTGCCGGCGTTGGTGTTCACCGAGCATCTCGACTTCGACGACCGCTGGCGTACAAACGCCGCTGACCTGATGCCCCACCAACGTCACCTCCTCACCGCTGACGGCTACGTTCACGCACCGGTCCTCGACGTCGACGGCTATCTCGACAGCATCGAACGATGCCGACACCGTTTTCCTGAATTGCGGATACTCACCGGAGTCGAGTTCGGACAACCCCACATACACGAAGCGCACGCGTCGCAATTTCTCGATCTCGGCGACATCGACCGAGTAGTGGGTTCCTTGCACACGCTAGAAGTCGGCGAAGATCGGAGTGAACCGAACACCCTGTTCCGAATTTGGGGCGCTGACGAGGTCATGTGGGCGTACCTGGAAGAGATTCCGCGCATGGTCGCGCGTTCCCGCGTCTTCGAAGTGTTCACCCACATCGACTACGCGGTGCGCGCATGGCCGACCGAAAGCGCCGGACCTTTCGATCCCCGCCGATTCGAGGGCGGATTCCGAAATGCCATGCGCGCCATCGCTGACAGCGGCCGAGCTCTCGAGATGAATACCCGTCGGCTGTGGCCTTGGATACCCCAGTGGTGGAGCGAGGAGGGAGGCAAAGCGGTGACATTCGGAAGCGATGCCCATGTGCCCGAAGCTCTGGCAGCCAACTTCCCAGAAGCGACAGCGATGCTCGAGCACTACGGATTCCGTTCAGGTAAAAGGCCCGAAGACTATTGGACTCGCTGATCCGCAGGATCCGTCAGACCGGTATTTCCGTGAGCTCGGGTTGTCGGAGGCGAATCAACCCGCAATAGTCGATGTATGGATCGGTACAAGATCACGATGCCCGACGGCTCTTCGACCGAGGAACCTTTCAACTCCGACACGGAAGCAATCACTTGCGCAGTGGATGCCAACCGAGGAGTCAGCAAGAACCTCGTAGTCGAAAAATACACAGCCGACGGTCATCTGGTTCCAACCGCGCAGGCACCTGCGAAACACACGGGTCGTCACAAGAAGAACCGTTCGAAGAGTTGAATACTCGACTAGTTCACAACTCTCGTACTCGGCGTGTGACGACCGGATGCGTGACGCAGAAGTAGTTGGATCGCGTGCTCGACAGTTGCTCCCAGGACGGCTTCGGGGGCACCTGAAAACACCTGCTTTTCCGTTTCAGCGGTCCCGTGGTCCACGACCCCGAACCACACAGTTCCGGGTGGATCGTTCTCCTGTGTATCCGGTCCGGCTTCGCCGGTGACGGCCAGCGTCAAAGTCGCGCCCATCAGCGTGGCAGTGCTGTGTGCCATGACCCGGGCAGCTTCCTCACAGACCACTGGGCCGTCCGGAACATGGAGTAGGGAATGCTTGACCGCTCGGGTGTACGCGACGATCCCACCACAAAACCACGATCCGGCGTTCGGTGCCTTCCCCAGGTGCGCGGCGATATTCCCGGCAGTCAGCGATTCCGCCGTAGCGACTGTCAGGCCGCGCTCTTCGACCAAGGTAGCCAGTCGACTGCACAGCGCGTCGAGGTTGTTGTCCGACGGAAGCTCCGTACGTGGATCGTCACTCATATATTGTCCCTCTTGTCTTCGCTCCTCCCTACGCCGGTTTGATGTGCCGGCCCCACTCCGCTTTCGCTGGAAGCCGATTCAGTCGTCTCCGCGGCGGGTTGCTCGTCTGCAGGGGATGCAGTTCGTCCACCAGGAGTCTCTTCCGCCGGTCGTGCCTTGAGCCCCGAATCGACGACGGGTTTGCCGGCCCCTCCCGTATTCGGTCCACCAGAACTCTCCGCCTCCTTGAATGCCGACTTCTTTGCGGCCTCCTGACGTCCCTCGTACGGCGGCACGGCCGGTTCGGATGCAGTGGGCTCGGCGGGAGTTGTCTCGGTTCCTTCTACCCCCGAGATCGTCTCCTCGTCGCCGAACGCGCCGGAAGGGCGATCCACCGGACCGCCTCCGGGTTCATTCGAGCCTGTGCCTCGGGAGCCCGGGGCTCCACGCGCAGACTGAGGTTCTTCGGACGCCCGTTCGCCAGATTCGTTTTTCATGACTAACCCTTCGCCATCATGCAACTCGCGACGCGGCCTACAGACGGGATGATTTCTGCACAGGGGAGTCGACAAGTTCTCATTTCCAGTGAACTCGGCACAAAATTGGAAGTCAACGCCTCCCCGTTGCCTGTCCCTGTTGCCTACAGCTCACTCCCCCCTTGCGAACTGCATCCTTCGAAAGTGCGTCGGGCACACTCGTCGATCACATCAGCCACACGTGACCGACGCGCGAGTTGTCGGCGCTGCACGATCGCTCCGTTTCCATTGCTGAAGACCTTGTCCAAGGAAGCCGTGACCTGCTCGAACTCGCCGAATGCGGTCAGAGCAGGTTCGACATGATCCACCAATCGCCGAACCGCCTGGTGAGCGGTCAGCAAACGCACGGATTCCACGTCCAGCGACCTCCCGTCGAGTCCGTCGCGTGCCGCCCGCCAGCAAGCCGCCCGGAGTAACTCATGATCCACAGCGGGCGCCACCTCACCTTTGGTGATCGCGGCGGATGCGGTGCCGACAAGAGCCTGGACCAACGTGGCCAGAGTCAGCGTCTCCTCAACGGTGGCCGGCACGTCGCTGATCCGAATCTCCACGGTGGGAAGGTGATCCGACATGCGCACGTCCCAATAGACCATGTGTGGATCGAGAATGACCCCTGTCTCCAGCATCGCGGCTACAGCATCTTCGTAGTGCCCCACGGACTCGAAGTAAGGCGGCGGGCCGGAACTGGGCCATCGGCCGAACAGAACGTAACGCCAACTCGCATAGCCGGTATCGCGCCCACTGCTGATCGGGGAGTTCGCCGTCAACGCCAGCAAGGTCGGTAACCACGCGCGCAGATGATTGACGATCTGGACCGATCGTTCTCGATCTTCCACACCCACATGAATGTGACAGCCACACATCACACCTTCGGTGATCGCACCGAACTGTCCGGCCATCCGCTGATATCGCGACTTCTGAGTGATCTCGTCGACCGGCGGATCGAAGAACGGCGTCCCGACTGCAATGAGCTGACAACCCACGCGAGCAGCGGCATCGGCGGTGACGGCACGAGATTCACAGAGTTGATCACGAAGATCACGAATATGACTACCGATCGACGTGGACGTCTCCACCTGACAGCGCGTGAGTTCGAGTTGCAGCGAGATACCGAGTTCTCGCCCGGCGGCCGCAACTTCGACGTTGCGCAGACTCGGATGCCCGGTCTGCGGATCGCAGAGCAAGAACTCTTCCTCCACACCGAGAGTCGGTGTACCTACGGAGAACAGGTCGGGAGTCGGCTTCGCATTCATCGCACTTCCTTGCACCGGTGTTCCTCCACATCCGGTACTTCGAGCCTACGACCTTCTTCGCCTTTCGGCACTACGCCATCGGTTTCACCCACTCACCGATCGGGTAGTGCCCTGTGAGCCGACGACAAGCGGCAAATCGCAGGTCTTCACGAACTCAGGACGGAGTGTGCCGTGACAAACGCGAGCGGAAGTTCACCGGTAGATGACGAACACACCAATCGATCGCATGTCGGGGAGGCAATCAGCGACGGCCGCAACTATCCCGGATACCTGCTGATCGGGCTGGGCCTGGCAACTCTCGGATTGACCTTGGTGGCAGCAGGTTACGGATTTCGTGGATGGGCAGTCATTGCCGGCGTCGTGTGCGTGGTGTCCTTCATCGTCGGAACGCTGGCCATCTTGATGGAACACCGTCGGGTCAAGCGACTGGAAGGTCAGGAACTCTTCGATCAAGAAGGGCACTGAACCGAACGCTCGAGTCGTATTCTGCACACGCAGAGTACGACTCGAGCAGAATACAGCTCAGTGATTGCGGAGTTTCTCGATCAGCTCGCCCTTGTTCAGCTTCGAATAGCCGTGCAGATCGAGTTCCTTGGCGCGCTTCTTCAGGTCGTCCACCGTCCACTCCTCGTACGGTGAGGATTGACCACCGGACTTGGCGACATTCGACCGCCCTCGATTGGCGGCTGCATTGGAGATTCGGGCCGCCTTTTCCTTGGAATCGCCCTTCTCCCGTAACTCTTCGTAGAGTTCTTGATCCTTGAGTTGAGGTTGTGAGTCCTTGCGAGCCACTGTTCGTCCCTTCACTCGTCTTCACTCCGACGGTGTAGCCGAACTGGCAATTCGGCCACACCGCAAGTTCGAACGTACGTCGGCACTCAGGATGTGGGCGGCACCTCGAAACGCCCCCACACGCGGTGCGTCTTCAGAAGCTGAGCCAGTGAGGCGAGGGCTCCTTCCGCGTCGGCATCGACGACGACTCCCAATGCAGACTCGTCGATACCGGCCGCGGCCAGCGCACTCATGCTCTCACCCCAACCACCAATCGCCTTGCTGTGACGATACATTTCGTTCAGCAGAGTCTCCACCCGTGGATCCACCTTGCCCTCGCCGATCCGAGAAACGTCGCCGCTCAGCAGGATTGCATCGAATTCGATCGAACGAGCTGTGAGGTAAGTCCGCTGCACCGTCACCGCGTCGTCACCGTCCCCGATGGTTCCGCCGTGCGGGCCGAGGATCAGCGGCACCATACCGGCGTCGAAGATCTTGTCTCGAACGGCGACAACCGTGTCGAGATCGGAGTTCTCGTCGACCAGTAGTGCAATGATCCTTCCCTCGACGGGCCATTCCTCACCCACCTGGGACAGTGCCGGGCTGGGCTCAGGATCGCTCAACGGCTCAGTCGGTTCAGGGACCGGAAGGCCAAGCCCGCCTGCGACGATCGATACGAGAGCCGCATCGATGTTGGCCAAAACGCCCAGATTCCGTATCTTGATGTTCTCCTCGCAGCACTTCCCCAATTCGAAGGTGTACGCCTGCGCGACGTGCTCCTGTTCGACAGGGGAGAGACTGCGATAGAAGAGTCGAGCTTGCGAGAAGTGATCGTCGAACGATGCCGGCGCCTGCCTCACCTTGCGCCCTGAAACTTCCTCGGGCACCTCGATATAGGCGGCACTGTCTGCCGAGGCCAAGAAGGGGCAGCCACCGTCCAACGAATTGGGATGGTACGGCGCGATCCCGGTATGCACACCGTCCTGGTGGAAGCCGTCGCGAAGCATGTCGTTGACGGGCGAGTGAGGACGGTTGATCGGGATCTGATCGAAATTGGGACCGCCGAGTCGCGTGATCTGGGTGTCGAGGTAGGAGAACAATCGTGCCTGCAGGAGCCGATCATTGGTGATGTCGACGCCCGGAACCAAGTGGCCTGGATGGAATGCCACCTGTTCGGTCTCGGCGAAGAAGTTGGTCGGATTGGCATCGAGCGTCATCGTTCCGATGACCTGAACCGGCGCGAGCTCTTCGGGCACAATTTTGGTGGGATCCAAAAGATCTATGCCTTCGAACATTTCGTCTTCGGTATCGGGGAATACCTGCACGCCCAGATCCCAGGACGGATATGCACCTGCCTCGATGGCGTCGGCAAGATCGCGTCGGTGGAAGTCTGGATCCACACCGCCTGCGATCTGAGCTTCCTCCCACACTAGTGAATGCACTCCGGCTGCCGGCTTCCAGTGGAATTTAACAAGATTCGTCTCGCCGTCGGCGTTGACGAGCCTGAATGTGTGAATGCCGAAGCCCTCCATCATGCGATAGGAGCGCGGGATGCCTCGATCGGACATGTTCCACAATGTGTGCGCGGTGGCCTCGGTGTGTAGCGACACGAAGTCCCAGAAGGTGTCGTGAGCGCTCTGTGCCTGCGGAATCTCGCGGTCCGGGTGAGGTTTCGCGGCATGGATGATGTCCGGGAATTTGATTCCGTCCTGGATGAAGAACACCGGGATGTTGTTGCCGACCAGATCGAAGACACCTTCATCGGTGTAGAACTTGGTGGCGAACCCGCGTGTGTCACGGACGGTGTCCGCCGAACCGCGTGAACCCAGAACCGTCGAGAATCGCACGAATACGGGTGTTCGCGCACCTGAAGCGAAAAGCGAAGCCTTACAGATGTTTTCGGCTGCTC
Source organism: Rhodococcus sp. NPDC056506 (assembly GCF_042794945.1). Taxonomy (NCBI): domain Bacteria; kingdom Bacillati; phylum Actinomycetota; class Actinomycetes; order Mycobacteriales; family Nocardiaceae; genus Rhodococcus; species Rhodococcus sp. NPDC056506. Next base: position 45,612 of record NZ_JBHTSW010000002.1, on the reverse strand, counting down.
CGTTTGCCAGGAACGTACCGTGTGCGGCCGCGCCGCGAGCGTGGACGACTCGCTCCGGAATTCGCTCGTGATCAAAATGCGTGATCTTCTCACGAAGGTGGTGGTCTTGAAGAAGAGTCGGTCCCCGCTCACCCGCAGTGAGCGAGTGGTCGGTTTCGTAGAGTCGCGTTCCGGTTGCGGTGGTGAGGTACTCACCCCGCTGGCCGCGACCGTTTCCCTTCACCTTTTCCTCGGCACCCGCTACGGTACGCACTTCCGGCTGCCTCTGGTCGTCCTTGGGAGGCAACGGCTGTCGAGGCTTGACCGGCTCTGTCAGGTCCGGCGTTTTCGGGGCCGGTGCACCTGGGACGGACTGGGATGAAGGCATCGAACAGCTCCTCTTGATCGTGATGCTGGGCGCACGAATTCTGTTACGCCGTAAGGAAGTAGAGATTTTCTCTGAACGCGGAGCCACGACTCACCCCCGGACTGGGATCAATCCCAGGCCGAGGGCGACGAGTGCGTCGGGGCTATTGCTCGGACTTCTGCCGCGCTTCGTCCGCAGCAGCTTCCGCGCGAGCCTTCTCGGCTTCTGCCTCTTTCTTCGCCACTTCTCGCTGGCTCTCGGCCTTGTCCTGCTGGGCGCGACCCTCTCGGGTCAAACTGTCGTTCCCGGAGACCGCACCAACGGCTTCCTTGGCCTTACCCTTGACGTCCTCTACGACGCCTTTGATGCCCTCGCTGGGGCCGCTCTTGTCATCTGTCACGTTGTTCCTCCAGGTCGTTTCGGATTCGCGCTCGAGATTCCTGCCGCGCAGGATTCCCACACAGAAGCCCTACCCGGTCGTAATTCGCATAAACATTCGCGCATCGACAACACGTGGCACAGACATGCACCGACTGCCGAGGGGAGTGTCGTTCACTCTCGTGTGTTATTCAGTGCAGATGAGCCAGTTACAGACCGATCCCCCCGTGGGCGGAACCCTGTCCACGATTCGCGCGCTTGCGCCCACCCTGGCCCCGAGCGAGCGACGTGTCGCCGACATCTGCATCGCCAGGCCCAATGAGTTTGCCTGGTGGTCGGCGGCAGATGTGGCCGAGCACGCGTCCACGTCGACGGCAACTGTCATTCGGGCTTGTCAGAATCTCGGATTCAAAGGATTTCAGCATCTGCGCATGCTGCTGCTCAGAGATCTCGGCGCAGCAGAATCACGGGTGCAGGACGCGGCGCACACCAAGGACAGCAACGGACTGCTGCAGGCAGTACTCGGCGAAGTGGCGGCCGATCTCGGCGCCGCACTCACACCTCTGGATCGCGACGCTTTCGACCGGGCTGTCGAAGCAATTGCCGACGCCGAACGCGTACTCGTTGTGGGAAACGGGGTGTCCGGGCCGTCGGCATCTGCAGTGGCTGTTCGGTTCATACTGAACGGCCGCACAGCTGAAGCGCCCACTGATGCAGTGATGCAGCAACTCACAGCCCGGCACCTCACTTCGCGCGACGTTTGTCTGGCGATCAGTGACAGTGGGCTCAACTCACTGACTCTCCAGCCCGCCCAAGCTGCAAAAGACGCCGGCGCAACCGTCATCGGCGTCACCGGCTACGCGCGTTCCCCGCTGGTGGAACTGGCCGACATGGGGTTGGTTCTCGGTGGCGGAACCGGGCCGTGGGGCGCACACGGCGCCTCCGCGACCGTCATTCAACTGACCTTTCTGATCGGTCTCCAGATCGCGGTCAGTGAACGCCGTGGCGGGTCAGCCGAAGCTGCAGCTCAGACCCTCGAACACGTCATCGGAATCCTCAATCACGGTTCCACCACCTGAAATTCGGGTTCGTCGCACGTTTCGGTTCGAATAGTTGCCCTGAGAATTACGGACAATTACGACGGCGTTCGGTCACCGTTCATCTTCGACTGGCTAACTTCTGATGTAACGAAAATCCCCAATCCGACGCGATTGGGTAACGTCATTTCATCGGGAGAAGCCAATGGGCAGGATTCGAATAGAGAATCTGAGTCGGAAATTCGCAGATGTCACCGCAGTCGACAACATCGACATCGATGTTCGTGACGGGGATTTTCTGGTCCTCCTCGGACCGAGCGGCTGCGGGAAAACTACGTTGCTCAGGATGCTCGCCGGTCTCCTCGAGCCGACAAGTGGCCGAATACTGCTCGACGACGAAGACATCACTACGGCTCCCGCCCGTCGGCGAGACGTCGCCATGGTGTTTCAGAACTATGCCCTCTACCCGCACCTTTCCGTCGCGAAGAACCTCGGTTTCCCTTTGAAGGTCAAAAAGATCGACAAGGCGTCGGCAGTAGCACGTGTCGAGGAAGTAGCACAGCAACTGGAGATCGCACATCTGCTGGAGCGCAAGCCCAAGGAGCTGTCGGGTGGTCAGCGTCAGCGCGTAGCGGTGGGCCGAGCGATCGTCCGAAATCCGAAGGCGTTCTTGATGGACGAGCCACTCTCCAACCTCGATGCGAAGCTCCGAACAGCAACTCGTCGTGAACTCACCGACCTCCACCGAAGGTTGGGCGCCACCTTCGTCTACGTCACCCACGACCAGGTCGAGGCTATGACAATGGCGACGCGTATCGCGCTGCTCAACAACGGCGGACTCGAGCAACTCGGCACCCCCGAGGATGTCTACGATCGCCCGGCATCAGTATTCGTTGCAGGATTTCTGGGCAGCCCTGCAATGAATCTTGTTGATGCAAGGGTATTTTCGTCCGGCGGGAGCGTGAGGGTTACGGCCGAAGGCATCGAAGCCTCACTCTGGCCAGGAGAGTCCGATTCCCGCGACGTCGTACTCGGCATTCGTCCCGAACATCTCACACCGATCCATCCAGGCACGGATTCCGGCCCCGGCGCACGTATCACGGTCGATGTCACGTCGGTCGAGAATCTCGGAAGCGAGCAGGTGGCCTACTGCCTGGTCGGTTCGACCACGATCTGCGTGCGCGCTCCGCGACCGATCGCCCTCCACGAAGGACAGCCCGCGGTACTGTCCGCCGAGCTGCGCCACCTTCACCTCTTCGACCGAGCCAGCGGGCGTCGCCTCGAATGGCTGGACATACCAGCAACATTGAATCTCGATTCATCAGTTCTCAGCTGAACCTTCAGTTCGCCCTCTCACACGAAAATTTCATCACGAGGAGCTTTGTCATGCGCAAAACACGATGGAAGATCGCCATAGCGTTGGCGGCATCCCTCGCCCTTGCAGGCTGTGCCACGGGCGGCGCCACCACCGGCGGCTCGGATTCCGCGGAACAGGTGCCGGAACTCGACCCGAACCAGCAGGTCGACATCGTCTTCGAGTCCTACAACCTTGCCCAGGCCGGTTTGTGGACAGACACCATCACCGGTCTCATCTCCGACTTCGAGGCCGCCCACCCGAACATTCACGTCAAAGCACAGCCGCCGCAAAGCGGTGGCGCGGCCGGCTCCGGCACCGCAAGCAGCGTGCAGACACAAATGCTCGCCGGGTCACCACCCGATGTCGCTCAATTGACCTTCGACACTCTCGATTTCGCAGTCACGGCGCTGAAAGCAAGAAATCTCGACGAACTGGTCGGCAAGGACTCAGTCCAGGCAAACTTCGGCGGAGACCATCCCTTCCACCCCAGAGCTGCCACACTCGGCGACTGGAATGGCGACACCTACGGCGTTCCGTATGTGTTCTCCACTCCCACATTGTTCTACAACTCCACTGCACTGATCGAGGCCGGACTCCCGGCAGACACCGACCTCTCGACCTGGAGCAAGGTTGCCGCTGCCGCGAAGGCAGTGACCGCCAAGTCAGGGAAGCCGTCGCTCGGGATCAGCTGTTCGGTCAAGGGTGGCAACTGGTGCATGCAGGCCCTCTTCAAGTCGGCCGGCGGCGGTGTGCTGTCCGAAGATCGCAAGACCATCGAATTCGGTGAGCCCGAATCGGTTTCGGCTGTCACCATGCTCCGCGGACTCTACGAAGACGGGGTCCTGGTCAATGCGGATGCGGCGACGCAGTACGAGAGCTTCGCGAAGGGTGACATCGCCATCGACCTCAACACGTCTGCACTGCAGGGAATGTTTGTCGGTTCAGCGGCGAAGGCCGGTTGGGACCTGCGGGCGACCGCTATGCCTGCCTTCGACGGACATGCAGCGGTTCCCACGAATTCAGGTTCGGTCCTGTCCGTCTTCTCGCAGGATCCGGCCAAGGCACGCGCGGCTTGGGAATTGATCAAATTCATGACAAGCGACCACGCGTACACGCAGATCTCCACCAAGATCGGATACCTACCCCTTCGTTCGTCGCTGACGCAGGATCCTGCTGCACTCAAGCCGTGGGCAGACGGCAACCCACTGCTGGCACCCAATCTCAAGCAACTCGACTCGCTCCAGCCCTGGCAGTCGTACCCCGGTAACAGCTATGTCCAGGTCGACGACATTCTCGCGCAAGCCATCGAAGAATCCGTGTTCTACGGCAAGGACCCGAAGTCGACGATGCAGGCCGCACAGCAACGGGCTCAGGACTTGATCGGCTGACACAGTCCAATCCAATTCCAGCGAACACAACTTCCGGATCGGGAACAACTATGAGTACTGCTCTTCCGGATCAGCGAGCCAATCGTCGGCTCGACCTGAACGGTACCTACAACTTTCGCGATGTCGGCGGCTACGCTGCTCGCGGAGGGTTGACCACCAAGTGGAACAAACTATTTCGCTCAGACGCTCTTCACCGCCTCAACCAAACGGACCGTGAGGATCTCCGCGGCCGAGGGCTGGCAGTCGTCGTCGACCTACGCGAGCAGGAGGAGTTGGACACGGCGCCGAACGCACTCGAAGGTCTGACGCTCGAGCAGCATCATCTACCCATCTTCGAGGGTGAAATAAACACCCGCGAAACCAGTTTGGACCTCGCGGCAATCTATACAAAGGTCATCGACCAGTGCGGCACCCGGTTGACTCGCGCAGTGCGAACCATCGCTGAATCCGACGATCGGGCAGTACTGGTGCACTGCACGGCAGGCAAAGACCGCACCGGTCTTGTCATCGCGCTTGCACTGGCGGCGGTCGGCGTGGACAACCGCGACATCGTCGCAGACTATTCGCTCTCCGAGGTCATGTTGGCCGGCGAATGGGTGTCGGCGATGGCCGTCAAGATGCGCCAATACGGCATAGGCGGGGCGGACGTCGCCCAACTGGTCGGGGCAAGCCCGGCTGCGCTCATGCGGGCAAGTCTGCAGTCCATCGACGACTCGTACGGCGGCGCCTCCGAATACCTTCTTGCCCATGGATTGAGCTCTGCAGAACTCGATCGCCTACACCTTGCACTGGTCAACTAACCCATACTTCACAGGAGAATTATTCATGTCCCAGTACGGCGAACCCGATCACTACATCCTGCACCTCAGCGACACTCACTTTGTCACCGACGGTGATCTTCTCCACGGTTCCGTGGACAGCGACGCCAATCTGGCACGCATCTTCGAGCGACTGGAAAGGACTGGCCAGCGTCCGGAGGCTATCGTCTTCACCGGCGATCTGGCCGACGTGGGAGAACCCGATGCATACGTCCGACTGCGCCGGATCGTCGAGCCGGCAGCCGAACGGCTCGGCGCAAAGGTGATCTGGGTCATGGGCAATCACGACGCGCGCCCGGCATTCCGCAGCGGCCTGCTGGATACCGCTCCGACCCAGGAATCCGTCGACTCGGTGGTCGAAGTGAACGGTCTCCGTATCATCGTGTTGGACAGCACTGTTCCCGGAAGCCATCACGGGTTGATCACCGACGAACAGCTCGCTTGGCTCGAAGAGGTTCTTGCCGTACCGGCACCACACGGCACCCTTCTGGCACTGCACCATCCGCCAGTCCCGTCGGTTCTGGATGTGCTCTCTTTGGTAGAACTCAAGGAACAGAACAAACTTGCCGCGGTACTCGAGGGCACCGATGTCCGCGGCATCCTCGGTGGCCACCTGCACTACTCGACCACCTGCACGTTCGCAGGAATTCCCGTCTCGGTCGCCTCGGCTTCCTGCTACACACAGGATGTTCTCGCGGGCGCAGGTATTCTGCGTGGCCAAAACGGTGCACAGGCATTCAACATGGTCCATGTCTACCGAGATCGAGTACTGCACACGGTAGTTCCAGTGGAGGAGTCGGCGACTGTGTACGAGATGAGCACTGATCACCTTCAGGAGGCGATAGACAAGCTCGTTCCAGCGTTCAAGTCGTCCAGCTCAGTCACTGCATCGGCGAATTGAGCCACGAACATGTTTGTCGAAGTTCCAAGTACCGTCGGGTCGGAGCGTGCCATAGCGGCGCGCCCGGCCCGTTCCGGGTGGGCACCCCGTGTCTGGGTGCCATACCTGTACCTGTTGCCGGCAGTGGTGCTGTTGATCGTGTGGATCTACAAACCGCTCGGCGAGACTGTCAACCTGTCGTTCTACAAGTGGAACATGGTACCTACCACTCCCAAAGTGTCGGTAGGACTGGATAATTACACGCGAGTTCTCTCGTTGCCCGAGTTGCATCAGGCGCTGCGGAACACCGTGGTCTACACACTCGCCTTCATGCTGTTCTCGCTGTTGCTGCCGATCCTCATCGCGTTGGTGTCCAAACGGATATCCGGACGGTCGAAGACGATTTATCAGGCTCTGATCTTCGTCCCGTTCCTGGTGACACCGATCGCGGGCAGTGCCGTGTGGCGTTGGCTCTTCAATCCCGACGGCGGCGCTGTCCCGAGGGTGGCCGCAACGTGGGGAATCGAGATGGGCAACATCTTTCGTGATCCGAAGTTCGCTCTACTCGGTGTGGTCGTGATCGTCGGATGGCAAATGCTCGGCTTCGGGGTGCTGGTCATTTCAGCTGGGCTGGCGGGCATCAATCCGGACTATGCTTCTGCGGCATCACTCGACGGGGCGTCCGAGGCGACGATCACCCGAAAGATCACACTGCCGCTACTCTCCCCGACGCTGGTGTTCCTGGCCCTCATGACGATCCTGTTGGGTGCGCAGTGGGCGTATCCCGTGATCGACATTCTCACCCAGGGTGGACCGAGCGGCGCGTCCACGAACATCTATTACCTGTTGTACCAGTTCGGTTTCCAGAACTTCGACGCCGGACTGTCAGCTGCCGCAGGCACTCTCTTCTTCCTCGGCTTCGGAATCATCGCAGTCATCTTCGTCCGCCTGTCGGACCGGCTGAGCTTCTACGACAATTAGGAACTGACATGGCATTTGTTCTGGTCGACGCACCCGGCCATCCACGTGGTTCCGATGCGATCCCGGTGGTGGAGCACCTCAACGCCCGGAGTGAGAGCAACGACGGACCGGTACGGTCCCGGTCTCGAACGCGACGGGTGGTCGGGCACGTTGTCCTCGCGGCCGTGACCGTGTTCAGCATTTTTCCGATCTACTGGCTGTTTGCCACGGCCTTTCGTCGCCCTGACGATTCGCTGTCGGCGAGCCCGCTCCCCTCGCCCTTCAGCCTCGAGAACTTCCGATACGTGTGGAACACGATCCCGATGGCGTCGATGATGGTGAATACCTTCACCATGGCGTTGGCCATGTCGGTCAGCCAGCTGTTCGTCGCAATCCTCGCCGCCTATGGGTTTGCCCGGTGGAACTTCTTCGGCAAGCAAGCGCTGTTCCTACTCTTCGTCGGGTCGTGGTTGGTTCCGTTTCAGGTCACGATGATCCCCAACTACCTGCTGATCTCCCAGATGGGCTTGCTCAACACCGTTGCAGGCATCGTGATCCCGAACTTGTGCTCGGCCTTCGGAGTCCTGCTGATGCGACAGCATATGGAGGCGTTTCCGCGGGAGCTACTGGACGCCAGTCAGATCGACGGACAGAACTCGTGGGCAACGCTGTGGAAGGTTGTGCTGCCCAACATGAAGCCTGCTCTCGCGGCGCTGGGAATCATGCTGTTCATCTCTGCTTGGAACGAATATCTCTGGCCCGCGCTCATCATGCGCCAGTCGAATTCGGTGCTACAGATCGGTATCCGCAGCTTCCTCGGTGCCGAAGGGAACAATTGGGGTGCCATCATGGCGGCGTCCGGACTGGCGTGTCTGCCGATCTTCCTGATCTATCTGTTCCTTCAGCGCTACGTGCGCGACGCGTTCGTCCAGTCCGGTCTCAAGTAGCAAACAACAGTCTCAGAAACTGTTTACCGGGCACAAGAATTGGCGTGACTCGTTCCAGAAGGGAAAGAGGTCGGTGGTGGTGGCCGTGGGGTGGTCGATCCCCGCAAGATTGTAGAAATCGAGGATCGTCCTACCCGCGGTAGCGCTGACCTCGCATGCCTGCAAGCTCAGCTTCGCCTCCGCCACGAAGCCGATGCTGCGGGCGAAAGGTCCGAGAGTCCCGGCATTGACAAAACTCTCGAGGTTTTGTCCCCACTGGTTGTAGTCGGACTGCAAAGTAAAGCTGCATGTTTCACCGAACAATTCGGTACAGGTTGTCGGTTGCCCGCCGATCGTGTGAACCGTGTCGGCGAGTTCGTGCGAAGTACCTTCGCGCGGTGATCCGGAAAGGAGAAGCAAGACGGCGACGGCCAAGGCAACCACCAGAAGGATGCTCGCGGCCGTTGCCAGTATCGCCTTCACAATCCCTCGATCCACGTAAGTTCATGAGGGGAACCGATTTTGGAACACCGGTCACTGGATTTGTACCCGTGGCACTCGGGGTCCAAACATCGACCAGGCTGGGAGCCGTGCATCAGTCTGGGGGGTCGCGAGAGGATTTGTGGGAAAGCGGGGGAGGATCGACACTCCCTTCCACTACCAATATATAGCCCACCGGGGGGCTTGCGGCAAGGCCCGGGTAGTGCCGCAGAATGGCTCTTCCGATCCCGTACGACCGACTACCGGATCGGAACAGCCAGCGGAAGTGAGGGCATGTGCCAATCCAGGGATACGAAGACGAACTGCAATCCGAGCGGAACTATGTGGAGGCGCTCTACGCGCGACTCGACGCCGAACGGGCCCGAGTCAAGGGTCGGTACAGCACCGCTCTGCGCGGAGACGGCCAAGCACTCATGGAACGCGATGCAGAGGTACGCGCGCTTGCCAAAGAGGTGAAAAGGCTGGATGTAGCCGACAACGGACTGTGTTTCGGCCGGTTGGATTCGCTGTCGGGTGAGACTTCGTACATCGGGCGAATCGGCCTTCTGGACGCGGACAACGATTACGAACCGGTTCTGCTCGATTGGCGGGCGCCGGCATCTCGCCCGTTCTACGTCGCCACCGCTGCGAACCCGGAGAACATGCGTCGACGCCGTCAGTTCCACACACGGAGTCGACGCGTGGTCGATTTCACCGACGAGGTACTCGGGCGCCCCGAGGGTGGTGAACGCGACGCACGCGGGGACTCCGCCCTGCTCGCGGCGGTCAACGCACCGCGAGGTGAGGGCATGCGGGACATCGTGGCCACGATCCAGGCCGAGCAGGACGACATCGTCCGTCTCGAGCACCCTGGAGTGTTGGTGATCGAAGGTGGCCCGGGCACCGGGAAGACCGTCGTCGCCTTGCACCGCGTCGCCTACCTTCTCTACACGCAGCGAGAACGTATGGAACGTCACGGAGTTCTCGTGGTCGGGCCCAACCCGGCGTTCTTGAACCACATCGGCCGCGTACTGCCCTCACTGGGCGAGTCCGACGTGGTCTTCATGACCACCGGTGATCTTGTCCCCGGCCTACGCGTCACCGCCGAGGACATCCCGGGCGCCGCTGAACTCAAGGGTTCACTGAAGATCCTGGATGTGCTCAGCGCGGCGATCGCCGATCAGCAGCGACTGCCCGAGAGCCCGCTGTCGATCGAACTGGCGGACGTCACAGTGCGGATCGACGCCGAAACCGCGGAGTGGGCCCGAGAAGAAGCCCGCGCCAGCAAGCTCCCCCACAACGACGCTCGCACGGTGTTCACCGAAATCCTCACCTGGGCACTGACCGAACGGGCGATAGCGCGCATCGGAAAGGGATGGTTGACCCGCAGTGACCGTGAAGCGTGGGAGCAAGTGCGCGCAGATCTGACCGCAGAGTTGGCGGAGAATGACGCGTTTGCCGCAGCGCTCGACGCACTCTGGCCGATCCTGACACCGAAAGAGCTACTGACACAGCTGTTTACTTCTCCGGAACGCCTACGGGCGGCAGGTGCGGACGAGAGACTGTTGCGCCGAGATGGCGATGCCTGGACGGTGTCCGACGTTCCTCTTCTCGACGAATTGGTGGACATGCTCGGCCGGGACAAGCCTGTGGATCAGAGCGCCGAACGCGAACGCCAGGACGAGGCCGCGTATGCGGCGGGTGTGCTGGACATGATGATCAGTCGCGAAGACCTGATGGACGACGAAGACCATCTTCTCGCCCAGGACATGCTGTACGCCGAGGACCTGGCCGACCGTTTCGTCGAACGTGACACCCGGGAACTCGCCGAACGCGCTGCTGCAGACAGAGACTGGACGTACCGGCATATCGTCGTCGACGAGGCACAAGAACTGTCCGAGATGGACTGGCGGGTCCTGATGCGCCGTTGCCCGGACCGGTCATTCACGGTGGTAGGCGATCTCGCGCAACGACGTTCACCCGCAGGTGCCCGCTCGTGGGCGACGATGATGGAGCCGTATGTCCCCGGTCGCTGGATCTACCGATCACTGTCGGTGAACTACCGCACTCCGGCCGAGATCATGAGCGTCGCCGCCGCCTTGCTCGCCGAGTTCGCGCCGGGAGTCCAACCACCCGAGTCCGTTCGCGCCTGCGGGGTCCAACCGTGGTCCAAGCGAATCTCCGCCGACGAACTGGCGTCCGCCGTCAACGAATTCAATCAGGACGAGGACGGACGCGAAGGTACGAGCATCGTCATCGGACCTGCGGATGTGCCAGGTGCTGTGCCGGTTTCGGAAACGAAGGGTTTGGAGTTCGATGCCGTGCTTGTCGTGGAACCGGAGCGGATCATTGCCGACGGCCCGCGCGGTGCGTCGGAACTCTATGTCGCCCTCACCCGCGCCACTCAACGTCTGGGCGTCTTGCACGAGGGTTCGTTGCCGCAGGCCCTGACCGGACTCGCCCGGGTCGGGACGGCGAGGTCACCGCAACCGTTCGCGACGAGCGATCGTGCTGTGTAGGCCTTCGGCAGCAGCGCGCACGTAGGACACCTGGCTCTCGGGGACGAAGCGACTGGTGGGACCGGTGACACTGATGGCCGCGACTGGTTTGTCATTGGTTCCGAAGACCGGTGCCGCGACACACGCAAGACCCGGCGCCGATTCCTCGCGCTCGAACGCAATGCCGGTCTCGACCACTCTGTTCAGTTGGGTGTTGAGAATGCCGGGCGCGACAATCGTGTGCGGGGTTCGGCGCGTCATCGGTTCCGACAACACTTCGCGGCGAAATTCGTTGTCGGAGAAAGCAAGGAGCGCCTTCCCGATTGCGGTGCAATACAGCGGTATCCGGCCGCCGGTCCGAGAAGGGGAGTTGGCTTGTCGATGGCCGCCGATCTTCGCGACATAGACGACGTCGTGGCCGTCACGGACCCCCAGGTGGACTGTTTCGTGGGTCCGCTCGTACAAGTCCTGGAGGAACGGCATCGCCATCTCCAGAAGGCTCCGTTCGAGAGAGGCGAGCATGCCGAGTTCGAAGAGGCCACCGCTGAGTCGGTAACCACCGTCGAGTCGGTCGAGTAATCGGTTCGCAACCAGTTCGTTGGCCAGGCGGTGCACGGTTGCCTTGTGCAGGCCCGTCCGCTGGACCAGGGCGGCCAGAGGCAACACGTGGTCGTCGGCCCGGAAGGCGCGCAGGATCGTCACCGCCTTGCCGAGCACGGTGTCGAGGTTTGCGCTGCCAGTCACCTCCCCAGCGTATCGCTGAGTGAGACAGTTCCCTGGCGCAATCTCGGTGCCGCGGCGAAAGTAGTGGCCATGAGCCAGCCCACGAATACCAGTACAGCTAGCGAGACCGACATCGCAGCTGCTGCGGACCGCCTCGCAGCCGCCATCGCGAGCGGTACTCCCTGCGCGCCAGTGCGCGATCTGATCGGCGCCGACGACCTCGTCGCCGCCTACGCCGTCCAGCGTCGCGTCGACGAAATCCGTCGGCAGGGCGGGGCCGTGGTCGTAGGCCGCAAGATCGGCCTGACCTCGGTGGCAGTCCAGCAGCAGCTCGGCGTCGACCAGCCCGACCTCGGCGTGCTGTACGCCGACATGGAGTTCCCGGCGGGCGACGTCATCCCCATGAGCCGTTTGATCCAGCCCAAGGTCGAAGCGGAAGTGGCCTTCGTGCTCGGCGCCGACCTTGTGGACGGGCCACTGGACAGCGCCCAGGTCCGCGGCGCGATCGACTACGCCATCGCGGCGATCGAGATCTGCGACAGCCGCATCGAGTCGTGGGACATCAAGTTCGGTGACACGGTCGCCGACAATGCGTCCTCGGGCGTCTACGTCCTCGGAACCGAACGCCGCACCCTCGACGAGGTGGAACCCGCGGGCGTCGTCATGTCGATGTCCGTCGACGGCACCGAGGTCTCCACCGGCGTCGGAACCGCCTGCCTGGGCGATCCGATCGAAGCCGTCGTCTGGCTCGCCCGCACGGCGCGCGAGTTGGGGCAGCCGCTGACCGCAGGCCAGGTGATCCTGTCCGGCGCACTCGGCCCAATGGCGCCGGTCACCGCAGGCAACGAAGTCACCGTGACCGTCTCCGGGCTCGGTTCCGTCACCACCAGTTTTTCCAGCGAAGAGGACAACGCATGAGCAAGGTCAAGGTCGCGATCATCGGATCGGGCAACATCGGCACGGATCTGATGATCAAGGTGCTGCGTAACTCCGATTACCTGGAGATGGGCGCGATGGTCGGTATCGACCCCGCGTCGGACGGCCTCGCTCGCGCGGCGCGTCTGAACGTGCCGATCACGGCAGAAGGCGTCGAAGGCCTGGTCGGTCTGCCGAACTTCGACGAGATCGAGATCGTCTTCGACGCCACCTCGGCAAAGGCTCACGTGGCCAACAACGCGCGGCTGGCTCCCCTCGGCAAGCGCATGATCGACCTGACGCCTGCCGCGATCGGACCGTACGTCGTACCGGCTGTCAACGCGGACGAGCACCTGGACGCGCCCAACGTCAACATGGTGACGTGTGGCGGCCAGGCCACCATCCCGATGGTTGCCGCTGTTTCTCGGGTGGTTCCGGTGGCGTACGCGGAGATCGTCGCGTCCATCGCCTCCAAGTCGGCCGGTCCCGGAACGCGCGCCAACATCGACGAGTTCACCGAAACCACGTCCGAGGCGATCGTGGCAGTCGGCGGCGCTCGTCGCGGCAAGGCCATCATCATCCTCAACCCCGCTGAGCCGCCGCTCATCATGCGCGACACGGTCTTCTGCCTCGTCGACGCGCCGGATCCGGCTGTCCACGACGAGATCCGTCAGTCGATCGAGAAAATGGTCGGCGACGTCTCGGCATACGTCCCGGGCTACCGCCTCAAGCAGGAAGTCCAGATCACCGAGATCCCGGCCGACCAGCCGGTCGAGACGTTGCTCGTCGACGGCAATCGCCCTACCCACCAGGTGTCGGTATTCCTCGAGGTCGAAGGTGCTGCGCACTACCTGCCCGCGTACGCCGGCAATCTCGACATCATGACGTCCGCCGGAATGCAGATCGCGGAGCGCATCGCCCAGCAGAAGGAAGCAACCAAGTGAGCAACCGCAAGATCTTCGTCCAGGACGTCACCCTTCGCGACGGCATGCACGCTGTTCGCCACCGCATTTCGCCGACCGACGTCAAGCGGATCGTCACAGCTCTCGACGCTGCCGGCGTCGACGCGATCGAAGTTGCGCACGGTGACGGCCTCGCTGGTGGCTCGCTCAACTACGGTCCCGGCTCCAACACCGACTGGGAATGGATCGAAGCAGCAGCCGAGGTACTCGAGCACGCTCGCCTCACCACGCTGCTTCTGCCCGGTGTCGGCACGATCAGTGAACTCAAGCATGCCTACGACCTGGGTGTACGTTCAGTTCGCGTTGCCACCCACTGCACCGAGGCCGACGTCTCCGCGCAGCACATCGAGACCGCCCGCGAGATCGGCATGGACGTCTCGGGCTTCCTGATGATGAGCCACATGGCACCGGCCGAGGAGTTGGCGAAGCAGGCCAAGCTGATGGAATCGTATGGCGCGCACTGCGTCTACGTCACCGACTCGGGTGGGCGCCTGGTGATGAACGACGTCGCGGATCGTGTTCGCGCATACCGCGACATTCTCGACGAGGGTACCGAAATCGGTATCCACGCCCACGAGAACCTTTCACTCTCGGTCGCCAATTCTGTTGTGGCCGTGCAGAACGGCGTCACCCGCGTCGACGCTTCCTTGGCCGGACACGGTGCCGGAGCCGGCAACTGCCCCCTCGAAGCATTCATCGCCGTTGCGAACATCGAGGAGTGGGAGCACGGCTGCGACCTGTTCGCCTTGCAAGATGCTGCCGACGACATCGTCCGTCCGCTGCAGGACCGACCGGTCCGCGTCGATCGAGAGACCCTCACACTGGGCTACGCAGGCGTGTACTCGAGCTTCCTGCGCCACGCCGAGGCTGCGTCGGAGCGCTACGGAATCGACGTTCGCACACTGCTGCTCGAAGCCGGACGTCGCCGTCTGGTGGGTGGCCAGGAGGACATGATCGTCGACATCGCGCTCACCCTTGCGGCGCAGGCGAGCAAGGAAGCTGTCTGACGAGCTGCCGAATTCGCTGATACCCGAGTCCCGCTCCCGTCTCCGGACGGGGGCGGGACTTCTCAGTTGGGCTGAGAAGGTTCTGTCATTACAGCGCTCAACCTCTGAAACTGTTGTTGCCCAATAACGGCGAGGTGCCGATCTTCGCTACGGTGGATGACATGACCGAACCTGACAGCGACCGTCTGATACACCCAACTGCAACGGCGGGTTGCGCCGGCGTCGACATTCCGGACAGCCGGGGTCGCACCGGCCTCGACCGAACAGGCTTCGGGCTGCACGGTAATCCTGATGTCGAAGTCGAACGAGTCGAGGTCACCTCAGACGGTTGGCATGTGTTGCGTCGCAGCACCTTCACGTACCGGCGACGGGACGGGACTCTCGAGACGCAGCAACGTGAAACCTACGACCGCGGGAACGGCGCGACGATCTTGCTGTACGACCCCGAACGGCGCACCGTCCTGTTGACGAAGCAATTCCGCTTTCCCGCTTACGTCAACGCACACCCCGACGGAATGTTGATCGAGACCGCAGCCGGTTTGCTCGACGACGACACGCCGGAAGTAGCCATTCGGCGAGAGACGAGCGAAGAGATTGGCGTCGCGATCGGTGAGGTGCAGCATCTGTTCGATCTGTACATGAGCCCCGGATCCGTCACCGAGAGAGTGCATTTCTACGCCGCTCGATACAGTCCGGCGGACAGAACCGGAAGCGGTGGCGGGGTGCCAGACGAAGGCGAG
Source organism: Rhodococcus sp. NPDC056506 (assembly GCF_042794945.1). Taxonomy (NCBI): domain Bacteria; kingdom Bacillati; phylum Actinomycetota; class Actinomycetes; order Mycobacteriales; family Nocardiaceae; genus Rhodococcus; species Rhodococcus sp. NPDC056506. Next base: position 30,197 of record NZ_JBHTSW010000002.1, on the reverse strand, counting down.
GACATCGAAGTCCTGGAGTTGCCGTTCGACACGGCACTCGACATGGTCGCCGGCGGAGAGATCGTCGACGGTAAGACGGTCATTCTTCTTCAATGGGCTGCCATGTCGGGGGCACTGACTTCGAAGTCGATTGCCTGAAATTCTATATCCTGTGCCGATGGAACCTGCCGAGTACCGTGACGCGCTGAGGTCCGTCCTCGACACCGCATCGTCGGTAGTCGAAAGCCGGCTGGCGGCGATGCGCGCCGCAGCGACAGCACAAACCGAAGGCATTGTCATCGACGTCTCCGTGGACCAGGACGGCGAGGGCACTTTCGGCGTCTGGGCGCGATTCGACGACCCTGATGCGTTCAGTTTGAATCAGCAGATCGGCGACGAGCGGGAGCTTTTCAGCGTGATCTGGGGTGAGGAAGGCTGGGAGCCACCGGTTCCCACTCGTCCGCGAGAGTGGTCACGCACGGAACTCGAGGAAGTTATCGTCGGTGTCGTCGCCGAGTGGATCGGCGCGCTCGTTCCCCCGACTGCATCCGAACTGCACTGGGAAGTAACAACTCCCGACGGAGCGACCGACCCGATACCTGTGGGCCCCGATTTCAGTCGTGGACATTCGCCTCGATGAAGCGCGGAAGCTGTCGGCGAGATGGACGACTTCGAACCACTGTTGTGATCGATGTTGCGATGTCACCGACCGGTCGAATCGTCGATCAGCTCGCGGAGGATGTCAGCGTGCCCGGCATGGCGCCCGGTCTCTTCGCTGAAACGTCGCTTTCCAATCCGTCACGTTTTCGGCGAGAAACATCGATCGTTCGACAAAGGTTCAAATGATTGACCAGCCCGAGCAAGGTTGTTCCCGACCGAACAATTGTGGTGCGCACCTGAGGTTCCGGAGCACCTTCAACCTTGGCAGCGATCGAATCACGCAGGTAGCCGAGAAACGCGCGCAGCGTATCGGTCTCGCTAATCCCTGTCCGGGGTGGTGGGACATCACGGCGGCTCCGACCCGACGTTGCCATGGTGGGTCTCCTTCCTCGGTGAGGAACGACGAAGAGGCTTCATTCCTGGATAGGCAGTACCGATCCTTCCGAACTCACGCCGATCCCGCATCAAATTTTGCCGTTGCGGCAAAGGCCGGCTTTACTGCCGGTATCACCGCGCCGAATGCAGGTCGCGCACAAGTTGAGGTGTCCGCCACCGGCCGACCTCGAACGGCCACCGCCGCAGCGGATAAGCGAGACGGGCCACGAAGTAATTGACGTATTCGACGACCCCGAAAGCCCACACCACCATAATGGCCGCCGCAGTGACGAAATGATCTGGTAGCCAAATGAGCACGCCGAGGAGACCGACCGCCAAGACCACAATGTCGAGGACCCGAAACACACGGTAGAGCGCCGCGAGGCGGGCCGGCATCGGCGCCTGCTCGACCCAGCCTCGGGCAAGCAGCCAATAGACACCCGCTTGCACGAGAACCACGAGCAGTGGGGCCAGCGCCGACCACAGCGCCGCGGAGTCGTGCGGACCTTCGAGCCGAGGCACCACGACGCTGACAGCCACAGCGGCAAACACTCCCGCGGCGGCCAGTTCGCCAAGACCGAGGCTCAGGTACCTGCGTCGCAAACTCATTCGCCGTTGATCCACCACGTGAGAAACCATATCCGTTGATCACTGCGCAGCGGGTGCGCATCAGTTGCAGGGCTTTGCCTAAGATCGATCGAAAGGCAGTCACGTGTAAAGAGGTTGGTGTGCGATGGTGCGATTGGCCATGGTTACGTTCGATGCAACGGATGCCCGATCACTTGCCACCTGGTGGTCGGAGCGATTCAGCGAGGCGAGTATCGATGGTGACGAAGATTTCCTGACGGTGACGGCCCCGGACCTTCCACTCACTCTCGGTTTCCAACGGATCGATCAGGCTCGCAGCCAAAGGAATACGGTTCACCTCGACTTCGACCTCGAACCGCAGGATCCTCCGCGGGACCAGGTCGTCGCGACCTTCGTCGCGGCAGGAGCAGCCCACGTCGAGCGCCATGAGTCGGGCGAATCAATTTGGGACGTGTTGGCGGATCCGGCGGGAAACCTTTTCTGCGTAGGTGATCCGCATTAGGGTCTGCCTGACAACCAGTCCGAGATCGAGTCCGCTGCTCATCCGGCAAAGCCTGAAAGTGCGTCACCCACACAGCCGTACATGTATTCGTTCGCATACAGTCGGGTATGTCCCAGCGGCACCCCAGACTGGAATGTCCGCTGTGTCAAAATCTGCCGATAGGGGCTGGACGGATGGGATCGCCTGATTTGCTGGGTCTGACGGCCTCACTGTCGTCGTCGACGCTTATCCTCGCCTTCGTTGCTGGGCTCATGCCGCGACTGGTCGGTGATGAACCGAATCCCGTTGTCGGCATACGAACGAAGGCAACGATCTCGAGCCCCGAGGCGTGGCAATTGGCCCATCGGATTGCGCGGCCGCTTCTGCGCCGGACGGTGTGGACAGCCGTAGTGGGACTCTGCACGCAGGTCGCGATCGGTGTCGTGACGGGTTTCGGATCTGTGGGCTCGGCTGTCACTTCAACGGTCGTGTTTCTAGCAGTGCTCGTCGTCCTGCTCTGTGCGGCGTTGAAGGGCAACGCCGCAGCAAAATCGTTGCGGCATTGACAGCCTGGGCCGCAGTTGTCAGACGTGCCCTCGTTCTCCGATTTCAGTTCCCGATGCGCGGTCGTTCGCGTCGGCGTGGTCCACGGTCCCGCATCTCGAGGATCGCGGCTGCCGTTGACGCGACCGTCTTGTCGTCGTCGTGGGTGAGCCGGGCGAGCGCTTCGTGTGCTGCCGCGCCGGGAATCTCGGCGAGCGCCTGAGTGATTCGCAGCCGCGTCGGCGCGTCGGCGGTGTTGTCGAGCCTGTCCTGCACTGCCGCGACGACTTCGCCGCTTGCGGGTGAGCACTCCGCCAGAAGACCCAATACCTCGCCGGCCTCGACGTCGCGTCGCCCGTCGGCGACCATCTCGAGAAGAGCGGGCATCGAGATGGCCTCTCCGCGAGTTCCGAGGGTGAGAGCGGCGTCGGCGCGGACTATCCCGTCCGAATCATCGAGAGCTCGCTTCAAACACCGAGTTGCCTCCTCGGTGTGGATCCCGGAGATGGCGGACATCGCGCGGCGCCGCACCTCGACGTCCTCCGATTCGAGCCCCTTCGCGAGACCTGCAAGCCCCGCACCTTCGGTCCTCGCCAACGCCCATTGCAACGCTCCGGCCACGTTGGCATCCTTCTCCGACAGGATGGCCTCGACGAGTGCGTCGACGGGCAACGCTGCATTCAGCTCCTGCGACAGGATCGCTTGCTGACGGTGGGCAGCGAACTCGGATTCGAGTGCACGCAACAGTGAAACCATGCGCAGGACGTCGTCCCACTCCGAAGGGGCGGAGGCGTCGACCCTTTCGAGTTTGGTCAGTAATTCTTCCTCCGCCGCGATCCGTTGCCGAGTGTGTTGCATGAGTTCACCCACCAAATCGGCCGGGGCGAAGTCGGGCTCGTCCAGTGCACGCTTGGCCTCGTTCAGCGAAAGCCCCAACGTCCTCAGGCTCTCGACGTGGAAGAGTCGACGGATGTCGTCGGCGGAGTACTCGCGGTAACCGCCGGACGTGCGGCCCGTCGGCTTCACCAGTCCCAACGTGTCGTAGTGACGCAGCATCCGTGTGCTGACACCACAACGCCGCGACACCTCGCCGATCAACATCCGTCTCCCCTTCCTACGCGTCCGGGCCGATTGCCGCGACGCGCCTCGCCAACTCGTGTGAGAGAGCGAACCCACCGTCGGGGTCGTGCCAGAGTTGCTTTGTAGCATCAGCATGCGCCCGAACACGCGGATTCAGGCTTGCACCGGCCGCGTCGAGCACCGGGAGTACAGCCTCGCCGAGTCCTGTCAGAGCTCGACTGAGACTGAGCTGCATCTGGAGTTCGCCTCGCCCGAGTTCGGTGGCCAACTCGGCCGCGAGCGCGCCCTCGTCTCCTGACGGCACGAGGGCTACAGCCGCACGCCACGCACTGCGCACGACCTCGTCGTCCTGGTCGTGAACCAGCGCAGAGACCTCGGGCCAAGCGATCGGATCGCCGATCTTGGACAAGGTGTGGAGCGCCTGACTGCGGGCTTGCGAACCATCGGACCCGAGCTCACGGATCAGCTTAGGCACCGTGATTTCGCCCGGCAGGCGGCACAACGCCCAGGTCAACATGTCGCGGACGAAGAAATCCGGCTCGACGGCACACCGATCGACCAGGGCAACCGTCAGCTCAGGGTCCGGGCGTGTGCCGGCGGCCAGCGCGGCGCGCAGCCGAACCGAGGGATCAGCTGCGGCCAATGCGTCGACGAGGTGAGCATTCTGTCCACCGTGGTTGGTTGTGTTCACGACAACCACCTCCTTCGTCGACCATTGGAGTCCTTGTCACTGTGTCAAGGTCAAGCCGGCGAAGGTCGCAGCCAAGTTCAGAGCTGGCGGCGCAGGTCCAGAACTGCGATTCCCCAGCCGACGAGTCGTGATGCAGACACGACCAGACCTGCATCTTCCGCGACAGCTGCGAACTCGGATTCGGTACGTATTCCGGTGCCGTGCATACAGAGCATCAGCAGATCGAATTCGGCAGCGTCCTCACTGATCGAGGTTCCGGCGGCACCTTCGTCGAGCAACCGCTCGACAACGATGATCTTGCCACCGGGCACAACAGCATCACTGGCTGTACGAAGCAGCAGGCTCAGGTCGTTGTCCGGAAGACGCCCAGTCGCTTCGAGGAGGAGGTACGCGTCGAACGGGTGGGCAGTCACCGGCGCGAGAACACTCTGCGTCAGATGGCTGATCCGGTCCGACACCGCGGGGTCGACGTCCTTGTCGATCCGTTCGAGTTCACTGGGCAAACCGAGGACCGTTGCCGCGAGGTGCTGTTCGGCACCGAGCACGGCGTTCATCACGACCCCGGAACCGCTGCCCGCGACCAGGATGCGCGTGACGTCGCTGAGGGGATATTCGGCTGCGAGGGCCGATCCCAGAAATGCTGCCTCGTCGGCGATGTGATGGTGATGCTTGTCGGCCAGCAGTGGATGGGCGTCCAAGTCTTCGTCGAGGGTGCGGCCGGTAACGGCACTGATCGCGGCCGTTCCGGATCGAACGGCGCCGACCAACCCGGTGATGGACAACTCGACCCGTGCCTCGATTCCCTCGAGGTCGAGCCAGTTCGAGACCCACTCGTCGCCCAGCATCGCCTCACCCACTTCGCCGAGGGTCAGCGTCTCCCCTGCTCCCCGGACGAGAACCTCGGTGGCGATCAGGTAGCGGACGAACTTCGCCAAGGCTCGAGAGTCGGTTCCGGTGCGAGAGGCCAACTCGCCCAGATTGTCGGCACCTTCGGCAACGTGGTGAGGAATACGCAGAGTGTTTGCCGCCCTGATCGCGAACGGGGAGACGATCTCTGCCCGCTCGGCGAGCTTGTCGAACGGTTCGGTCGTCGCGGCCGCGAGATCGGGCACGGCGGGATCGTCGGCGAGAGTGACGACCTCGGCACGCCGCCAATAGCCGGTGATGTCCACCATCTCCGCCGGCAACTGACGCTCTTCACGCAGATACCGACGAATCCCCTTGAGCGAGGTGGATTCTCCGGCTACCCAGGCGAACACGGTGCCGTCACGCCACGGTACGGAGCGCACGGCCTGCTCGAGCGCTGACAGTTCACCGGCCGGACGGTCGTCTCGGCCTACCCGAGTGAGCGAGACCGAAGCCGCGCTGGGCAGATCGAGAGTGTGCTCGGCTGAAGTGACCTCGACAACGACGCGAGCGTCCAGACCGGCGGGCATCTCTTCGAGCCAACGCGCGATTGCCGGTATCGCAGTTTCGTCTCCGACGACGAGTACCCAGTCCACATCTTCCGGCGCACGCCCCGAACGAACCGGACCAAGGAGGTCGATGGAGTCGCCCGGCAGGCACCGTCGTCCCCAGGTGGACGCGATTCCGGTCTCGTGGGTGACAAAATCGAGAGTCAACTCGGCGGCAGCGGGATCGAACTTGCGCACGGTGTAGTTGCGGGTGACGGGCTTGGGGTCGCGTGGCCACTCGACCGTGCGTGCGCGCTGCTGCGGAAGCACCACTTCGCCGGACTCGGTGGGAAAGAACAGTCTCACGAAGTCGTCGAATCCGGAACTGCACAGCGCCGGGAACTCGAACCCATCCTTCTCGAACGCGACAAGTTCCGGGCCGCGCAGGACGATGCGTCGCATCCCGGCGTCGATGTCGGACGTCTCGACGACCGTGGCACGCCGGATCACCTCGGGGTGCACCAACTGTTGCCGGTGGGATCTGGCCATGTGTCGCTATTACCCTTCTACGTCGAATGCGCTTACATCGAATGCGTCGGCGCCGCTCACTTCGGTGCCGCTCACTTCGACAGCACTGGGATGCTGCCGCCGAATCAGATACGGTGCAACGCTCGTGAGCTTCTCACAGGTCTCGTCGAACTCTCGGTCCGGAGTGGACTGCGCGACGATCCCTGCCCCGGCACGCAACCACGTGCGTCCTTGCTGCTGGTAGACGGCCCGGAGAACGAGGGCGGCTTCAAGCGTCCCGGTCGACGAGGCCCGAACCACCGCCCCCGAGTACAGGCCGCGTTCGCCGTTGTCGAGACGTGCGATCGCGTCGATCGACTCGCGTTTAGGGATTCCCGACGCGGTGACGGCGGGAAAGACGGCCGCGAACGCATCCCAGGGTGAGAGGTCGTCGCGCAACAGGCCGCGCACGGTCGAGGCGAGGTGCTGCACACTGCCACGTTCACGAACACTCATGAAGTCGGTGACCGTGGTCGAGTCGCCGGTAGAGACGGAGGCGACCTCCCGGAACGCGGTGCGGACCGATACTGCATGTTCGGCAATCTCTTTCGGGTCCTCCTCCAGATCATTGCGTGCTGCCGCGTCCGCCTCCGGTCCCACACCGAGGGCACGGGTCCCGGCGAGCGGTTCGGCCGAGACGCGTCTCCGGCCGTCGACGGCGACGACGAGTTCGGGGCTGAATCCTGCCGCTGCGATGTCTCCGAGGTTCAACAGAAAGGAGCGGGCCGGCGTGTTGGCGAGTCGCCCGACACGGTAGGTATTGGGCAGGTCGACGTCGAAAGTGACCGGAACAGTCCGGGAGAGAATGACTTTCGTGTAGTCGCCACGACGCACTTCGTCGATCGCCGCGGCGGCGCGTTCTCGGTAGCTATCGGTGTCGGTGAAGACGTCGACGGCACCTGACGAAGGTGGTACCACGGCGGTGACACGCCGGAGGACGTCGGTGAGCGCGGCCGCGTCGGCGGGCGTACCGCCGGTCACGACGATGTCGTCGCCCAGGGATCGGCCGAAGGTGATTTCGACGCGCGGGATGATCAGGTGCGCCAGGGTGGACTCGCCCAGCGGCCGGCCGGCCGGCACACAATGGGTGTACGCCGAGAACTCGAAACTCACCCAGCCGTAGGCATTCCAGTGCTGAACCGGGAGCGCCGCGAGGGAGTCCTGCAGCGCGAGCGCCGGGTCGTCCGACCAATCGGACACGCTGTCGACGCCGTCCCAGGTGGTGGTCACGGTCCGGCCTGTCATCACCACGGAGCCGAGAATGCCTGCCGCGATCACCCAGTCCCCGTGGTTCTCGTAGACCACGTATTCCTCGAACAGGCCGGATTCGGCAAAGGCGACGACCTTGGCGAGGTCTCGGTCGAGTAGGTTCCCTGCCGTAAGACGGGAAGGATCGAGATCGGTGTCGAGATCGTCGACGGTCGATGATGTCACGAACGGCTCCCGACGGCAGCGACCAACGCGTTCTTGTCGATCTTCCCGACTGCGGTCATCGGCAGCGACGGGCGAGTGACCACACGATCGGGAAGGGTGTTTGCGGCGCATCCGAGACCGACGAGGAAGGATCGCAACTCCCCCAGTGTGGGTTCGGTTGTGCGGGTGACGATCACCGCGCACACGCTCTCTCCGAGATCACGGTCCGGGATGCCGACCACCGCGACCCTGGACACCGCCGGGTGGGTGAGCAACAGGTCTTCGAGAGCGTCTGCGGCGACATTTTCGCCGCCCCGGGTGATGACGTCTTTGATCCGGCCGGTGACGATCAGGTGGCCGGTCGCGAGCATGCGGACCTGGTCGCCACTTCGGTAGAACCCGTCGGCGGTGATCGCGGTCCGATTATGTTCGGCGGCACGGTAATAGCCGTTGATGGTGTAAGGCCCACGGGTGAGGAGTTCCCCCACCTCGCCCGGTAGGACATCGTCACCGGCCTCGTCGACGATCCGGATCTCGTCGAGTTCGGAGAGAGGACGGCCCTGCGTGGTCAGCACCAGATCGTCGGTGTCGTCGAGGCGCGTGTAGTTCAGCAATCCTTCGGCCATGCCGAACACCTGCTGCAGGGTGCATCCGAGGGCGGGCCGGACGAGTTTGGCGACCTCCGGGGTGAGCTTGGCTCCCCCGACCTGCAGCAACCGAAGGCTGGAGAGATCTGCACTCTCCCATTCGGTTGCTTCACACCATAAATGGGTCAGACTCGGTACGAGAGCGGTCACGGTGACGCCGTGCTGTTCGATCAGTCCGAACGTGTGGTCCGGGCTGGGATCGCGCGTCAGGACCACGGCGGCGCCGACACCGAACGCACCGAGAATGCCGGGGCAGGCAAGGGGGAAATTGTGAGCCGCGGGAAGGACCGCGAGATACACGTCGTCTGCGGTGAGTTCACATATCTGCGCGCTGGCTCGGGCGTTGTACGCGTAGTCGTCGTGTGTGCGGGGAATCAGCTTCGGCAATCCGGTGGTTCCGCCGGACACCAGCAGCACCGCGACGTCCCGTGAATCGGCCCGATCGAAGGCGCGGCGCTCGGCGTGAACATCTGCGAGTGAGGTGAATTCCGCTGCGTCACCGTCGACGAATACCGTTGTCACACTAGGAACTGACCCGACGACCTCACGGGCGAGGTCGCGGTAGTCGAAACCCCCGTCGCTGTCGGCGATCACGTATGCCGTCGCCTCGGACAGGCCGGCGAGGTGCACGATCTCTCGGGCACGATGGGCGGGCAGGGTCAACACCGGAACGGCGCCGCATTCGAGCAAGGCGAAGAGCACCACGACGAACGAGGGTGTGTTGGGCAGTTGAACAATCACCCGATCCCCAGCACTGACGCCGCGTTCGGCGAAGCCGGCAGCGGTGGCACGTACCCGGATTCCCAACTCGGAATAGGACAATGCCCCATCGCTACCGACGACGGCTCGGCGACGTGAATGGTCGGCAACCCAAGTGTCGAATTCCGTGGGTATGGCACGTCCACGCCATAAGCCGGCGTCGGCGTACCGTTGGGCCCGCTCGACGGAAAACGGTACGACGTCGATGTTCGTGGAGAGCTCTGCGGTCATCATAGTTCCTCGCGTTCGAGTGATTCTGTGCCGGAATGCTCGGGTGTGACGCCCGGCGAGCTGCTGTCGACAATGTTGTCGACAATGTTGCCGACAGCGTGGTCGACGGTGTGGTCCACGTAGTCACGTAGTGACGCCAACGAGATCAGTGCGAGTACGGACAGAGACACCATGATGACGCCGTACACGATCAAGGCGGTGGAGGCGACGAACACGGTGCCGATCAAACCTGCGACCGCCGACCCCACGGACAGTCCGAATACGTTCTGTGCGCTCCACAGACTGTTCGCGCGGCCGAGCAGCCGGTCCGGCGTGTTGGTCTGGATCACGGTGTACGCCACGATCTCCTGAACGGCACCGAATGCCCCGGCCACGGCCAACAGGACGAGCGCTACCCAGACCATCGGTGCCAGTCCGACTCCGGCGAGCGCCAGGAAACTGGCCGCGAGCGCGAGTACGAGGACGTAGCCTTTGCGCCGCACCCTGCTGATCCACCCGCTGGCCACCGATCCCAGGGCCGCCCCGACTGCGGTGGCCGAATACAGCAGGCCGGCGGTGCGCGGATCTCCGTCGAAGCGTTGCTCCACGAAGGCCGGGATCAGTACCCCGACGCCGCCGCCGAGCAAAGCGATGGTTCCGACGATGAGAACCGACCGAACGATGTTCCGGCTCAACGCGAACCGGAACCCTCCGGTGAGGGACGCCCACGGCGACTCCTCGTCCGTCTCGTCCGGCCGCAATTCCGGCAGAGTCGCCAGAAGTGGAACAGTGAGCAGGGTGCCTGCTGCGGCAGCCCAGTAGTTCCAGGTCACCCCACCGGTGGCGATTACCACGCCACCGAGCGCGGGGGCCGCCATCATGCCGAGCTGGACGGTGAGTGCGTTGATGGCTCCGGCCGCGGCGAACGAGTTCTCCGGGATCAGAGCCGGAGTCACGGCGAGGAGCGCGGTGATGCTGATCGCGCCGATCGCGCCGTCGACGGCGCCGAGTGCGTAGATAGCCCATACACTCGGGTCCGCCGACGCCGCGTTGAGCGCCAGCCCGACAAACGCCAAGCCGCACAATGTTCGGGTCCATACGATCAGTCGTCGTCTGTCGTACCGGTCGGCGAGTACGCCCCCGGTGAGCAGACCGACCAGGGTGGCGACGCCCGTGACCGTCGACGCGAATCCGACGTGTGCCGTCGATCCGGTCAACGCGAAGATCTGCACGGGCACTGCGACGATCAGCATGCCGATTCCGAACACCGCGATGGTGCGTGCGATGACGATGCTCCGGAACGGTGGGCTCTCGCGCAGTGGCGACAGGTCCAGCAGTAGAGCCTTGCCGCTCATGGTGTTTCCTCCCTGGCCGTTATCCGGCCCTTGTCCCTCGACTATCCCTTGACGTTGCCTGCGGCGGTGTTCAGCACCGTGGCGACGTCGTCGAGGATGTACGGGATGGTCAGGACCGTCAGTCCTCCGAAGGCGAAGTTCTTGTCGACGCTGAAGTCCTTGGTGGATGCAGTGCGGCCGTCGACGATCACCGGCTGTGCGGCAACCAAAGGCTCGGCGAGGAACGCGTTGAGAGAGTCCTTGTCGTAAGCGACCACGAACAGCACGTCGGCCGCGATCAGGGGCGCCTGCTCGGTGCTCAGCTCGAAGTACACGGCCTCCGGGTCCTTGGTCGGATCTGCCTGCTGGATCGTCGGCTCGTTCTTCAGTCCAAGCTGTTCGAGGAACTCGACGCGCACGTCGGCGTCCTTGCTCACCGCGAACGTGCTCGGGCTGTTCGGAAGTGCGATGGTCACGGTCTTACCCTGCAGCGCAGGGTTCTTCGCAGCTGTCGCGCTGATCGCGGCATTGGTCTTGTCGATGAGTGCGGTGGCCTCGGCCTGCTTGCCCAACGCCTGACCGGCGATGGTCACCTGGTCCTGCCACGACGCGGTCCACGGCTCGTCCGGGAAGGACACCACAGGCGCGATCTTCGACAGCGCGTCGAATTCCTGCTGAGTGATACCGGAGTACGGGGCGAAGATGAGATCCGGTTCTGCCTTCGCGAACTGCTCGACGGGCGCCTCACCGGTTCCGTCACCCGACAACAAGGTCGGCTGCTCGCCACCGAGCTTGTCGAGCGCCTCGGCGTCCCACTTCAGAATGCCCTTGTCGTCGGCCCCGTACTGAGGTCCGGCGAAGGTGGGCATCGCAACCGGGACGACGCCGAGCGCCAGGAGGGCGTCCTGGTTGGACCATCCCCAGGTTGCGACCCGCTTGGGCTCCTCCTTGATCTCGGCCGTGCCGAGAGCAGACTTGATCGTCACCGGGAACGCGGCATTCGCTGCCGACGAAGTCTCGGTGCTACCGCTGTCGTCGTTGCTGCTGCAGGCTGCCATTCCAACCACGAGGCCGCATGCCGCCAGTACAGCTACCATTCCGCGGACGCGCTTGCCGCCGCTCCGGTTGCGCCGCTCTGACGGCCCTCTTCCCATAATCCTTTTCACTCCAACACCTCTCGACCGATCGATCTGCTCATACACCCCCAGCGGGTGACGGCGCCTAACGTAGCACGAAGGTTACCCTTGCCTCAGATTCATTAGCCCCCGTCACCACCGGAAACGATCGCGGCGACGGATCGCAACGCCGCTGCCCACGCGTCGACCAACCGTGGCACCTCAGCCACCACCGCAGGCGGCCAGGCCACGGTGGCGCCCAGCATGGAGGTGGTCAGGCCGCCGACGCCACGGCGATCGTGCACGTAACCGTCCACCACCACGGGATGAGAACACGGCACGGCGTCACCGAGTCCGGAATCCATACTGTCGCGCAGCGGGCTTGCCCTGAACCTGCCGCCGTCGTCGTCACCGCCGTCGTCACCGCCGAGGTCGAATCGACCCAGGAAGTTGAATTCCACTGCTGCCGAGTCGTATTCACCGAGTACCTTCCGCCCTTGCGGATTCAGGTAACGCAACGCCCCGTAGGACATCCCCTCCCCTGGCACCGCCGACCGTGCGCGCTTGGCCCCGGCGACGAGTTCACGCGCCGCGGCAACCGAACCGGTGAGCACCGCGTCGAATCGATCGGTGCGTGCGGTGATCCTGATCGGATGGACGTCGGTGAGCCAACCCACGACCCCCGATCCGTCGACAGAGCTCTTGCCGACGTCTCCGCGGCCGTGCCCCTCGACGTCGACGACGAATTCGGCGTCCGCACCTTCTGTTCCGGCCTCGGACCAGGCCGCGAGCGCGGCGGTGAACGTGCCGAGCAGAACGTCGTCCACCGACCCCCCGAGCACGGTGGACACACCGGCAAGGAGCGCGGCCGTCTCGTCCTCGGTCAACGTGAACGACACCCGGTCCAACGTGGCGCCGACGTCGGCAGTGGGATCGAGGGGGCGGATCAGCGGTATCCGAGCGCCGGGTGCGGCGATGGCTGCCCACCGGTCGAGATCATCGAGGATCGACGCCGAATGCGCGTGATCGTGCACCGCATGCGCCCACCGCCGGAACGAGTCGGGGGCTGGTTCCGCCACGGGCGTCGTGGAAGAGCCGTAACCGTCGACGTGGAGGTCGGGCAACAGCACCCGCCACGACACTCCGTCCACCACCAGGTGGTGCAAGGTGATGAGCAGTTCGCCGGGCTCTTCGTCACGCCGGAACCACACCAGGTCGATCATGCGCCCGTCAGCCGGACGCAATCGTGCCTTTGCTGCCCGCGACTCAGCACGAACCGCCTCCCGGGCGGAATCGTCGCGCTCACCGGTGATGTCCAGTACCGAAAGCCATTCGGAGGGAAAACCATCGGGTTCAGGAATATCCAACTGGGTACCGTCGAATCGTGCCCGCAATATCGGGTGCCGCCGCGCGAGCGCGTCGATCATCGCGACGATCCTCTGCTCGGTGAACTCGGCCGGGATCCGAAGCAGCACCGCTTGCGAGATCTGGTCTATCGGCCCGTCTACGCCGGCTAGCCAGGCCACGATGGGAGTGAGCGGCACTTCGCCGTACGGCGAAAGTGAGGAGTAGCGCGAATCAACCTGTGCACCAACAGATGCCTCGGCAGATACAGCAAGAGCGCGTACGGTGCGCCCCGTCGAGACGTCTCGGGGCGAGACCGTCAGTCCGCGCGCACGCAGACGGGCGGACAGTTCCATCGACATGATGCTGTCGCCGCCGAGATCGAAGAAGTCGTCGTCGACTCCGATGTCGGGGATGCCGAGCAGGTCGGAGATCTCGGCGCACAGCCGGTGTTCCAGGTCGGTCTCCGGCGGGCTGGGCACTCGGTCGGGAACCTTGCCCTCGGGGAACGCAGCGAGGTCCAGTTTGCCGTTGGACAGCAACGGAAACCGGTCGAGGACCGTGTAGCTGGCAGGCACCATGTACGACGGCAACCGGCCGGCGACGCCGGCACGCAACTCTCCGATGTCCAGCGTGCGCCGCGGTTCCGGCACGACGTGCGCCGACAACCGTTCTGTGCCAGTGCCATCGGTGCGGGCTACGACGCGGGCATCGGCCACTCCGTCGAGCGCGCGCAGGCAGTGTTCGATCTCGCCCAGTTCCACCCGGTGCCCGCGGATCTTGACCTGGTGATCGGCGCGACCGGTGTAGTCGAGCAATCCGTGGTCCGTCCACGACACCAGGTCGCCGGTGCGGTACATCCTGGTCCCGTCGGCGGCGAACGGATCCGGCAGGAAATGCTGGGCTGTCAGCGCCGGGGCAGCACGGTAGCCGCGCACAACGCCGGGGCCACCGAGATACAACTCGCCCACCACCCCGACGGGCACCGGACGCAGGCCGGCATCCAGGACGTAGGCACGCAGACCAGCGACGGGCCGTCCGATGAGAGGCTCTCCGGAGCATTCCGTCGAGGTGTGGACGGCGTCGACGGTTACCTCGGTCGGGCCGTAGAAGTTGTGCAGCACAACCGAATCCAGTGACCGCATCCTGTCCCAGAGCTCCCGGGTCACGGCTTCTCCGCCCACACCGAGCGCACTGATCTCGGAGCCGAGCCCGGCGCGAATCAGGTGTTCGAGGACCGATGGCACCACTTCGACGAAATCGGCGGACACTCGGCGCAGTTCACGGAGCAGCGCGGTCGGATCCGCCGCAGCGTCACGGTCGAACACGTGGACCGCGTGGCCGCCGAACATCCACAGCTGCGGCTGCCAGGAGGCGTCGAATGCCAGCGACCAGGCGTGACCGACGTTGAGATGAGAGCGTCCGGTGCGTGCGACCGTTGGATCGTGCACCCGATCCCGATGACTGAAGTACAGGTTCGCCAACCCCCGATGCGGAACGACGACACCTTTCGGGACGCCGGTGGTGCCGGAGGTGTAGATCAGGTACGCCGGCGAGTCAGCGTGCAGCGGGGTGCGTCGTTCGGCGTCGGTGACGACGCGGTGGTCGTCTTCGGATTCGGCGAGCGTCGAAGTGTCGACGATCATGCACGCCCCCAGTGTCACCGATCCGTCGAGCAAGGCATTGTCGACGGCGCGGTCGTCCGGTGTCGTCACGATCGCGGTGGGTCGGGCACTGTCGACAATGCGTTGGGTGCGTGAGGCGGGCGCATCCGGTTCGATCGGCAGGTACGCAGCCCCCGACCGCATCACCGCGACGATGGAGGCAAGAGTGAGCGCAGACCGCGTCGCGGGTACGACGACGACGTCCTCGGCTCCCACTCCGAGACGCAGCAGTGCTCGGGCGATACGGTTCGCGAGGATGTCGAGCGCGGAGAACGTGAGAGTGGTCCGGGCATCGGTGACGGCGACAAGCTCGGGCGTTCGGACGCACTGCGCATCGAAGACTTCCACCAACGTGCCACCCGGATAGTGTGATTCGGCTCCGGCGAACTCACCAAGGATGCGTCGGCGCTCTGCGGCGTCGACGAGCGCCAGGTCGGATACACGGTGGGCTTCGGGGGTGTGCATCGACGCCAAGACCGCATGCAGGGCGTCACTCATCATTGCGGCGCTGCGGGTGTCCACCAGATCGGGCCGGAACTCCACGACGATCCGCAAGCGGTCTCCGGGAAAGACGGTCACGGTGATCGGATAGTGCGTCATCGTGTGAAAATCTCCGACGCGGACCGTGAAGTCGGCGGAATCGATACCGGCGGTGTCTGCTTCGGCGAAGTTCTCGAACACGACGAGGGTGTCGAACAACCGGCCGACGCCACCGATCCGCTGGATGTCGGCGAGTCCCACGTGGTGGTGATCCAGGACGGACACGGTCTGCTCGCGCAGGCGACCGAGGACGTCGGACACTGTCGCGGCAGCAGGAACATCCACGCGCACCGGAACAGTGTTGACGAAGAGTCCGACCATGTCGGCCGAGCGGTCGAGGTCGGCAGGTCGACCCGAGACCGTCGATCCGAACACGACGTCGTTCTGCCCGGTGACGGCCGCGAGTACCACGGCCCAGGCCGCGTGCACCAGTTCGCTGAGCGTCGACCCGGATTGAGCAGCAAAGGATTTGAGATTCCCGGTCCTTGCTTCGGACAGGTCGACGATGATCTCCTCGGCAGCGACTCGTGAGGCACGGCCGTCGGAGTCGGACACCAGGCAGGGGCGGACAGGGTTTCCAGGTGACTCGGGATCGCGACCGAGCACCTTCCGCCACGCGGTTGTCGCCGCAGCGCTCTCGCGAGAGGTCAACCACCGCAGGTAGTCGTCGAACGAAGCCGGGGCAGTGAGGGTTCGACCCTGGTACAGGCGGAACAGGTCCGTGCCGACGGTCCCCACCGACCATCCGTCGACGAGCAGATGATGCATCGTCAGGACCACCCGGTGGCGGACCGGTGATTCGTCGAGCACGGTGACGCGGATCAAGACAGAATCCTCGACGTCGAAGGTTCGTCGGTCTGCTGCGATCAGGGACTCTGAGTTCGGACCGTCGAGCGAGCCGACGGTGTATCGGCGCACCTCAATGTCGCGATGTGGTCGGAGTACGGCGACCGTGCGACCCGATTGCAGGGTCGTGAACGTCGATCGCAGACTCGGATGTCGATCGAGGAGTGCGTGCAACGCCTCCTCGAGTCGGACACTCTCGAGCGCACCGTTGATCTCGAATTGTGTTGCAATTATGTATATTTCGTCCGAGCCCTCGGCCGCGGTCAGCGATTGGAAGACAATACCCTGCTGCAAAGCGGTCGCTGGACGAACGTCGTCGATATCGGTTCCCGAGGCTGCGAGTTCCGCACGTTCGGTGTCGTCGAGCTCGATCAGGGGAGCGGCTCCCCTGCCCACGGGCTGAGCGCTACGGGGAACTGCGGCGTCCGCGCACGAAGCGATTGCCGCGACAGTGCGCCTGGCAAATACGTCCGCCGTGCTCAGCACGATCCCCTCACGGGCAGCATGGCGCACGAACGTGATGGCCGCGATGCTGTCGCCCCCCAGAGCGAAGAAGTCGTCGGCAGCGGCGATCTCGGCCACGTCGATCCCCACGAGGTCGGCAATGATTACCGCCAACGCCAGTTCGGTCGCAGACTGCGGCGCGGCGCCGCCCGTCGAGGTCGTGGGGATCTCGATGCGAGCCAAAGCGAGCCGGTCCAGCTTTCCGTTGGGAGTGACCGGCAGCGCAGCCAATACCATCCACGAGGCGGGAATCATGTACTCCGGCAAAGTCTGACGCAATCGCACGCTGATCTCGTCGCCGATCGTGTCGGCGACGTGTGACTTCTCGGCGCCCCGCTCGGCTTCACCGCTACTCGGAACAACGAACCCGGCCAGTCGCGGTCGTCCGGCAGCGTCGGATACGGCAATTACGGCCACGTCGTCGACGAGTCCACTTGCTGCGGTCGCAGCTTCGATCTCCCCGAGCTCGATTCGATGTCCCCGGATCTTGACCTGCCGGTCAGTGCGTCCCACGATGTCGAGGGTGCCGTCCGGCAGCCGTCGCCCGCGGTCCCCGGTGCGGTACATCCGCTCCCCCGCGGCGCCGTCCGGGTAGGCAACGAATCGAGTGGCTGTCGCCGCCGGCGCCCGGTGATAGCCGCGAGCGAGTTGAATTCCCGCGACGTAGATCTCGCCCACCACACCGCGAGGAACGGGAAGGAGAAACTCGTCGAGGACCCGGATTGTCGTGTTCGGCACTGCCGCACCGACGACGCTGGCCGCCGGGGAATCGTTCCCCGGAATCGACACGTCATGAGTGGCGACGTCGCCGACCACTTCAGAAGACCCGTAGGAATTGGTCAGATGTGTTGCAGGGCAGGCTTTTGCGATCGACTCGATCACACCCGACGTCAGCGTTTCACCGCTGACGATCCAGTGGGTAACCGTCGCGACGTCGGCTGCAGCTGCATCACAGAGCGCGGCGGCGAGGGAACCGACCGCCGTCATCTGTTCCGCTCGATGAGTGGTGGCCAACCGGGCCAGCGCGTAGGCGTCGGTGAACTCGTCGTCGAGGGCCAGGATCACACGTTGCCCAGCCAGTAGACCGGTCAAGAGTTCGGTGGTTCCGTCGATGAAGCTCAGGGAACTCTTGGCCAGACGGCTACGTGGCTGACCCCATCGATTCACGGCCCAGTGCAAACGATTCGCAAGCCCGTCTCGGGTACCGAGAACACCTTTCGGCGCGCCGGTCGAGCCGGATGTGTAGACGAGGTACGCGGGCAGATCTCCGGTCCACTCGGAGACGAAAGGCGCCGGCCCACAATCCTGAGGGATCTCGGAGGTCGTGATGCGGGTGGTCGCGGGTACCAGTGCGCTGAGCAGGGTGCTGGTGTCCGGGTCGACGATCATCGTGTGGGGATTCGCGTCGGCCAAAAGGTACTCGATGCGATCCCGCGGGTACCGGATGTCGATCGGTACCACCGCCGCACCGACGTCGAGGATGGCAAGGAGTGCAGCGACCATGTCGGGTCCGCGTGGGACAGCGACTGCAACAGTGGATTCCGGCCCTGTCCCGGCATCGCGCAGTGCCGCCGACAAGTCAGCGACCCGGGTTGCCAACTCGGCGTAGGTCACGGTGTCGGCACCGGACACGATCGCCACCTCGGCCGCGGACTCCGCGAACCTGTGCGCCAGTTGCTGTTCCAATCTCGGTACGGCGACGATCTGGCCTGTGTCGTGGACCTCTGTGCTTGTCCGCGCGTTCGCAAGCGCCAGCGACACGGGTACGTCCGAATCGGCAGTCAGCTCGTCGAGCAGGTCCGTGAACAGCTTTGCCACAGTGGATGCGACGTCGGCCGGGATCGATTCGGGTCGGTAGACGACAAACGCCCACAGCGAGGGCTCGGGGCCCGCGACCAGAGCGAGGGGGAAACTCATCGGTGCACCGAGCACGGTGACGTCGTCGACACTGGCGCCGTCGTCCGGGACTGCGCTGGGATAGTTCTGGTAGACCACTGTCGTGTCGAACAGCGTCGAATGACCGGCGGTGCGGGCGATGTCGGACAGGCCGAGATGTCGGTGGTCGTCGAGGTCGAGGTGTCCGGACTGGATGTGGGCGAGTAGATCACGGGTAGTGACGGTCCGATCGACCCGCACGCGCACCGGGACGGTGTTGAGTAACAGACCGACGATCGAGGCGGCACCGGGCAGGTCGTACGGACGGATGGATGCGGCCATCCCGAACACGACGTCGCGCCTGCCGGTCAAGGAGGAGAGGACAAGTGCCCAGGCGAGCTGGACCACCACATTGACCGTCACCCCGGCGTCCTTGGCACACAACGTGACCCGCTCGCCCAGATCGGGTGGGAGAACGACGTCGAGCCGAACCGGGGTACTCTCCACCACCTCGGTGCCGGATGCGACGAGGGTGGGCGCGTCCAGACCGTCGAGGTAGCCGGCCCAGCCCGTACGGGCAGCGTCGGCGTCCCGCTTCGCCATCCACCCGAGGAAGGTTCCGAATTCGGCCGCAGGCTCGAGCCGATCGGCCGTGCCGCCCGCTTCGTAAACGCTCAGCAGTTCGCGAACGAACAGCGCTTCCGACCATCCGTCCATCAGACTGTGGTGGTAGGTGATCACCAGTGCACGATCGGCGACCGTGAACCGGATCAGCGGGCTCCGCAGGAATTCGAATCCGGCGGCGCGATCGACCGCTCTGGCTTCCTCGAGGTCTGCTCCCGCCGCCGACAGCGAGATCTGTGGCACCGTCGCCCGTGGCACGACCCATACGAGGGTTCCGTTGCTCCGTTGTCGGAGAACAGCTTTCAGGTGCGGGTAGCGGTCGAGCATCGCGGTGATACTCGCTGTGACGATCCGGGCGTCGACCGCCGACCGGAAGGTCACCACCGTCTGGGAGAGGTAGGGATCGCTCTCCGGCGCCGCCAGGCTGGACTGCAGGTACATTCCGGTCTGCAGCGCCGTCAGCGGCAGGACTTCGAGGATCTTCGATCGGCCTGCTGTGGCTTCGGCCCGGGCTTGTGCGTTCACAGGCTGTTCTCGAACTCGTCGAGTTCGTCGGCACTGAGGTCCGTCACCTCGACGCTCGTCACGGCGGCACGTTCCTCAGCCGCCGAGTTCTCTTCGACGGTCAACTCGGTCCCGAACAGTCGCACCGTGCGCTTCTGCATGATCGCGCGAGGGGTGAGGCCGATGCCGGCGCTTCGAGCCGCAGATGCCACGGCGAGGGAAGTGATGCTGTCCCCACCCAGCCCGAAGAAGTCGTCGTCGATACCGACCCGGTCGACGCCGAGGATGCGGGCGACGATCTCGCACAGGACGGTTTCGACCGGACTGCGCGGCGGCTGATGGTTGCTGCCGCTGGAGTCGGGTTCCGGCAGGGCACGGACGTCGAGTTTCCCGTTGACGGTCATCGGAATTCGATCGAGTAACGCGAACGACGTCGGCACCATGTAGTCCGGCAACCGTGACGCGAGACGGTCTCGGACGGAGGCAAACAGCCCTTCCGCTTCGACGCTCCCGTCAGGGACGAGGTACGCGGTCAGTTGGCGAGTCCCGGTTGCCGGTGCGGTGATCGCTCGGACCACCGCGGACCCCACGCCCGGGCAGGACGTGACCGCCGCCTCGACTTCGCCGAGTTCGACGCGGTAGCCGCGGATCTTGACCTGGTCGTCGGCGCGGCCACAGTAGTCGAATAGACCGTCCGGACGCACCTGTACCAGGTCGCCGGTCCGATACATCCGGCCACCGTCCGCCAGCGGGTTCGACACGAAATGAGCTGCGGTGGTGCCGAACCGGCCGAGGTATCCGCGTGCGAGACCAGCTCCGGCCAGATACAGCTCTCCGATCGTGCCTTCCGGAACCGGGCGCAGCCAGGGGTCGAGGACGTAGGCGTGGGTTTCGGTGACCGGCGAACCGATGGTCGCCGTCTCGCTGTCGCTTGTCCCTCCGCCGAGCGCGTTGATCGTGTACTCGGTTGGCCCGTACAGGTTGTAGCCCTCTACACCCGGTTCGTGAAGAAGCCTGGACCACAACGAGTCCGGGACGGCTTCGCCGCCGAGCAGCACGAGCGGCATCCTGCGGTCACCCTCGAGGATGCCTTCGTCGAGGAGGAGCTGCGCGTAGGTCGGGGTGACGTTGACGACGTCGATCTTCCGTTGCGCACAGTACGCCGCCAAACGTGGTGCGTCGCGGCGTAGTTCCTCGTCGCAGATGTGTACCTCGTGGCCTTCGACGAGCCAGAGCAGTTCCTCCCACGACATGTCGAAGGAGAACGAGACGGTGTGGGCGATACGCAATGTCCGACCACCACCAGCGGCGATCGTGGGTTCGAAGATCTTGCTGCGGTGGTTGAGTTGCATGTTGGTCAGGCCCCGATAGGGCGTCAGGACACCCTTCGGCGCCCCCGTCGACCCGGAGGTGTAAATGACGTACGCGGGATGCTCGAGCCTGCCCGGGACGCCGGGGGCGAATGCCACCTGGTCGGCGGCCGTCAGCACCCGATCGGCGCGTAGTTCTGCCACGGTTTCTGCGTCGTCGATCACCATTACATCGGCGTCGGTGACAAACGGCCGCGACACGACGGCACTGGTGCTCACCAGGATGCTCGGCTGTGCGTCGGCGAGTATCACGTTCAGCCGGTCCGTGGGGTGATCGAGTTCGAGCGGCAGATAGGCCGCCCCGGTACGCAGCACTGCGAACAAGGCCACCACGGTCTCCACGGTGCGAGGCAGAGCGAGCGCCACGATACGTTCGGGCCCGGCTCCCCGGCGGATCAGTGCAGCAGCGAACGAGTCGATACGCGAGGAGAGTTCGGCGAAGGTCACCGACTCCTCGCCCAGAACTACCGCGGTCCGGTCCGGATCGAGTTCGGCCCGCTCGGAAAGTAGTTCGGCAATCGTGATGTCGGGGGTGCCGGTCAGGCTCGGGTAACTGGGAATTCGACGGGTTGCCCACCGGGCGAGCGGCCGATCAGGTTCGTCGGCGATCGTCTCGAGGGCGTCGTGGAATCGGTCGAGCAGATCGCGGGCGGTGGACTCGTCGACCAGATCCGGCAGGTAGGTGACGCTGAGATTGAGTCGGTCACCGGGGTCGACGGCGATGGAGATCGGGAATTCCGAGCCGTCGACGGTCGACAGATGCCGCAGGCGCGGCGTCGTACCCGAATCTTGCGCGGCCGCATTCCGCAGAACCAGCAGCGTGTCGAACAACTCTCCGAGTCCGATCGCCTTCTGGACGGCGCCGAGCCCGAGGTGATCGTGAGGCATCAGATCGAGGCGCTGATCCTGGATCCGTCTCGCCAGCGTCGCCGCAGTGTCGGATCCACGACCGAACGCGCGCACCGGAACAGTGTCGATGAAGGCGCCGATCGTCCGGTCACTGCCGGCGACCTCGATCGGGCGTCCGGACAGCGCGGTGCCGAATACGACGTCCGTGCGTCCGGTGACCGCTGTCAGGACCGCTCCCCATGCAGCGGCGAGAAGGGTGAACGGAGTGACCTGGGCGGTCCGAGCGATGTCGGCCAGACGAGCCGAGGTGGCGCCGGGCAGGAGCCGTTCGAGGCGCTGCGGCAACGCTGCCCCTGCGCGATCAGCGGTGCGGTTGGTAAGGAGTGTCGGAGAATCGAAGTCTGCGAACATATCTCGCCACGCCGCCGACGATGCGGCGCGGTCTTGACGTGTCAGCCACGCGAGATGATCTCGGTAGCTCGTTTCGGGTGCCGGCGCGGCGCGGTTGTCGTGGAGATCGAGAATACGGTCTGCCAGCAGCCACGACGAGGTACCGTCGAAGGCCCCGAACCAGTAGTTGACTACCAGCCGGTCTTCGTTGCCGGGCAAATGCAGGAGGGTCACCCGGAACAGTGGCGGTGCGTCGACGTCGTAGCCTGCCGCCCGGTCCTCAGCGAGCTCGCGGATCACCTGTCGATCGGCGTCGGTGTGTGTGGTCAGGTCGACCACACGGACGGCGGCGTCGACTCGGCGACGGATCACCTGCACCGGTTCGCCGAGGGCGGTGACCGTGAATGCCGCTCGCAAGGTGGGGTTTTCGGAGATCACGGTGGACACTGCAGCGTTGATGCGTGCGTCGTCGAGGTGCCGGTCGAGGGCGGCGACGTTCTGCACCGTGTACAGCAGGGCCGCGGCCGGGTCGAGGCTGATCTGGTAGTACAGCCCACGTTGGAGCGGTGAGAGTGGCCAGATGTCCTCGACGTCGCCGAACCGGTCGGCGATCGCAGCGTGATCGTCGTCGGTCAGGCTGAGCAGCGGCGCATCCGATGCGACTGTCGCTGCCCGTTCCGCGAGCCCGCCCGATGCGTCGATCCGAGCGGCGAGGCCGGCTACGGTGGGCGCCGCGAACACCATCCGCACGGTTATCGCGTCCGTGTTCAGACGATCGCGCAGTCGCGCGACGATCGTGGTGGCGAGGACCGAGTCTCCACCGAGCGCGAAGAGGGTGTCGGTGACACCGACACGGTCGACACCGAGCACCGATCGCCACACGTCGGCGATGTTCTCCTCCAACGGAGTACGGGGAGCTACGTGAGCGGCGCGGCGCTGTGTGTCGGACAAGGTGCGGGCGGCGGCGACGATTGCGTCCCGGTCTATCTTGCCGTTGATCGTGACCGGCAGCGCAGTGGTGACCACGATCCGGTCGGGCACCATGTGTGCCGGAAGTGCAGTGGACAGACGCTCCAGAATCATGTCGACGGATGCCGTAGCGTCCGATGCTGTAGCGCCGTCCTCGAGTACGACGGCAGCAACCAGACTCGGCGAACCGGAGACGTCGAGAGCAGCAGCACCGGAGACGATATCGGGATCCTGGTTCATCACGGACTCGACCTCGCCGAGTTCGATCCGGAAACCGTTGATCTTCACCTGGTTGTCGATACGGCCGATGAATTCGACCATGCCGTCCTCGACGTAGCGAACGAGGTCGCCCGTGCGGTACCAGCGACGACCAAATGCTTGGACGAACCGTTCTGCCGTGCGTTGCGGGTCGTCGAGATAGCCGGTGGCCAGGCCGATGCCGGACACCCACAGTTCGCCGCCGACCCACTGGGGAACGTCACGCCCGTGCCTGTCGACCACGCGGAACTTCATGTTCCGCAGTGGCGTTCCGAAAGGGACCGTGCGCCATCGCGGATCGACAGTCCGCACCTCGCAGATGCTGTTGTGAATCGCAGTCTCGGTAGCGCCTCCGAGTCCGGCGAACCGGCATCCAGGTATCGCTGCAGTCAACCGACGGTACAGATCGGTTGTCACCTTGTCCCCACCGAGCATCACCACTCGCAACGTGGCTCCGAGATCGATGCCGGTGGACAGGATCATGTCGAGAAGCGGAGGTACGCAACTGAGGACGCTGACCCGGTGCTCGACGATCATCCGGGCCCAGCGCTGCGGATCGCGCCGTTCGTGTTCCTCGATCAGCACGGCGGTGCCTCCGACGGACAGGCACGAGAACAAGTCGAAGGTGCACAGGTCGAAGTCCAACTCGGACAGGCACAGTGGACGGTACGACTCGTCCAAGCGGTACCGGTCGACGATGTCACCGATCGTGTTCATCGCCGCGACATGAGGAACCACGACGCCCTTGGGGCGACCGGTCGATCCCGAGGTGAAGATCATGTACGCCGGGTCGTCGGGGGATCCGAGATGCGGCTGGGCGATCGGATCGTGTGCAAGGGCCGCAGCTACGGACAAGTCCCGCCCGATTACCGTGCGGAATCCTGCGGCGTCGGCGATGAGATCTGCGCGCGAGTGTGGCTGATCCACGCCCACCGGTACGTACACGGCCCCAGCCGCGAGGACGCCCAGGACCGCGACGACCTGGTCAGAACCCTTGGGTAGGGTGATTCCGACGGTGTCACCAACCGCGATTCCGGCCCCGACGAGTGCCGCCGCCATCCGCAGCGCGCTGTCGGCGAGCGCGCCGTATGTCATCGTGGTGCCCGACGCCCACGTCAGCGCGATCGCATCCGGGGTGGCTGCGGCCCTCTCGAAGAATGCGGCATGCAGCAGCGACGAGGCCGTGTTCGGGACCTCCGGTACCGGCGCCTCTATGACGTCAGAGTTCATGACGTCAGAGTTCCAGGCGCCGACAGGCGCAGTCTGTGCGGGAACTGCGTTGTCCCAGAATGATTTCCCTCCGTCGACGATCGAGGACACCAGATGTTCGAAGGCGCCGAACATCGCCTCGGGCACTCCAGGAAGGAACTCGTTGGCGCGGATGTCCCAGTTGACGAGGAGTCCGCCGTCGAGTTCGGTGATCTGCGCGTCCAGAACCACTTGAGGGCCTTGGGAGATGATCCACACCGGATCGCCGAACGTCTCGCGGACCCGGCGATGGAAGAGTTCCCCCAGACTCAGTGCACTGGTGAACACCACCGGTGCCAGAACCTGCTCTCCCCGTGAACGACTCAGATCCCGCAGGACCTCGACACCGGAGTAGTCGGCATGGGCGGCGTCCGCATGGAGGGTCGCCTGAACGGCCTTGGCCCGTTCGAGGAAGGACACGGTCTCGGTGAGATCGACGTCGAGCATCACCGAACTGGAGAAGTCGCCGACCAGTGCAGCGACGTCCGGGTGGGTGTCGGCGCGGTCGAACATCGGAACGTTCAACAGGAAACGCGATTCACGAGACCACGCGCCGACTACCTCGGCGAACGCCGTGGCCACCGCGACTGCCGGCGTCACTCCGTTGGCTCGGGCAGCAATGCGAAGCCGGTCGTATCCGTCGGCGTCGAGGTGGAACGACATCCGGGTCGCAGCGGCGGAACCGGAATCCCCGTCCACCAGCGGCAGAGTCGGCGCACCCGGCAGATCGTCGAGGCGTGCCTGCCAGTAGGACTGTGCAGCAGAACGGGATTCGCGGCGCTCCGTCGGGCGGTCGGCGAGGTAGTTACCGTAGTCGTAGCCGAGGGGCGGCAGCGTCTCTCCGCCGTACACCCGGGCGATGTCGTCGAGAAGGATGCGGTAGCTCACGGCATCTCCGGCGATCATGTCGACGTCGAGATGCAATCTCGACCGGCCACCAGGCAGGACGGTCAACTCGGCCGAAAAGACCTGCCCAGCTTCGATGTCGAGCATCTGATGGGAAAGTCGATGACGAGTGGCGTCGAGGTGGGCGTCGATCTCGGACTCAGCAGCTGCCGTGAGATCGGCGACGGTGAGCAGGGTGCGATCGAGGCTCGGCAGGATTACCTGCTGCCCGTTGTCGGTAATCCGGGCGCGAAGCATTCCATGCCTCGCGGTGACCGTCGCCAAGGCGCTTCGAAGCCGTTCTGGATCGACGATCGGACCGTCGAATTCGGTATAAAGGTGAGGGGCGACGCCGCCGAGAAACTGGTCGTGACCGCGGCCCACCCAGTAGGCGTGCTGTAGGACTGCGAGATCGAAGGCAGCGTCGCTGCCCGCGCGGACGTCCGATGCCGCCGAGGCTGTCTCGACTTCGTTCGTCTCGGTCAGGATCGTCGACCAGTGTGCAACAGTCGGAACCTCAGCCAGATCGGCAAACGTCACGGTCAGCCCGCTGCGGCGCCAGCGCCCCACCAACCGCATGACGACCAGCGATTCGAGGCCGAGCTCGAAGAGATTGACATGGTCACCGACTGTGGACGGCGCGACACCGATCGCTTCCGCCACGACTGCTCGAACGTCGTCCATCCCTGTCGCCTGTCGCTGCACAGCCCAACCCTTCGATCCCTCGTAATCCCCATGAAAATGTAAAGAAAAAGACTTGATTCCGAACCCCGCGTGAAAGATTCAGCGACCCGGCTGTCAGCGACTGGCGTACTGGTCCTGTGCGCCGGGAACCGGCTCGGCTGGGTCCGATCCCAGCTCGACGATCGTGTTCGCCGAGTCGACGTGCACTACTCGGGGCACGAAATCGGCCAACTCGCGATCGTCGAGGTGTCGGTAGGACATGATGATCACCAAGTCACCTGGTGAAATAAGGTGCGCAGCAGCGCCATTGATGCCGATTACGCCAGAACCGCGTGCGCCGGCGATCGCATAGGTCTCCAGCCGCGCGCCGTTGTCGATGTCGACTATGTGGACCTGTTCCCCCTCGAGTAGATCGGCTGCCTCCATGAGATCTACGTCGATCGTGACCGATCCGACGTAGTGCAGATCGGCCTGTGTGACGGTTGCACGGTGGATCTTCCCTGAGAGCATGATTCGATTCACGTTCAGAAGGGTAGCCTATCCCAAGCAATCGGTGGGTTGTAGCAATTCCACCAAATGGGACCGGTGCGGTGCGATCTGCCGGGCCCGCCGGCGAACCCCCAGGGCCAGAGACAATCCGTGCTGCACAGGGCCTTTCGTGAAACCGTCATGGACAAACGTCCGAGACTCCGGAACGCGGACCGGACGAAGCACGCGGACCCCACCGCAACGCAGAATCAGGTTAGGCTGCACTACTACTTGGCCGAGACCGGGCCGACGACATATTCGTACCGCCGCCAACGGCGAGGATGGACTGATGCCATGACTTCGACTCGGGCGAAAGAAGATTCGACACCCGGCGCACTCGACATCGTCGGGGTGGGCTTCGGACCTTCGAACCTGGCTCTGGCGATTGCGATCGAGGAGCACAACGCGACGTGTATCCCCGCCGATCGCATCAGCGCCCGCTTCGTCGAACGACAACTCGCCTTTGCCTGGCATCCAGGCATGCTCCTCGACGGAGCAACGATGCAGATCGCGTTCCCGAAGGATCTGGTGACATTTCGGAACCCCAGGAGTTCCTACAGTTTCTTCACCTACCTGTTCGACAAGGGTCGACTTGTGGACTTCGTCAATCACCAAACCTTTTTCCCCACTCGCCACGAGTTCGACGACTACCTCCGGTGGGCGGCCGATCGAGTCGACGCCGACGTCCAATACGGCGCCACTGTGACTGGGATCACCGGATCCAGATCCTCCAGCGGCACTGTCGACGAGTTCAGCGTCGAGACGTCCGCGGGCGAGATCCTGCGGACACGCAACGTCGTGGTCGGTGCGGGTCTGCGTGCGCGGCTGCCTGAATGGGCAGCCCCGTCACCCCGGTGCTTCCACAATCACCAGTTCCTGTTCCACCTCCAGAACCTCCCCGAACTGCGCCATCAGCGTTTCGTCGTACTCGGAGCCGGACAGAGCGCCGCAGAGGTAGTGCAGTACCTGCACCGGCACTATCCGAATGCCGAGGTGCACAGCGTCTTCTCTCGCTACGGCTACAGCCCCGCCGACGACAGCCCGTACGCCAACCGGATTTTCGACCCCTCGACCGTCGACGAATTGCATGCCACGACACCGGAACAACGGGAGCGCCTACTCTCCCTTCACAAGGGAACCAACTACTCCGTAGTCGACATCGAGCTGATCAACGAGCTCTACACGACCGAATACCAGGAGATCGTCCGCGGCAAGCGGCGCTTGTTCATGCGCAAGGCGTCGTACATCACGAACGTGATCGAGGGCCAGGACGGTATCGACGTCAGCGTCCGCAGCACTCTCGACGGCGTCACCGACACGCTTTCCTGCGACGCTGTCGTGCTCGCAACCGGGTTCACGCCGATGCCGCTGCGAGAGATCCTCGGTGACCTCGCACCCGTGGGTGATTCGGCGACGGAAGTGGCGCGGGATTACCGCCTCACCACGAAACCGGAAGTCCGGGCGGGCATTTACCTGCAAGGCGGCACCGAAAAGACACACGGGCTGACTGCGTCACTTCTGTCGAACGTGGCCGTCCGTGCAGGGGAGATTCTCGGCTCCGTAGTTGCACATCGCTTTCCGCGAAACGATTCTCGAACTGAAGGCTTCACGGTCGAGGTAGCCACAGGAAGGGAAAACACGCCGAACAGTCTTGCGACCCGATAGCTCCGAACACCGATAGTTGTGTAACTGACGCTTGCCGTCACCGGGCCGCCGCGGGAAGAGCTGGCCTCTCTACTCGGCGGCCTGTCGCCGCACCATCTCCGAGATCCAGATGGGCGCAAACGGCGAGGTGCAGTTCGGGGGCGTCGGGTAATCCTCGAGCACTCGCAGCCGCTCACCGATGTCGATTGCCCTGGCGCGATACTCGGCATGTTCGATCCCGATCTGAGCCAGGCAGTGATTCATCGCCCATTGCAGGCGATCAGGCGCATCCTTCATCTCCGCCTCGATGACGTCGAGTAACCCTGAAAGGTCAAGTCCCTCAGGCTTCTTCGCGACACGTTCGGTGGTCAGAGCCCACCCGGCGCTCGCGACCACAGGATCAGGGTCCGCGGTCCAGGCCACCCGCAACTCGTCGGCGTGCGGATTCTTCTTCACCACGTAGTTGACGAGCCAGTCCTGCACCTTGGGAGTGCGGGCCTCACGCAACATGACGTCCAACTGGTCACGCTCGAACGCCTTCGGGCGACAGATCAAAATGGCCAACAATCGCGCCGCGGTATCACCCGTCGCCCAAAGCTGTTGTGCGAGTTCCTGCTGAGTCTTCAATCGCTTCGCAACAGCGCGCAGCTTTGTGAGGTTCACGCCGTGATCGTCACCGTGCTTCTCGTTCACCGCACGCGCCTTCGGATCTTCGAGAGCAGCCAACTCGTCCATCACCGCGGCAACCGTCGTTTCGGCCACTTCGTCCTCCAGTCAGTACTTCTGTGATTCCCCTACAAGCAAAGCACGGAAAGGCGGGCGACCTACGTTTGAAACTTCGGTCACTGGGTACATGACTGCTCCTGAGGTGGCGGCACGTCACCATGAAGACAGGATGAACCTTGCACATGCGACGCGCCGCGAGGGCCGAGAACGTGGACGAAACCGCACGCCGCGACGAAAGCGGCGGTACGAACACTCTCACCCGGGCGATAACCGGCCCACTCCTTTTCGTGTTCATCCTCGGAGATGTTCTGGGTGCCGGTATCTACGCATTGGTGGGCGTCATCGCCGGTGAGGTGGGTGGAGCCGTCTGGGTCCCGCTGCTCGTAGCGCTGGTCATGGCGTTGTTGACAGCAACGTCGTATGCCGAACTGGTCACCAAATATCCGCGCGCGGGCGGTGCTGCCGTGTTCGCCCAGCGGGCGTATGGGAAACCACTGATCTCGTTCCTCGTCGGCTTCTCGATGCTGGCGGCCGGTGTCACGAGTGCAGCGGGACTCGCTCTCGCATTCTCGGGCGACTATCTCAAAGCGTTCATCGACGTCCCGACCGTTCCGGCAGCGCTCGTCTTCCTTCTACTGGTGGGACTTCTCAATGCGAGAGGCATCAAGGAGTCGATGCGCGCCAACGTCGTCATGACAGTCGTCGAGGTCACCGGCCTTGTCCTGGTTGTGGTCCTTGCCTGCATAGTTCTCGGGCACGGCGGCGGAACCCTCAGCCGCGTCGTCGAATTCGACGACAGCCGATCACCCGCACTCGCAGTGTTGGCAGCTGCGTTGCTTGCCTACTACTCGTTCGTCGGCTTCGAAACGTCCGCGAACGTCGCCGAAGAAGTGAAGAACGTGAGCAAGG